>DYCH01000048.1:0-13261 GCA_019418235.1 Sutterella sp.
GAGTCTGACTGAGGAACCAATTGTCCTCGGATAGCCTTTTCGATAAGGCGTTGTCGCATTTGTTCAAACATTTACAACACCTCTTGTTTTAATTTGGCAAAGGCTTCGTTAATGATAGTAATGCGTTCTTCCATGCGAGCCATTACTTCTTCGAGTGTTAAATTTTCGATCTCAGACTTTTCAGTTTGAACCCAAGTAATATCAAGGCTAATTAAATCGCGTTGAAGTAATTCTTCAGCAGCATATTTCCGCCAGCGGCCATTAGGATTATTCTCAGCGTCATAGGTTTCTTGACGTTTGTCCAATGGAACTGAAGCCAAGTTAACAAACTCATCAAGGTGCTTGCGTTGAAGAGGATTGGAAACTAGAGTGTGTTTTACATCTGTACGATAGTCGTAAAACCAAACGTCTTTAGTTTCTTTTCCATTTTCAAAAAATAAGACATTAGCTTGTACGCCCTGTGCATAGAAAATTCCTGTAGGCAACCGCAGGATCGTATGCAAGTTAAAACGTTCAAGCAGACGTCGACGAATTTCTTGTCCTTCACGTTCAAACAAAACATTGTCAGGTAAGACCACCCCTGCACGACCATTGGCTTTTAACAAACTCATGATGTGTTGAACAAAATTCAACTGATTATTTTTGGTGGTCGTAATGAAATCAGGTCGGTTGACTTCCACTGAGCCAGCCTGTCTTGTGCCAAAAGGTGGGTTGGCCAAAACCACATCGGCTAAGTTAGAAGGTTCTTTCAGAAGTGAGTCTTGGCACTTAATCGGAGATGTTGTATGACCGATTCCGTGCAAGTACATATTCATTGAGCCAAGCGTGACAACTAGGGGTGTAATGTCAAATCCCGATAAGGCTTTAGAGTGAAGGAAGTCAAGTTTTTCTTCATCAGACGACTGAACTTTCATGTGGTTGTACGCAGAAAGTAGGAAGCCTGCAGTACCACATGCAGGATCGCAAACAGTTTCGTCAATCTTGGGATTAACAATGTCGACGATTGCATCAATCAAAGGACGAGGCGTGAAATATTGACCCGCACCACTTTTTTTATCTTGACCATTCTTTTGCAGAATGCCCTCATACAAACCGCCCTTAACATCAGCATCCATCAGTAGCCATTGTTCTTCATTAATAAGTTCAATAACACGGTTCAAATAGACTGGCGTTTCAATGCGATTTTGAGCTTTTGCAAAAATGGTACCCACGAGATTATTTTCTTTACTTAATAATTCAAGTGTGTTTTCATACTGTCCAATAAGCTCTTCACCTTCACATTTCAACAAATCTGGCCAACGGTATCCATCAGGAATTAAAGATTCTTGTTCATAAAAATCCACTCGCTCCTGATCCATTTTGAGGAAAAGCAGGTAAGTTAATTGAGTAAGATAATCGGTAAATCCAATACCAGCTCCTGCCAGAACATCTGCAAGTCGCCAAGCTTTATTAACAAGGTCTTTTTCATTCATGATTTAGGCTACTTTTAAAATAAATTGATTAAGGGATGCAATTTGCTCATTAGCGGCAGGCATAGACTTAAACATTCTTAACAAAGCATTCAGTAAATCAGGCTTTTTGTTAAGAAGGTCCTTTGCTTGTATTGAGCCATTCATAGCAATGTACTCAGCAACTTTTTTAAATACAAGTTTTTGTTCAGGGTTCATTGAAAAATCGCGTTGTTTTTGTCCGCACCAAAGTTCAAAATGCTTGGCAACAATAGTTGGAATTGCATACAAAGATGTAATTTGTTTGTATGCAAAACGAACAAGTTGAATGAGGTTGGTAATAGCATCAATTTGTTCTCCAATCAAAGGTTTAACAACGCCTTTGTTTTCAATGTTCAGACGCTCGTAGTCACCCCAAAGAAGAGTTGAATTAAAACCAGGAAGATCTTCACGAAGTTTCGTTTCTAGGTCTTTGAGCATTTTACTGGTTAACTGTCCAACTTCATTGTTATAAATCAGTCTTAATGCCTCGATACGATCGCGATGGCGTTGAACGTAGGATTCAAACTCCTCAATAGACTTTTTTGCTAGCTCCATAGAAAACCCGAAATGTTGAATATTGTCAGGGGTTTCTTTTGTAACTTTTACATATCCTTTAGCAATCTCGATAAGTTTTTTACGAGCTGGAATATTATTTAAGAGGTCGCTAACCAATGCTACTCTTTCGGCATTTTCCTCGTTTGCAGAAATGAATTCTGGCAATAGGCTCTTTTCAAGAGCATCAAATATGCGTTTAGCCAAATCAAGCAGGTTAAAGTTGGCGATTTCATAAAAACGATCTAAATCTTCTTTATCCGCACAGTTGCCTATTCTGCTAAGTTTCCCTGCAAGTAATTGCAAATAATCATCAGGGATATATCTAAGCGACATTTGCTCGATTAATTGTTCTAACGTTGGGTTGAACGGACGCTTGGCAGTATCAGATGGTGAAGGAGTAACTTTTTCACTTTCAGTGACTCCCACCGCATCAATTAAAAAGAACAAATCTTTTGAGTAGGCATTAGGAGTAACCTTTTGCAATGCGTCTGGTTTAATTGTTCTAACGCCTCGCCCTTTCATTTGTCGATAGAGAACATCGGAACGAACGTCATTGAGAAAGATCAGAACTTCCAACGGCGGGACATCAGTGCCCGTCGCAACTAGGGTAACGGTTACTGCAATTCGAAATTCTTTGTCAATGTTGAAAGATTTAATTAAATCCTGGCTGTTACCAACTGAATATGTAATTCGCTGAACAAATTTCTCGTCATTTGTTTTATCGAAAACCTCTTTTGCAATTCTGACAACGGTTTGGGCATGAGCTTCACTAGTCGCAAAGATTAATGTTTTGGGTAAATAGTCAAAATTCGGTTCACGTTCGGGGTACAGCTCGGAATACACCACATCTTTGTAGTGCTGAAGCACTTTCCGGATATTATCTTCAACAATGATGCTTCGGTTTAGTTGCCCTTTCGAAAAGGTAGTATCTTCCTTAACATCTCGAATTTCAGTTCGATTTGTCTCTCGACTTGTAACTTCAATTTGAGTTCCAGCTTGAACTTCGCCACCATGTTCACCTAAATCAGTTGCTATCCGGTAAATACGATGAGGAACGTTCACACCATCCACAATAGATTTTTCTAATGTGTAGTCAGAAACCTGATTATTTTCAAAGAAGGTATTCGTTTCTGAGATTGGCGTTGCGGTTAAGCCAAGCAAAAATGCGTTATTAAAGTAGGATAGTACCTTTTGCCAGTCGCTATAGATAGAGCGGTGACATTCGTCGATAATTATCAAATCAAAGAAGTCCGAGGGGATTCGCGGATTTTCAGGAATTTCAACAACATCACCTTCCTTGTGCCCTTTACGGTTATCCTCGTCTTCCTCGCTGTACTCAATAGATTCGCCCGTTAGTTGCGAATACAATCTTTGAATAGTGCTGATATACACTTTAGTTTTTTCATTTAACGGCTTGCTTGTTAGTTTTTCGACTGCGTGAATATCAGTAAATACTTGTCCCTTTTCTGTTAATGAAAAGCGAGAGAAGTTATCGAGGGCGTTCGAACCAAGATTATTTCGGTCAACAAGGTATAACACACGCTTAACTGGAGTGTAGTTAAGCATTCGATAAGCGACCATACATGAAGTAAAAGTTTTCCCTGCGCCTGTAGCTAAAACCATTAAAGCGCGCTTTTTCCCACTTTTAATAGAATTCTCAAATGCTTGAATTGCTTCAAACTGACAAGTTCGTAAACCCTTCGGATCTAGGAATGGGAAGGAGTTATAGTTTTTCTCAATTCCTAGGCTTTTCAAAAGTTCACGCGGGCGGTGAAAATCTTTTTGCTGTGCAAATTCGGAGTCCTTTATGCGCACATCTTTGAAAGCAATTTCTCGTCCATTGGATACATAAGCAAAAGGAATCACTTTTTCGTAGGTCGGATACCACTTTTGCAAAAGCCGTGTGTAATCTTCCGCCTGAGATTGCATTTTGATGTCGTTAATGCGGATGTCGCTTTTTTTTGCTTCGACAACTCCGATAGCTTTGCCTCCGACAAGCAAAAGGTAGTCTGATTCTTTGTTACCCTCCATCAGACCTTCGCGGATTGCAACTGCGTTTGAGTTCGGGGTTAACTGATTGCGATCAATCACTTCCCAACCAGCGTCGCGAAGCTTCATGTCGATCCATACTCTTGCTTTATCTTCGGGCTTCATAAACTCTATTCCTTTGCGTAACTAATCGTCGTGATTGAGTTATTTTTTGCTATAGGTTTGGTTCATTATTGCAACGATGAGACTTTATTCATGTCTACTAATTATCGAACAAAATTCAACGTAAGATTCTATAAATTATGCCGTAAAACAGTTACAAAATCGCTATTTCATTGAAATTAAAAGATAAAGTTTTGAGTTGCTTCAAATTGTATTTAATAACGGAAATAGGTTAGGTAAACATCGAATGTGGAAAGGAGAGTTTGTTTTCTAAGTAATGCCGAAGATAAATTTTGAGCCACTCATATGGTTTTTAACTTCTAAAGCTACTAAAGGATTAAAATTCACCTTCTGAAAACTCATTCTTCCCCAAAATGATCAACACCTCTTTATTTCTCTTATTTTTAATTACCTCAAGCTGCACGGTAGCCTCCCCTGGCCCCGGCGTTTTGATGACGCTCACCAGTGCCATCCGCTATGGTTTACGTTCTGCTTGTTGGGTCATTTTGGGCACGGCTTCTGGCACTGTCATCATGGCCGTCATCTCTTCAACGGGTCTTGGCATCTTAATTGCCAATTCTCCCGCAACCTTTGAAGTGATTAAGTCCTTGGGTGCCTGCTACATGATTTATTTAGGCATTCGACTTTATCGTGCCAAGCCCTTTAGCTTTGAATTGGCTACTAAAGAAAAAGAGTCTGTTAACTTCGCTCAGCGTGGACGCTTGTGGCTTCAAGGGGTGACGCTTCAAATGACCAACCCCATGTTGATCATGTTCTTTATTTCATTGTTCCCTCAGTTTTTGGATCATGAACTCAATTACGTGGGTCAAGTGGCGATTATGAGCTTGACGTATTTCTCGTTGGTTTGCGTCATTCACTTGGGTTACGGTTGGGTCGCTGCAAACTTCCGTCATCTTTTATCGACACCGAAAGCCGCCCGAATTATTAACTGTGTCGGCGGTACGATCTTTATTTTGTTGGCTTTGCGTGTCTTTTTGACGATGGCAACGGCATAAAGCTTGGACTATCGTCCGATAGAAAAATCGATTTTTCGCTAAACTTAGTCTGTTATACCCATTCATTTTGAAGTGAGTAATCTATGCCTAATTTTCAGATCCGCCCCGCAACCCTTGAAGATTGCGAGTTGGTGTTAAGTTTCGTTCGTCGTTTGGCCGAGTATGAAAAGATGCTCGATGAGGTCGTTGCGACCGTTGATGATGTCAAACGAGAACTTTTTGGCGAAAAGGCGATTGCTCACTGTGTGATTGCTTATGAAGATGAAACCCCGGTGGGTTTTGCCTTCTATTTCTATAACTGCTCAACGTTCTTAACCCGCAAGGGTCTTTATTTAGAAGACCTTTTCATTGATCCTGCTCATCGAGGTAAGGGTTACGGTAAAGCCATTATGCGTTACTTGGCCGCCAAAGCGCTCGAAGAAAAATGCGGTCGCTTTGAATGGGTGGTTTTGGATTGGAATGAGCCTGCTATCGGTTTTTATGAAAAAATCGGTGCCTCCGTATTACCTAACTGGCGTATTTGCCGTTTGACCGGTGAGTCATTGGCGAACTTTGCCGAGTCGAAATAGGATTGACCATGGCCTCTCAAGTTTTGGCCCGTAAATGGCGCCCTCATGATTTTGAAAGTGTAGTGGGACAAGAGCCTGTTGTTCAGGCTTTAACGCACGCACTTCGTGAAAACCGTCTTCACCATGCCTATTTGTTTACGGGTACGCGTGGTGTCGGTAAGACGACTTTGTCGCGTATTTTGGCCAAGAGCCTCAACTGTATGGGGCCCGATGGCAAGGGTGGCGTGACGGATCACCCGTGCGGTGTTTGTGAAGCGTGCCGTGCGATTGATGAAGGTCGCTTTGTCGACTACATCGAAATGGACGCTGCAAGTAACCGTTCCGTTGAAGAAATGACGGCGTTACTTGAACAAGCCATGTATGCGCCTACCAATGCTCGCTACAAGGTCTACATGATTGACGAAGTCCATCAGTTGACCACGCACGCTTTTAACGCCATGCTCAAAACGCTCGAAGAGCCGCCCGAGTATGTGAAATTCATTTTGGCAACGACCGATCCCCAAAAGGTTCCGGTGACGGTGCTCTCTCGCTGTATTCAATTCAATCTCCGCAATGTGACGCCGCAAATTGTGGCCGATCACATGAAGACGATTTTGGACGCTGAGAAGATTGAAGCTGAACCCGCTGCCCTTAAGCTTTTAGGGATTGGTGCTTGCGGCTCTATGCGCGACGGTTTAAGTTTGTTGGATCAAGCCATTGCTTTTGCCGGTAATCGCCCCGTGACGCTTGAGAGTGTTCGCGAAATGTTGGGCATGATGGATAGCGATGTTTTGATTCAATTGCTTCGTGCTTTAGCCAAGGGCGACGCTCATCAAATGCTTGAGATTGCCAACACGATGTCCATGCGAAGCTTGAGTTTTTCTCAAGCTGTGCGTGACTTGGCAAGCCTCTTGCACCGCATTACGTTGGCGCAATTTGATCCCTTAAGTGTTGCTTCAGATGATTTAGACCGTGATGCGATTTTTGAACTCGCCCAAGTCTTTACGAAACCTGAAGTACAGCTTTATTACCAAATCATGCTTAACGCCCGTGGCGACATGAATTTGGCTCCCGACGAGTATGCGGGTTTCACGATGGCTTTGATGAGAATGTTGGCCTTTAAGCCCGCGGGTCTCGTCAAGACTGAATTACCCAAGCGCTTTGAATTTCCTGAGGTGAAGGCCCCGGCCGTTGAAGCCAAAGCACCGGTGGCTCCCGTCGCTTCAGAAGTGACAGCTCCCGTTGCAAAGCCTGTTTCACTGGTTGTTGAATCTGCTCCTATCCAAAAGACCGAACCGTCAGAACCTGCTCCTTGGGAAGATGTCCCGGGGGAGGTATTAGCGGGTAGTGCGCCTGCGGTGCCTGCCCGCCAAGAGCAGCAACCGATCGAACCTCAACCTGTTGTTGAAGAAAAGCCTCAAGAAGCGCCTGTCGTTGAAGAGACAAAACCCGTTACAAAAACGAGTACGGTCATTGAAGACGATGAGGATGACGTTCCGTACAATCCAGATCAGATGTACGGCGAAGCGGATTATCAAGCATCGATTGATGACTATGATGATTTTGGCGCAAGTGCCACTCCTTCTTTTGATGAACCTCAAGCAGAAGCTCAAGAGGCTGATGAATCCGTGGATTTGGGTAGTGGTTATTCGGACTATTATGAAGCCACGCCCGAGGACGAGATTCCTGAATTTAGTGAAATCGGGAAAGTCTGGTACGAAAAGATGCGCTACACGTATCCTTCGACCTATGCTCGAGATATTCTCTTTAGAAGTGAGTGCGTGGCCATCGAAGGCACGACCATTCGTTTGCATTTGGATCCCTTCTACTCGGGGCGCTTAAGAAACGAACAAGCGATGCGTTTGGTTCAACGAATTGTGGATCCGGTCTTTGGCCACCGCATGAAGATTGAAGTGGAGCTCGTTGAGCCACGTTCCCGTACAATTCACCAACAAATGGTTTGGGAAAAGCGAGAAGCGAAGAAAAAAGAAGAGGCGAAGTGGTTAAAGAGCCACTACATTGCCATCGACGATCCCGAAGAGAAAAAGGCGGCCATTGAGGCGTTAAAAAATACCCCTCAAGCCAAGATCATTGCCCGTCGCTTTAATGCGAAAATTGATCAGTCGTCAATTAAGAAATTGGTTTCTCGTCAGTCTTGATGAGAAGAGAAAAGTTTTAACTTAAAAAGGAAACATTATGCGTGGAAATATGGGTGCTCTTTTAAAGCAAGCTCAACGTGTTCAAGAAAACATTAAGCGTTTGCAAGTGGAATTGGGTCAACTTGAAGTTGAAGGTCAATCCAGCAGCGGTTTGGTGAAAGTCACGATGACTTGCAAGCACAACTTAAAGAGCGTGAAGTTGGATCCGAGCTTGATGGAAGAAGACGTGGATATGGTTGAAGACTTGGTCTTCATGGCCGTTAAGGATGCCTTGGATAAGGTCGAAACCACCACGAAGGAAAAGATGGCTCAAGCCACGGCCGGCATGCCCTTGCCTCCGGGAATGATGTTCTAATTGAACTTAAACCGCCATGTCAAACACCGATACGTCGATTGATCATTTGATCAATGCCTTAAAGAAGTTGCCGGGACTAGGCCCTCGGTCGGCTTCGCGCATTGCTTATCATTTGTTGTTAGACAATCGACTCGGTGCCAGAGAGTTGGTGAGTAGTTTAGATCAAGCGCTCAACACCGTTAAGCACTGTGAGCTTTGCAACACGTTGACTGACGATACGCTCTGTCCGATTTGTCGAGACGAGACGCGTGATCGCTCGAAAATCTGTGTGGTAGAAAGCCCGGCTGATCAAAAAGCCATTGAAGAAACGTTGACCTATCAGGGTCTCTACTTTGTTTTAATGGGTTTGATTTCTCCGGTGCAAGGGGTGGGCGCAAAAGAGTTGCAACTTCAACGACTCATTGATCGAGTGGAAAATGACGAGCAACTCAAAGAAGTGTTGATCGCAACGCCTTTCACACCGGAAGGGGATGCAACGGCACACTTTATTGCCAAAGCCATTGCTTCACGTTCGCGTCCGATTCGAGTGACGCGTTTGGCCCGTGGGATTCCGGCAGGAGTGGAATTGGAGTACACCGATGCCAATACAATCGCCAGTGCGATTTTCTCACGCCGAGGCTAATGGCAGAAAAAAGGAACAAAAATGGCAAATCCTCATATTTTGAATGCGTTACAAGAAGCTCAAGAAGCGCTCGATGCTTTGATTAAGAACGAAGCAACACTTGAGAAACTTGACGCCGCAGGCCAAGCGATGGCCGATGCCATCGCCAACGGTCACAAGATTTTATCTTGCGGTAACGGCGGTTCTTTGTGCGACGCCATGCACTTTGCCGAAGAGATGACGGGACGCTACCGTCAGAATCGTCCGGGTTTTGCTGCGATTGCGATTGCGGATGCTAGTCACATGAGCTGCGTCGGTAATGACTACGGCTATAACGATGTTTTTTCTCGCTATGTGAGCGCTGTGGGTCAAAAAGGGGATGTGCTTTTAGCCATTACGACGTCGGGCACAAGTGCCAATGTGATGCAAGCGGTTAAAGCTGCGCATGACAAGGGCATGATTGTTGTCGGTTTAACGGGGCGTGAAGGCAGTCCTTTGGCCACGGAAGCCGATATTGCCATTGTGACGCCAGCAGGCAAATGGGCCGATCGTGTGCAAGAGTTGCACATTAAGTGCATTCACATTTTGATTGAGTTGGTGGAGCGCCGTTTGGCACCGGAAAACTACTAAAGTTTCCGTTTAAATAAAAAGCACAAGAGGGTGTTGATAAAGTCGAGAAGTCGACGAGTTCAACACTCTTTTTTAGTCAGGATACGGATGCGGCCCAACTCAGATCAAGTCCTTTATTGGAAATCGTAAAAGTTGAACTTATTGCAAGGGATACTTAAAATCCAAAATGGAAGTACGGATTCGTCTTGTACTCCGGTTCCGAGGCCTCAGTCATTCATGCTGAGGCTTTCGTGTTTTTAAAGGATTGGGGGGTAGTTGTTTTTGTTGTCAATTTGTACTTTTGGTAGATTCTGACACAATTCAATCCAAAGAATTCCCCAAAAAACAATCCTAAAAAGGTAAAATTAACGGGTCTTTAAATGCCTGGGTAAACATTTCACTCAGGCTTCTTTAATGTTTTGATTTTATTCTGAAAATTATTATGGCAATTCCTATTACAGTCCGTGGTGCTGAGTTGCTTAAAGCCGAATTAAAGCGCCTCAAGAGTGTCGAACGTCCTGCAGTTGTTCAAGCAATTAAGGAAGCCCGTGAAAAGGGTGACTTGTCTGAAAACGCAGAATATGATGCCGCCAAGGATCTTCAAGGTCATATTGAAGGTCGTATTGCTGAGTTGGAAGGCAAGCTTGCCTCTTTGCAAATCATCGATCCGAAGGAATTGGATGCCGGTGGTCGTATCGTTTTTGGAGCAACGGTTGAACTCGAAGACCAAGACACGGGCAATGTTGTGACCTATCAAATCGTGGGCGACGATGAAGGCGACATTAAGCGTAATTTGGTCTCGATCTCCAGCCCCATCGCTCGTGCTTTGATTGGTAAGTACGAAGGCGATGAAGCTACGGTGCACGCTCCGAGCGGCGACCGTATGTATGACATTTTGAGTGTTCAATACATCTAATCGCAGACGCCAAAATCGTACTCACAACCTTAAAGGGTTGGCAAAAGAAAAGGGAAAGTCATAATAATCAGACTCTCCCTTTTTTGTTCTCGTTTGAAGATTCTTTACTCTTCAATATCCAATCGTTCAATTTTGAAGATGACCGGTCGAGTACCGTCATTGCAACAAGCAATCATTACCTTCTCGTCATTCATCCAACCTCGCATGATGGCTCCCCCTTGAAGCGCAGCGTAAATATAGCGACTGATGGCATCCCATGCTTCAGAGCAAAAAGGCACGCCTTCTGTTCCGCAATGTTGGGTTCCAGGGGATTGCAAAACGCCCTCATCGGGTTGACCACTTTTGATCAGCGTCCCAGCTCCCATGTGCCAAAAGTCATCTCGTTGGCTATTTCGACAGAACAGGAATTCATCGCCTGTGTTGTAGCAAGGGCATTTTCCGCTACAAGGAACGGCACAATACTGTGCTTGGAGTTCAGGGAACAATTTTTTATCAAGAACCGTGACTTTGACTCGGTATTCCATGATTGATTCCTCTCACAGTTAGGACATAGGAAACATTTTACGTTGAGTCGTCTGTGGTGGCGATTTTTTCGTGGGGTTTGTAGAATTCGCAGATAAGAAAAAAGCAGTTCCATTGTCGAACTGCTTTTCTTGCTTAATTAAGCGTTACCGAAGGACTTTTTCGTTTGACGACCCGGAGTGCGAGCACGGGTCTTACGAGCTGCCGTCGGACCACCACGGGTGCGACGTTGGCTTTCAGCCATTTGACGACGCTTGGCGCGTTCGGCTTCAGCCTTACGCTTTTCAGGGCTCGGACGCCAGAGAACGAGCAACTTGCCGATCACTTGAACACGAGCGGCGGAGAGCTTTCCAACGAGCTCTTCAAAAATTGCTTCACGTTCTTCGCGATCATCGCTCGGAACACGAATCTTAATCAATTCGTGAGCGGTTAAAGCACGGTCGACTTCTTTGATGACGGCATCCGTTAAGCCGTTGGCACCTAAGAGCACGACAGGTTCGAGGTGGTGCGCTTGAGAGCGCAATTCGAGACGCGTGTCTCGATCAAGCAAAAGTTCTGCCATAGTAAAAAATCGAATATAATCGGTTATCGAAAATTGAAAACGACTAATTGTATTGAAAAATCATGCCAGTAGCAACAAAAAAACTGCGTTCTAATCGTGCTTGGATTGAACGCCATATTAACGATCCCTTTGTAAAGCGCTCCCGTGCCGAAGGTTATCGTGCACGTTCTGTTTATAAACTCATTGAACTCAATGACAAAGAAAAGCTCATTCGCCCGGGGATGACCGTGGTGGATTTGGGTGCGGCACCGGGCAGCTGGACGCAAGTCATTCGTGAAAAGTTGATGGACAAAAACGGTGACATCAACGGCACCATCATTGCCATGGACATTTTGCCCATGGATCCGATCGATGGCGTGACGTTCTTGCAAGGTGACTTCCGTGAGCAAGAAGTGGCTGACCAATTAAATGCCCTCGTGGGTGATAAGCAAGTTGACTTGGTTTTATCTGACATGGCACCGAACTTGTCCGGTATTCCTGCAGCAGACGCCGCTCGTTGTTTATTACTCAATGAATTGGGTTTGGAATTTTGTTTGCAAAACCTCACCGATAACGGTGTTTTTGTGACGAAGGTTTTCCAAGGCAGCGGCTTTTCCCAATACGTGGAGACGCTTAAGAAACACTTTAAGACGGTGTTGACGCGCAAACCTGAAGCCAGTCGCGACTCTTCTGCCGAAGTGTACATGGTCGCTAAGGGCATCAAAAAGCGTTAATTCGCACCCTTGAAAAAGTCACATTTTGTCCTCATATATTGTTAGAAAGCGTATCAATGCGGACTATTTAACAGATTTCTCGGTATTCTTAGAAAACTGCGATCAAGGTTTTTTGGTCGGTTTAAATAGTGCAAATAGTGTTTTGGTTATACAAGGCGAAGGAGCCTTCAATTGAATAAGAATTTACTCAACAAAGTCGGTTTATGGGTTGTTGTGGCGATTGTGTTTTTTACACTCTTTCGCCAATTTGAACCGGAGCAAACGGCTCCGGCTTCAACAACGAGCTATACCCAATTCATGGAAGATGCTAAGGCAGGTAAAGTGGCTCGCGTTGACATTAAGGGACGCGAAATCACGGTAACGCCGACGCAAGGTCAAAAGTTTGTCATTACGAGCCCGGGCGATCTTTGGATGGTCGAAGACCTTCGCAAGTCCGGTGTTCAAGTCTACGGTACGCCAGAAGAAGAACCGTCCTTGTTGATGACGATTTTGATCTCTTGGTTCCCTATGTTGCTCTTGATCGGTGTGTGGATTTTCTTCATGCGCCAAATGCAAGGCGGTGGCAAGGGCGGTGCCTTTAGTTTCGGTAAGAGCAAGGCCCGCATGTTGGATAAGTCCAACAACAAGGTGACCTTTAAGGACGTTGCAGGCTGCGATGAAGCTAAGCAAGACGTTCAAGAAGTGGTGGACTTCTTGCGCGATCCTTCCAAGTTCCAACGCTTGGGCGGTCGTATTCCGCGCGGTATCTTGTTAGTGGGTAGCCCCGGTACGGGTAAGACGCTTTTGGCTAAGGCCATTGCCGGCGAAGCTCAAGTGCCGTTCTTCTCGATTTCCGGTTCGGATTTTGTTGAAATGTTCGTGGGTGTGGGTGCTGCTCGTGTTCGCGACATGTTTGAAAACGCCA
Organism: Sutterella sp.; assembly: GCA_019418235.1. Taxonomy (GTDB): domain Bacteria; phylum Pseudomonadota; class Gammaproteobacteria; order Burkholderiales; family Burkholderiaceae_F; genus Aphodousia. The sequence goes on from DYCH01000048.1 coordinate 13,102, forward strand.
AGAAGAATTCGCCTTGCATCATCTTCATTGACGAAATTGATGCCGTGGGTCGTCAACGTGGCGCCGGGTTAGGCGGCGGTAACGACGAACGCGAACAAACGTTGAACCAAATGTTGGTGGAAATGGACGGTTTTGAAACCGGTACGAACGTGATCGTGAT
>DYCH01000048.1:13271-37696 GCA_019418235.1 Sutterella sp.
ATCGTGATTGCCGCAACGAACCGCCCTGACGTTTTGGACCCCGCTTTGTTGCGTCCGGGTCGCTTTGACCGTCAAGTCGTGGTGCCGTTGCCTGATGTGCGCGGTCGTGAACAAATTTTGAACGTTCATATCCGTAAGGTGCCGGTGGGCCGTGACGTCAATCCCGCCGTGATTGCTCGCGGTACGCCGGGTATGAGCGGTGCTGACTTAGCCAACCTCGTTAACGAAGCAGCCCTTTTTGCTGCTCGCCGTGATGCGAAGTTGGTGGAAATGGTGGACTTTGAGCGCGCCAAGGACAAGATCTTGATGGGTGCTGAACGTCGTAGCATGGTGATGAGCGAAGAAGAAAAGAAGACGACGGCTTATCACGAATCCGGTCACGCAGTGGTGGCTTGGTTGTTGCCTAAGAGCGATCCCGTTCACAAGGTAACGATTGTGCCTCGCGGTCGTGCTTTGGGTGTTACGATGCAGTTGCCTGAAAAGGATCGCTTCAATTACGACGACGTTTACATGAAGTCTCGTTTGGCCATCTTGTTTGCAGGTCGTGCTGCCGAAGAAGTGTTCTTGAATCAAAAGACCACGGGTGCGAGCAACGACTTTGAACGCGCTACGCAAATGGCTCGTGACATGGTGACTCGTTACGGTATGACCGATGCCATGGGTGTGATGGTTTATGCCGAAAATGAAGGTGAAGTCTTCTTGGGTCGCTCGGTGACGCGCACGACGCACGTAAGCGAAGCCACGCAACAACAAATCGATGCTGAAGTGCGTCGTATCTTGGAAGAAGAATACGCCCGCGCTAAGCGCATTTTGGAAGAAAATCGCGATCGCATTGAATTGATGGTTGAATGCTTGATGAAGTGGGAAACGATCGACTTCGATCAAATCAACGACATCATGGAAGGCCGTGAAGTGCGCCCGCCCAAGGAAGGGTCTTCTGCTAAGACGACGGAACCTTTGCACACGGATGCCAAGGTTGAAGAAGTCAAAGAAGCACCTGCTGAGCCCGCTGTGACGCAAGCAAATGAAGAGGTTCAAACGCCTGCTTCTGAAGAAAAGAAAGACGAAAACAATCCTCAATAACGGTTAAATCGTCTGATCCTCAATTAAGCCTCAAGCAAGAAGTTGCCTGGGGCTTAATTTTTGCTTGCAATCTTTCAGATAGACGCCTAGAGTAGGGGGATATTAAAAAATAAAAGAACCTTTTCTTTTTAACCCCTATAACCCTCGAGAGTCTCCCTATTATGCTCGCCGGTCTTTTCTTTGGCATCGTTGCGTGTGCCATCTGGGGATTGATTTACGTCATCCCTTTATTTTTGCCTGAATACAGTCCCTTGTTGATTTCTGCTGCGCGTTATTCCATCTATGGATTTACGTGTTTATTTCTCGTGCCCTTGCAGTGGAAAGAATTAAAGCGTTTATCACCCAAGGATTGGGTTTTAGCGTTCAGTTTGTCCTTTTTCGGTTCTATCGTTTACTACTGTTGCCTCGTGGTGAGTGTCAACTTAGCGGGAGCCCCCGTGAGTGGCATGCTCATGTGTTGGATTCCGGTACTGGTGGCGCTTGTTGCCAACTACCAAGCTCTCCGTGTCGGCAAAGGCGTGGCATGGAAAAAGATTGCCATTCCGCTTGTCTTTATTTTGGTCGGAATAGTGATTGCCAATTGGACGGAGTTTGAATACGTTGTCACTCAACAGCATTCCACGGCCGGGAACTTCTGGTTGGGTGTGGCTGCGGGCGCGACTTCTATGCTTCTTTGGACGTGGTATCCGATTCGTAATGCCCGTTGGTTGTTGGACAATAAAGACAAAAAGCCCAACGTTTGGGCAACAGCGCAAGGGTTGGTGATTTTACCCTTCACGGTGATTAGCTTCTTTGTGGTGACGCAATTTTACCTACCTGAAAATTTTGGTCCTTTAGGACCGACGCCCACAACTTTCATCATTTGTATGTTGGTAGCGGGGATTTGCTGCTGTTGGATGGCAGCTGCCGCTTGGAATGAAATGAGTCAGCGCTTGCCCACGGCTTTAGCTGGACAATTAATTGTCTTTGAAACCATCTTTTCCGTGATCTACGCCATGCTCTTTAGGGGGGAATGGCCCACCATGACGATGGTGGTTGGCATGGTGATGCTCATTACGGGTGTTTTGGTCGCTTTGCGTATTTTTAAAGATACTGAAGCGTAATCCTTGCATAAAGGCCCAAAAGCGCATAATGTTGCAGTCTCTAATTTTCTGTTGAACTTTGTATGCTTTTGGGCTTTGCTTTAGGTGTGTTGGCGTGCGCCATTTGGGGATTGATTTATATCTTCCCGTTGGTATTGCCTGACTACCATCCGGTTATCATCGCATCAGCGCGTTTTGCCATGTATGGGCTGACGTGCTTGATGATTTTGCCAATACAAATCAAAGAATTAAAGAAACTCTCGCGTTCAGATTGGTGGGTTGCCTTGCGCCTTGCCTTTTTCGGTTCGCTCGTCTATTACTTCTGTCTTGTTATTAGCGTCAAACTGTCAGGCGCTCCCATTTGTGGGATGCTCATGTGTTGGATTCCGGTGTTGGTTGCCATTGTCGCTAACTACTCTGCTAAGAGTGAGCAGAAAGTGCCTTGGTCGCGTTTGGCAATGCCTTTGGGCCTTATCATTGTCGGGATGTTTGTTGCCAACTGGAGCGAATTTGAATACATCACAGAAGTCCAACAAGGTTCGCCCTTGGAGTTTGGTTTAGGAATTGCAGCCGGCGTTGCTTCACTTTTACTTTGGACATGGTTTCCCATTCGAAATGCACGCTGGTTGTTGGATAACAAAGGTAAAAGCCCCAAAGTGTGGGCAACGGCTCAAGGGCTTTCTGTTTTTCCTGTCTCGACACTCGGCTTTTTCATCGCAAGTTTTTACTTCATGCCGCAAGGCCAACTCTTGGGGCCTGATCCCGTCTTTTTCGTTTTGATGATGATTGTGGCAGGTGTCTGCTGCTCTTGGTTGGGTGCCGTTTTGTGGAACGGGATGAGTCAACGCTTGCCTCCGGCTTTAGGCGGACAATTAATTGTCTTTGAAACGATCTTTTCTGTTCTCTACGCTCTTCTTTGGCGAGGACAATGGCCGACCGTCAGTTTAATCATCGGCATGTTGATGCTTTTGTCAGGTGTTTTACTTGCTTTGCGAGTTTTTCGCAATACAGAAGTCTGACTAGTCGCAGTAGAATCAAAAGAAAACTTTCTCGTAATTTTCTTTTATTTCTAGGAGTTCCATCATGTTTGGCGTCATTATTACGCTATTAGCCGTTGCGCTGATTGCGTATTTCGTGATTAAAAATTACTATCCGCCCTTTGTTTTGATGTTCTTGGGCTTGATTTTGTTGTGCATCGCATGGATGATGGGCACGGATCCGGTTTCTGCTAAGACTTCAACCAATTTCTGGGGCTTTGACTTGGTTCAAGCGTTCACCAATATCATGAAGAGTCGTTTGGGTGGCTTGGGTCTTAACATTATGGCCATTGCTGGTTTCTCGTTCTACATGAATAAAATCGGTGCTTCCAAGTCTTTGGTCAAACTCTGCATTCGACCGCTTTCTGCCATTCGCTCTCCTTACATCTTGTTGGGTTTGACGTATTTCGTCGGTCAATGCATGGCTTTGTTCATTAACTCTGCCGTGGGTTTAGGCCTTTTGTTGATGGCTTCCATCTATCCGTTGTTGGTCTCTTTGGGCGTTCGTCGAGCAGCTGCTGCCGCCGTGATTGCTTCGACTTGCTGTCTTGACTTGGGTCCGAGTTCTTCTAACTCCATGCGTGCCGCTGACTTGTTGGGTACGGACGTGGTGACCTATTTTGTGACGGGGCAAATTCCGGTGGCTATCTGCATCATGATTGCTGTGGCTGTTGGTCACGGTGTGATTCAAAATTGGTTTGACCGCCGTGAAGCCGCCAAGGGCATTGAAGACAAGGTCGATGGCGTAAGCTCCAATGCTGAAGACGCTTTTGCTGACGCCGGTCCTGCTCACTATGCGATTTTGCCGGTTCTTCCGTTGTTCCTTTTGATCGTCTTCTCCCCGATGGTCTATGCCGGCATTAAGTTAAGCTTGGTGACCGCCATCTTTGTGTCCATCTTGATTGCTTTTGTGGTTGACCTCATCACGCGTCGTACCTTCAAGCAATGCTGTGCCGATACGCAATCGGTCTTTGAAGGCATGGGTAAGGTCTTTACTTCCACGGTGACTTTAGTGGTTTGCGCTGAATTGTTCGCTTTAGGTTTAACGAAGGTGGGCGGTATTTCTACGCTTATTCAAATGGCTGCCTCTCAACAAGGCTTGGGTCTTTTCTTCATGCTTTTCGTGATGATGGGCATTATGGTCGTGGCAACGATTGTGACGGGTTCGGGTAACTCGGCTTTCTTTGCTTTCTCCCCCTTATTGCCTGAAGCAGCTGCGAGCGTCGGTTACAACACGATGGCTTTGGTGATTCCGGTTCAATTGGCTGCAAGCTTGGCCCGTCCGATGAGTCCGATTTCTGGTGTGATCATTGCTGTTTCCGGTATTTCCGGTTTGACGCCGATTGAATTGATCCGTCGTACGATTCCGGTGATGGTGATCGGTATGATCGTTAACGTCGTGGCTTCCAACATCTTCTTGTAAGATCAGAAACGGTTTTTCAGGCACTGACTGAAAAATTACAAACGATAAGGCTCTGAGCTTTTTGCTTGGGGCCTTTTTTCATCGATAAAAGAAACAAAGTTTTTAAGTCTCACTCGCTATAATCTAGCCATACTTTTTTGGAAAGAATTACCATGGCTACGACATTTCTTTGGCACGATTATGAAACTTTTGGTTTGAGTCCCAGTAAGGATCGTCCGGCACAGTTTGCTGCGATCCGCACCGATGAAAATCTCAATAACATGGGTGAGCCCATGTGTTGGTACTGCAAGCCCGCAATGGATGCGTTACCAGCGCCTGAGAGCATCATGATCACGCACATCTTGCCCCAAGAGTGTGAAGAAAAGGGGATGGTGGAAGCAGAATTCTCAAAACGCATTCTCAAAGAAATGAGCGAACCCGATACGATCAGTGTCGGCTACAACAACATGGGCTTTGACGATGAAGTCTCGCGCCACATGTTTTGGCGCAATTTGTACGATCCGTACGCCCGTGAGTGGAAAGACGGGTGTTCCCGCTTTGACCTTTTCCCTTTAGTTGTTGCGACCTGGGCTTTGCGTCCTGAAGGCATCAATTGGCCGGAGGTGGAAACGCCCGATGGTGGTAAGCGCCCCACTTTTAGACTTGAACATTTAACGGTAGCTAATGGTCTTACGCACGAGCATGCGCACGATGCTTTAAGCGACGTACAAGCCACGATTGATGTGGCACGTCTTATTCGAGAAAAGCAACCCAAACTCTGGCAATACGCTTTGGCTTATCGCGCTAAAAATAAGCTCAAGGACATGGTCAATAGCCGTAAGGTACTCTTATGGGTCTCATCCATTCATGGGCGAGAGCATGGCTATATGCGCCTTGTATTGCCGATCGGTCAAGATCCCAAGAATCCGAACGCGATTTTGATGTGGGACTTAATGGAAGATCCCCGTGAACTTTTACGTTTAACGGCCCAAGAGGTAAAGGCTCGCTTGTTTGTTCGTCAAAGTGACTTGCCCGAAGGTCAAACGCGTTTACCGATTTTCTCTTGCAAGATTAATCAAGCCCCCTTCTTGGTGGAGCATTTGGGTGTTTTAACTGACAACCGTGCGGCTTTATTTAATCTTGATAAGAATAAGGCCCATGAAAACGCCGCTTTCTTAGTCGAACACATCGATGAAATCAGCGGTTTGTGGTCTGAAGTGTTAGAGCGAGAAGCGGGGAGTGATGAACCCGTGGATGTGGACTCCGGTCTTTATGCTGGGGGCTTTACCAGTAACAATGATCGCTCGCAAATGGAGTTTGTTCACCAACAAACACCTCAAACTTTAGCCCAGTTGGTTGAGGCCGGTCGCATTCACTTTGATGATGACCGTTTTGAAGAATTACTTTTTAGATTCCGTGCTCGCAATTGGCCGGAAACTTTGAATGAAGAAGAGCAAGCCCGTTGGCAAGAGTTGCGTGTTGAGCGTTTAATCCATGGTGTGGGTGTGGCGCGCACATTAGATGACTTTGCCCAAGAAATTGAAAAGCTCGCTGAAAGTATGGGTGAAGAAGTCGATGAAGAAACGGAAAACTTATTTGGTGCTCTTTACGATTGGGCAGAGAGAATCAGTGATTCGTTGGAATAGTATTTAATCGCAATTTTTGTATATGAGAATGGCAGAGCTTCGTAATAAAACTCTGCCATTGGTTTAAATAAACTCTAAGAGTTAGAAGCTATAACGTACACCAACAGTGGCACGCCAATCTTCTTCAATGTCTGAGCAACTCGTACGTTCAACATCAGCCCATAAGTAAGTGGCCTTATTCATGTTCCATTGGCTACCAATTCCAAATTCAACCCAAGAATCTTTTCCATCGACTTCAAGCGTTTTATAACCCAAGGGTGTTAACTTTGTATCTCCCAATAATTGTTGAGCACCATTGACACGAATGTAGAAGTCTCCTTTGTCAGAGGGACAAGTTAAGCCTGCTGTGAAGCCAGCCCGAGCAACAAGACTATGAGTGGAATCGAGGTCGTAAGTTGCATCGCTACCAAATTTTACTTTGTCAGAACCAATGTAGGTGTAGGTCAATTCAATATTGGGTTCCAAGTAGATTATTGGAGCAGGAGTAAATCTCATGCCCGTTTCGGCTGATAAACTGTAGATCATATTATCGAGTTTTCCAGTCTTACCATCTACCTTCATATCTGTATCAATCGTACCAATACGACCAATTACGTCCACAAATACACCATTATCAACATACCATGTACCGTATGCTGCTAATGCATAGGCGTTAGTGTCTGCTGAGCCACGAACATAGTCTGCATCGCCTTTCGTATAAGAAAAGGCTAAACCAGTACGCATGCCTTCGATTAAGGCATCGGAATCTAAACCCATTTGAATAGTGTTAAAGTCGTTCTCGTATGCATTTTTGCCACTGAGACGACCTCCATCATATCGGGCCCAAGCACCATTTCTAGCATTATGATTGCGCAAGTCTCCCATGCGTTTACGTAGATCGTTAGAAAGAATCCGATCTAATGAAATTATTGTTGCTGATGACAAGTCTAGTGTCGTTTCTTGAAGGGTGTTATTGCTTTCGGTTACATTGTTTGAAGCATCAATCGACCAACTTCCTTGATTAAAACCTTCCTTAGCAGACATTGAAACTGTTAGTGCTTGATCACTGCCACCAAAAATAGAATTTTTAAGCCCAAGACCTTCAAGAGCCGAGATATCATCGGAGGTGGCATTTAATTCAGAATGAATTTTAGCTTCGGCTTTATTCTTAACATTGAACTTAGCATCTGAATGTTTTTGTTCATCTAGATTAATTTTGACCATTAATCCAGAGCCTTCTAATTTATCAGTATTGAGTTTTGAGTTGGAGTCTAATTCAACAATGCCACCATTACTTCCTAATTTTGTGATTGTGGATTGTCCTCTGGCCTTCCATATGGCTCCGTTGTTTAATTGCACAGCAGCATCTGCGTAGCTAGGATTTGCTTTAAATGCACGCAAACCACGAAGTTTTTCATTGGGTAATTCTCCAATATTGATGGCTCCCTCAAGAATAGAATTTGCCCCAGAAATATCAATATTGACACCAGCCATGGCTTGTTCAGAGCCGTTAACGACAATGTTACCGATAATTTGTGAAGTACCTTCGGAGTGGATGTCAACAAAGGCTGATTCGTCCGTCCCCGTCCCTGCTTCAACTAAGATATCACCAATAACGAAAAGCTTATCTTTAGCGGCAATGGATACATAAGTTTTGACGTTTCCCATGTCTGTGGAGTTATAGGTACCACCAACGATTTTAATGGCTTGACCGTGTTCATATGGGGTATCTAAGTTTTTAGTATTGGCAATTAGTACATTTTCTGCAGCCATTAAAACCATGCCACGATCAACGGTCAGAGTTGCAATTTTGTCGCTGTTATTTCGAATGGAGATTGACTTTCGGTAAGAATCGATGCGATCAGAGTATTCATCTTTTAAATCAGAAGAGGAGCCCAAACTAATCACCCAGCCTTTCTCAATGGCAGTATCCAAATTAGTCCATCCCATATCAAAACCAGCCCCGTCGGATAAGTAAATGGCACCAGTAACGTCCAAAGTCTCAGTTGCAACTTGGAAGTAGGGGTCTTGATCGTCTGTACCAGCGTTGGTTGCGCTCATATGAAGTGCGTAGGCATCTTCACGTCCTTTGATGGTCAGAGAGTAGTTTCTTAAGAGTTCAGAGTCTGCTAATTGATCCTCTGGAACTTGAATATAATCGTAGTTGCCAACGTTGATATCTGCATATCCTGTTAAATCAATTACCTTGTCGGCATTAGATTCAATTCTAATGTCTTTGCCATACAAGTGAAGATCGATAGCTGGTTTATTTATATCTGTACCTGCATTGAGTTTTATTGCAGAGTTTTCTCCCATTCCTTGAATGGTCATCGTTTGAGTAGTTACACTTCCTAAAAATGTATGATCTGTAACTACAAGGTCGGTTTTTGTTATATCCAAATCATTGGCAGCACATGTATTAGCAAATAAAGCGATTAGTAGTGCGCTACTTAGAAAAGTTTTTTTCATTGTATTTTCCTTGAATACTAGAACAAAGCGAGTTGTTATTCATTTTGCCCCCCCCCAAGAATTACTTGTCAATACATTCAGTTACTAATACCAAACTGAGTATCAATTTTGAGACAAAACAAAAGGGACGAATCCGAAAACTCGTCCCTTTCATCAATCGTTCAAACTAGTGAACTTTATTTTTTACCTTGCGTATCCTTCAAACCGACAGCGAGGTTAAAGACCGGTGCTTTAGGCTTGTGATCTTCACGATCGGCCACAAAGTAACCCGTGCGTTCCAATTGGAACTTTTCATCGGGCTTGGCTTGAGCCATTGCCGGTTCAATGTAACCCGTCACGACTTCCTTACTTTCAGGATTCAAAAGCGTGCGGTAGTCAGCGTCAACAGCATCGGGTTGCGGCACTGCAAACAAACGACCATAGAGGCGGAATTCGCAAGCCACGGCGCTCTTAGCGTCAACCCAGTGAATAGCAGCCTTCGTCTTCACGGCTTCGGAACCTGCCGTGCCACTCTTCGTGTCGGGCAAGTAGCGGCAGTGAACAGCGATCACCTTACCGTTTTCGTCCTTTTCAATGGAGGTCGGCACGACAACGTAGGCGTAACGCAAGCGAACCGGTTTGGCTTCCGAACCGTCGGCCGGGATCGTCAAACGACGATAGCCCTTGGGCGGCACTTCAGCGAAGTCGCTTTCATCAATCCAGAGTTCCTTAGAGAACGTGATTTCACGCGTACTCCATTCCGGCTTTTGCGGATGGTTCGGAGCCGTGAGCGTTTCAGAAGCAGCTTCATCGTAGTTGTCGATGATGAGCTTTAAGGGGCGAACAACACCGATACGGCGCAAGGCACGACCTTCCAAGTCTTCACGCAAGCAAGCTTCCAAAACAGAGTAATCAATCAAACCACCGGCCACACGAGAGACACCGCAACGTTCAGCGAAGAGGTGGATGGATTCCGGGGTGTAACCGCGACGGCGCAAACCGAAGATCGTCGGCATGCGGGGATCGTCCCAACCGTCAACCAACTTTTCTTGAACCAATTGGATCAACTTACGCTTACTGACGACCACGTGGGACAAGTTCAAGCGGTTAAATTCATATTGGTGAGACAACAAGAAGAAGTTCGGGCGAACAACCGTCAAAGCAGCTTGCAAAAGCGGCGTGAAGTGTTCGGTGTTAACCGTCATCAAAGCCCAGAAGGCGCTGGCGCGCGTGCCTTCAAATTTTTCAGGGCCCAGGTCAGAGTCCCAAGCTTCGAAGACTTCTTCCATGGCCTTCTCAGGAGCGCTTTGACCCAACTTGTTGCGATGTTGGTAAGCAGCACGCATGAAGGGCAAGGCCAAGTCACTTTCGCCCTTACTCATTGCGAGCAAGAGTTCCTTGGCTTCAGCGTATTGCGGAGCGCGCAACACGGGGATGATGCGTTCAAGGGTCCAATCGTAGAAGGCGCGTTGGTCTTCAAATTCGAGCGTACAGATGGAGTGCGTGATGTTTTCCAAGCTATCTTCGATCGGGTGAGCGAAGGTGTACATCGGATAAACGCACCACTTGTTGCCCGTGTTGTGGTGTTCTGCGAAACGGATACGGTAGATGGCCGGGTCACGCAAATTGATGTTGGGGCTAGCCATATCAATCTTGGCACGCAACACCATTGAGCCTTCGGCGTGCTTACCGTCACGCATTTCGTGGAAAAGACGCAAATTTTCTTCAGGGGAGCGATCACGGTAGGGGCTGTTTTTGCCCGGTTCCGTCAACGTACCGCGATTGGCATGCATTTCGTCAGCACTTTGTTCATCGACATAGGCATAGCCCGTCTTCACCAAGTGTTCAGCGAATTCGTACATCCATTCAAAGTAGTTACTGGCAAAGTAAAGGTTCTTTTCTTCACCGTGTTCCCAGTCAAAGCCCAACCAACGCACGGATTCCTTGATGGAATCGACGTATTCTTGGTCTTCTTTAACAGGGTTCGTATCGTCAAAGCGCATGTGGCAGTAACCACCATAGGCACGAGCCAAACCAAAGTTCAAGCAAATGCTCTTGGCGTGACCCACGTGCAAGTAACCGTTCGGTTCCGGCGGAAAACGGGTGCGGATGCGAGCCGGATCGGCAACGCCAGTGGCCTGTTCACTGTAGGGGGCAGGATGACCGCACCACAAGCGAGGTTCGTTCGCATGCGTTTCTAAGTCGCTATCGATGATGTTACGAATGAAGTTCGTAACTTGTGCACTATTCTCTTTATTTTCCGTCGTAGACATACTTATCTTCTTTATTTCAAGGAATGGAAAATATCCATTTTACTCGGATTTCGTTTTTTTCGTCGCTTGAGACCCAGAAAACTCAAGGAAAAACAATCAGATTTGCTTTATTTGTCAGTTTTTTTTGCAACCGCAACTACTGCTTTTTGAAGCGCACTTCTTGCAACCACCCTGACTGCAACCGCAACCGGGGTTTTTAAACATGTAGTAAAGGGAGGCAGCTACGGCTATCCCCACACCAATTAAAAGAAGCCAACTGATGAGATTCACGATATTAAAAACCTATAGTAAGACCGATCATTCGAACGATGAAAGCCACTGCCCAAGCAATGCCACATTGGGCCAGAACCACAATGACGGCCCATGCGCCACTTAACTCGCGCTTGATCGTAGCAATCGCAGCCACGCAAGGCGTATAGAGTAAACAGAAAACCAGCAACGTAAAGGCCGACAAGGGAGTGAGCCACGCTCTGAGGGCTTCGGTTGAACCAAACAAGACGGTCAACGTACTCACAACGCTTTCTTTTGCCATAAAGCCACTAATCAATGCCGTCGTGACCTTCCAATCCCCAAAGCCCAAGGGACTAAAGATTGGTGCCATCCAACCGGCTAACATTGCGAGCATACTTTGATGGGAATCTGCAATGGGGTTCATTTGCAAGTCATAGTTTTGCAAGAACCAAATGACGATGGTGGCCACAAAAATCACGGTAAAAGCACGTTGCAAGAAGTCTTTAGCCTTTTCCCACAACAAAAGCGTCACGTTTTTAAAGCCCGGTAAACGGTAGTTGGGCAATTCCATCACAAAGGGAACGGCTTCGCCCTTAAAAAGCGTTTGACGTAAAACAAGGCCCGTGACAATCGCCATCACAATGCCCAAAAGGTAGAGTGCGATCATGACAATGGCGCCGTCTTCAGGGAAAAACGCCGCTGTAAAGAACGCATAGATGGGGAGTTTGGCCGAGCAACTCATAAAGGGCGTAAGCAAAATGGTGAGTTTACGGTCGCGCTCAGAGGGTAACGTGCGACTGGCCATCACGCCCGGCACCGTGCAACCGAAACCGATCAAAAGGGGAACGATACTTCGACCCGAAAGTCCCATTTTTCTCAAAAGCGTGTCCATCACAAACGCAATGCGCGCCATGTAACCGCTGTCTTCCAAAAGTGAGAGGAAGAAGAATAAGACAACGATTGTGGGTAAGAAACTTAAAACGCTCCCTACGCCGTTGAAGACCCCGTCAATTAAAAGAGAGTGAACGGCACTATTGACGTGAGCCGAGGTTAAGAAGGCATCGACGTGATCAGTGATGGCCGTAATGCCCCAATCCAACCAATCGGTCAGTAACGCTCCGATAACGTCAAACGTTAACCAGAAAATGAGCATCATGATCCCTAAAAAGGCGGGGATGGCAGTGTATTTCCCGGTTAAAAATTGGTCAATGGCAAGACTGCGGATGTGTTCACGGCTCACGCGCGGACGTACCACGGTTGCATCGCAGACGCGGTCAATAAATAAAAAGCGCATGTCGGCAATGGCGGCACAACGATCTAATCCTCGTTCGGCTTCCATTTGTTTAATTAAATGGTTGATGGTGCGCTTTTCATTTTCATCCAAATTGAGTTTTTGAAGAACGAGTTCATCGCCTTCGGCAATTTTGCTGGCCGCAAAGCGCCATGGCATTTGTGTTTCAATGGCATGGTCTTCGATCGTGTGAGCAATGGAATGAATGCAGCGGTGAACGGCCCCCTTGTTGTCCTTTGAGCGACAGAAATCTTGCTCAACAGGGCGCTCTTGATAGTGAGCGATGTGCAACGTGTGGTCAACGAGTTCAGCAATGCCTTCATTGCGAGAGGCAGAAATCGGCACAACCGGAATGCCCAACAAGGCTTCCATTTCGTTAATGCGGATGGTGCCCCCGTTGTTACGCACTTCGTCCATCATGTTAAGTGCCAAAATCATGGGCTTACCCAATTCGAGCAATTGCATCGTGAGATACAGATTTCGCTCAATGTTGGTCGCGTCCACAATATTGATGATGACGTGAGGTTCTTCTTCCAAAATGAATTCTCGCGTCACCACTTCTTCAGCTGAATAGGGCGATAACGAGTAAATGCCCGGTAAGTCCGTCACGCGGGTATTGGGGTGACCGATGATAGCACCGTCTTTACGATCCACCGTCACACCGGGGAAGTTCCCCACGTGTTGGTTAGAGCCCGTTAAACGATTAAAAAGGGTTGTTTTTCCACAGTTTTGATTACCGACTAAAGCAATGCGCATCGTTGTGCCTTCAGGCAACGGCGGATGATCGGGTTGCGTGTGGTATTTACCGCCTTCACCGTACCCCGGGTGTTCAAGCGCTTCTTTGGGAACAGAAGGCGCGCGAGCAGCGCTTTCACTTTCTAATAAACGAATACCGATTTCTTGCGCTTCAGCGCTACGCAACGTTAAGTCATAACTGCGAATACGAACTTCAATCGGGTCGCCTAACGGGGCTCGCTTAATCATTTTGACTTCGGCATTGGGAATAAGGCCCATGTCAAGAAAGTGCTGACGAAGAGCACCCGAAGCCCCCACGTGGGTAATCACGGCGGATTGGCCGATAGGAAGGTCGTTTAATGTTTGAGACATAGAGAGTCAGTGAGCAAAATTTTTGCTCTAAATGAGAATCGTTATTGAACGAAGAATTTTAAAACAAAAATAGGAAAATGGCTTGATATCACAAGAGAAATTTTTAAAAAATGGAAACGCCTGAGACGGGGAATTTCAGGCGTTTTGCGTAGATTGTTGTTAATTAGCGTTTGCGAGGCAAGCGTTCAATGAGGCTTGACGTGTCTTGACGGCCTTTACCGTTAGCTTGCAAGTCCCCATAGAACTGGTCAACAAGGGCAACCAACGGAAGACTCGAGCCGTTTAATTTTGCTTCGCTCAAGCAAAGCCCTAAGTCCTTGCGCATCCAGTCAATGGCAAAACCAAAGTCAAACTGTCGGTCGATCATGGTCGTACCACGATTGTCCATTTGCCAACTTTGTGCAGCACCCTTGCCAATCACGTCTAACACAAGCTTCATATCGAGTCCCGCGTTTTGACCGAAGGCGATGGCTTCAGACAAGGCTTGCACAACGCCTGCAATGCAGATTTGGTTGCACATCTTCGCTAATTGTCCGGCACCCACATCACCAATGCGTGTGACGGCTTGAGCAAAAGCCATGACAACGTCGCGCGAGCGATCAAAGACCTCTTGATCAGCACCGCACATCACGGTAAGAACACCGTTAACGGCACCGGCTTCACCGCCCGAGACCGGAGCATCCATAAAGTGAAGCCCAAGGGCTTTGGCTTTTTCTGCCAATTCTCGTGCAACGTTGGCGCTATCGGTTGTGCAGTCAACTAAAACCGCATCGGCTTTCATGCCGGCGAAGATCCCGTTTTCGCCTAAGACAACGCTTCGGAGGTCATCGTCGTTACCCACGCAGGTAAAGACGAAGTCACAATCTTGGGCAGCTTCTTTGGGCGTCATGGCGACGTGCCCCGTGTACGATTCTTTCCACTTCAAAGCCTTTTCGTGCGTACGGTTATAAACCGTGACGTCGTGACCGGCGCGGGTCAAGTGACCCGCCATCGGAAAACCCATGGTGCCTAAGCCGATGAAGGCGACTTTCTTGGGGGCGCATTGAGCGTATTCTTTCATGACTTGTTTCCGTTAATAATTTATTTTCATTAGAAAAAAAGGCGCTCAAAACACTGAGCGCCTCTTTCAGAACCAATTAGCGAACACCGCGTTCTTTAATCGTGGCTTCGGCAATGGCAACGCACTTACGAGCCAAGGTGGCGGTCGGGTCGACAATGGCGACCTTTTTGCCTGCGACTTCAAAGTCGTCTTGTTCGTGGAAGATCAAGGGCAATTCCGTGCAACCCAAGATCAAGACGTTGCAGTCGTGTTCCTTCACCAAATATTCAGCTGCGCTATAGAGGTCATCGTAGCATTCACCCGTCGTGAAGCCGGCCTTAGCGCCCTTAGGACCATAAATAGCGGCCATGACGCGTTCTTGATGTTCGGCATCCGGCACAAACATGGCCATCTTCATCTTGTCGGCCTTCTTGCCGTAGATACCCGTGCGAATCGTGCCGCTTGTGGCCATTAAGCCCACGCGAGCCTTATCACCGAACTTGGCTTGGATTTCGTCCAACATCGTTTGTTGCATATCGATAAAAGGCATATCCAAGTGACGCAACAAGCGCGGCAAAAATGCGTGAGCCGTGTTGCAAGGAATGATGGCGACATCACAGCCGTCTTTTTGCAAACGCTTAGCGCAGTTATACATGGCCAACGTCGGATCGGCACCACCTTCTAACAAGCAAGCCGTACGGTCATCGATTTGCGGGTTTTGTTCAATCACGACCTTAAAGTGTTCTTGGTCGTTCTTAGCGGGCGTTGCCTTCACGATCTTGTCGTAGAGGTCGACGGTTGCGGCCGGTCCCAAACCGCCGATCAAGCCCAACTTAAAGGGTTTCGGTAACTTCGTCGTGGGATAAACCAAAGCGGCGGCAGCAAAAGCGGCAAAGACGTCCATGACAGGGAAGCCCTTAGCAGCCAATTCTTTTTGCAATAAGGCAAATTGCGTGCAATTGGGAACAATCACTTCGGCGCCGGCTTCAACCATGCGCTTGCAGACGGCTTCAAGCGTTGCCATGGGTGTGACCATGTCGCCCGAGCGGATTTGTTCACGAGCGACGTTTAATGCGGCTTCTTCCTCATCGGTGGCGAAGATCATCTTCATCTTTTGGCTGAGTTCGCATTCGCCAGACATGCAGGAGGTAGCGTTGGTGGTATCCAGTACGCCCATGACCGGAGCCTTTTCTTGCATTTGAGCCATCAAAGCGGCCTTCATGTCAAGAATCGGCGTTTGCATTTCACGTTGAACTTCATGGATGAAACGGCCGCACTTAAAGTCGGGGACTGCCACGATGTCAGCACCCATTTCAGCTAAAAGTTCAGCTTCGTTAAAGATGAAGATCTTGCGATCACTCATCGCCAATTCGGGATCGGGATCGATCTTAAAGGTGTCTTCGCTCATGATGATGCAAATGTCATCATCGCTTTGAGCCAAGAGTTGCGTCTTCACTTCAAGTGCAGCACGCGGATTTAAACCACTGATGATGCCGATGGTCTTTTTGTCAGCCATGAATATATCCCCTAAAAAGAAAAACAGTGTGCACACAAAACCGCCCGTGCATGTTTTACACATCCACCGACTGTTTTTGCTCACATTTACAAATTCAGTCTAATACAATTTCATCTTGAAAGTAATTTATTTTTGGCTCGAAATGGGACAATCCTTTCAAAGGGATTGTTTCTAATCAAATGCCTTGAGATTTGTCCATGTTTAAGACTTTATTGGTGACGGGAGCAGCCGGCTTTATCGGTTCGAACTTTGTTGACGCAGCCCTTGAAAAGGGTTATCGCATTGTGGCTCTCGATAAGCTCAACTACTGCGGGAATTTAGAAAATCTTGTCGATGCCCGCCAAAGCGATCGCTTTACGTTTATTGAAGGCGATGTGGCGGACACTGCTAATGTTTTAGCGTTACTTCAAACTCATCAAGTCAATAGCGTCGTTCACTTTGCCGCCCAAACCCATGTGGATCGTTCCATTAAGGATCCGACGGCTTTCATTGAAGACAATGTGGTGGGCTCTCAGCATTTACTGCAAGCTTCGCTTCAATATTGGAAGACTTTGGATGAGACTTCTCAAAAGGCCTATCGTCATATTCATATCTCCACCGATGAAGTCTTCGGGGACTTAACCGACGATGAGGCACCCTTTACGGAAACGAGTCCCTATCGTCCCAATAGCCCGTATTCCGCCAGTAAAGCGGCCGCCGATATGTTCGTGCGTGCTTACGGGAAAACCTATGGATTGCCCGTGGTGATTGTGCATCCCTCTAATAATTACGGGCCCAGGCAGTTTCCCGAAAAGTTAATTCCTTTGATGATTCAAAGAGCGCTTGCCGGTGATACGCTTCCCATTTACGGAAACGGTAAAAACCGTCGAGATTGGATGCACGTGAGCGATCACTGTCGTGCGCTTTTAGCGATTATTGAAAAAGCCCAAGCCGGTGAGACTTTTAATCTCGGTAGCGGCATCGAAACAACGAACATTGAAATCGTTGAAACGCTTTGCGCGATCTTGGATCAAAAGCGTCCGAAAACTGAAGGTCACTATCGCGATCAAATCAAATTCGTTGCCGACCGTCCGGGGCACGATTGGCGGTATGCGATGGATACGAACGAAGCCTATGAGCGCTTAGGCTTTAGCGCTTCTGTGAGCCTTCAAGCGGGACTTGAAGCAACGGTTGATTGGTACTTGGAAAATGCCCAATGGGTGGAACATATTTTGACCGGTCAATACCGTCAATG
Source organism: Sutterella sp. (assembly GCA_019418235.1). Lineage (GTDB taxonomy): Bacteria > Pseudomonadota > Gammaproteobacteria > Burkholderiales > Burkholderiaceae_F > Aphodousia. The sequence continues at coordinate 30,640 of DYCH01000048.1, forward strand.
GATCGATAGGCAATATGGAGTGAAACGTGAAGATTGAAGAGACGAAACTTCAGGGTGTCAAAATTTTAACACCCGATGTTTGGCGTGATGACCGTGGGTTATTTGTCGAACTTTGTCGAGCTAATCGCTATGAAGAATGGTTGGGCGTGCGCTTTGTGCAAGACAATTTCTCGGTTTCTCAATACGGTACCCTTCGCGGTCTTCATTTCCAGTACCGTCATCCGCAAGGAAAACTCGTGACGGTGACTTCGGGAAAAATTTTCGATGTGGTGGTGGATCTTCGAGAAGAGTCAGAGACGTTCGGTCAATGGACAGGTGTGATGTTAGATAGCGAGTCGATGCAACAGCTCTATATTCCGGAAGGTTTTGCGCACGGTTTTGTGACTTTAAGTGATACCGCACACGTCTTATATCGATGCACCGATTACTATCATCCTCAAAGTGAAGCAACGCTTCAATTCGACGATCCGACCGTGGGCGTGGTGTGGCCACAAACTGAAAAAAGATTGTTGAGCCCCAAGGATCAGGCCGGACGCTCGTGGCAAGCGTGCTTGGCACTTTTGTCAAGTCAAAAACACAAAAAATAATCCCATGAACCTTTGGGAAAAATGGCAAAATATCCCCTTTGCCCAAACTGTTTTCGTAAGTAATTAGACATGGTTAGTTTCTTAGATAAATTAAATCCCCAACAACGCCGAGCCGTGGATATGCCGGCTAAAAGCGCCTTGATTTTGGCGGGTGCCGGTTCCGGCAAAACGCGAGTGCTGACGACGCGCATTGCCTACATCATTCAATCCCAAATGGCCTCTCCTTTGGAAATCTTGGCCGTGACCTTTACCAATAAGGCCGCCAAGGAAATGCTTACGCGTATCACGGCTTCGATGCCGATTAATACGCGTGGTATGTGGGTAGGAACTTTCCACGGTTTGTGCAATCGTCTTTTGCGTCGTCACTACAAAGAAGTGGGTCTACCGCAAACCTTTCAGATTTTGGATCAAAGCGATCAATTGTCGGCCATCAAGCGTTTGATGAAGTTGCATGGCATCAATGACGAGCTTTTCCCGCCCAAGAAGATTCAAAACTACATTTCTGCCGCCAAGGAAGAAGGGCTTCGTGCTCGCGACATGACGGCCGAGCACGGAGAGCGAGCCAAATACGCTGAGATTTATAAACTCTACGAAGATCAATGCAATCGTGAAGGCGTTTGTGACTTCGGCGAATTGCTTCTTCGCAGCTACGAATTATTGGCTCGCAACGCCATGATTCGTCAGCACTATCAACAACGTTTCCGCTTTATCTTGGTGGACGAATTCCAAGATACGAACCGTTTGCAATACAAGTGGTTAAAGCTCTTAGGGGGCTTTGATCCGTTGGGCCGTCGTGAATACCACGGTAACTGCATTTTTGCCGTGGGTGACGATGACCAATCTATTTATGCTTTCCGCGGCGCCCACGTGGGTAACATGACGGACTTCAAAAACGAATTCCAAATCGATGAAGTTGTGAAGCTTGAACAAAACTATCGCTCCTTCGGTCACATCTTAAATGCCGCCAATGAGTTGATTTCCCATAACGAAGATCGTTTGGGCAAGGACTTGTGGACCGATGCCGGTGACGGTGAAAAGATTAAGGTCTATCGAGCCGATGATGATCGCTTAGAGGCCGATTACTGCTTGAGCACCATTCGAGAAGCCATCATGAATGGCACCAAGCGCGATGAAATTGCGATTTTGTATCGCTCCAATGCGCAAAGTCGAGTGTTGGAACAAGCGTTGGTGGCAGCCGGTATCCCCTACAAGGTCTACGGCGGCTTGCGATTCTTTGATCGCGCTGAAATTAAAAACGCATTGGCTTATTTGCGTTTGATTGAAAATCCGAAAGACGATACGGCTTTCTTGCGTGTGGTGAATTTTCCGATCCGAGGCATTGGAGCAAAGAGCATTGAAACGCTTCAAATGTTAGCCGGTGAGCGTCAAATCAGTCTTTATGAAGCCGCTCAACAAGACGAAGGCTCAGCCGGTACAAAGTTGCGCACCTTCACGGACTTAATTGACTCCATGCGCTTTGAGTATTCGTGCTTGCCGTTGCCTGAATTGATTGAAGCGGTCAATGATCGTTCCGGCATCGTTGCGCACTACAAAAAGGATAAAGAAGGCCAAGACCGATTGGATAACTTGGACGAATTACAAAGTGCTGCGAAAGCTTACTTGGTGGAAGAAGGCATTGCAGTCGATGCCCGAGCCGATCAAATTGAAGTGGATGCCGAAGAAGATGAAATGAGCTCTTTGGCAGGCTTTTTGTCTCACGCCGCACTTGAAGCGGGGGATAATCAAGCCCAAAGCGGGGAGGATGCCGTTCAATTGATGACGGTGCATGCTGCGAAGGGCCTTGAATTTGACGTGGTGTTTATCACCGGTGTCGAAGACGGTCTTTTCCCGCATGCCAATAGCAGTAACGATGAATTGGCATTGTCTGAAGAACGGCGCTTGATGTACGTGGCCATTACCCGCGCTCGTAAGCAACTTCATATGACTTTTGCTCTTCGTCGCATGTTGCGTGGTCAATACATGGATTCAGGCCCCAGCCAATTCTTGCGCGAAATCGATGAGTCTCACTTAAATCGTCTCTACGAAGAACGGTTCGGTAGCTTTGCTCGCGATGAAGACGAAGATCAATCGAGCGCTTGGGATGAACAGCGTTCTTCTCGCTCTTCGGGTGGCTACTCTCGAAGCGGTTGGGATGGCGGTTATGAACGTCGCTCTTCTTACGGCTCTTCAAACCGTTGGGGGAACTCTTCGGGGTCGTCCTACGGTGGCTCCTCTTATGGCGGATCATCTCATTCGTCGTACGCTCGTGCGAAGATGGATCCGGCCGTGCGAAAGATGGCAGCCAAGCAAGAAGTTAACGGCTTTTCAATCGGTATGCGAGTCTCTCACCCGAAATTTGGCACAGGGACGGTTCGCAACCTTGTGGGCGTCAATGACGATGCTCGTATTCGTATCGAGTTTGATGATGTGGGTACGAAGGAATTGTTGCTCTCGCTTGCGAAGTTGACGAAATTCTAAAAACGATAAAGGAAAACCGCTGAAAGAATACTCCTTCAGCGGCTTCCGTATAAGTTGTCATGCAGGGTCCTTTCGGAACTGTCCTACAGAGCACACTGTCATTATACGAGAGAAAAGTTTTCTGTCACAAAAAACACCATGTGTTGGTTGCGAAAGAGCGTTTTCAGTATATTTCATTAGGTTCAAGATGATCTCGCAATTTGTATAACTCCATTTTTGCGAAATCAGTTTGTCTATCCTTATCTGGAATTCTTCCTGATGCACTACTTATTGCACAAGTTAGTTGGCCCAAAATAAGTTTTGCTGAGCCAGTGATATGCAGACCTATCATTTCAATCTGTTGAATGTAGGGCTTAGCTTCCTTTTTGTTGGAGGCCGTTAAAGCGCAATCCATCAAATTCTCAATTTGTGAGAATTCTTCAACTGTCAGTTTGTCTTTAAACATTTTTTATTTCCTATAGTCGCTTTAATGATTTTCTATGAACAACTTTGTTTTCGAGTTAAAACATGTTGTTTACACAAGTATGCTACCTCAGATACGTTTTAAAAGACTCTGAATGTTAGACGTCAGAGTACTATCCCCCTAAATGAACCAACCCCTTATTCTGCGACAGTTTTTACAGCCAATTTTTGGTAAAAACTTTTGGGGATAGATAACCTAATCTTTCTTGGATTCTACCGTTGTTATACCAATAAATGTATCGATTAATTATGCCTTGCAATTGAAAGCGAGTTTGAGACCTTTGATTAAAGGGAAACTGTTGAAAGAATTCTCTTTCAAGAATCACTGTATAAGTGGTTATTCAAGGTTCTTGCAGAACAGACAGTAATTATGTGAGAGAAAAATTTTCTGTTACAAAAACACCATGACAAACGATGGTGTCATGGTGTTAGTTTAAGGACTTAATTAAGCGCGAATTGGCAAAAGCGGATCAAAGCCGTCCATGCCCGATAAAGCCAAAGCGGTTAAGAAAATTAATTGAGGCCCAAGATGAATATCTTCTTTGACGAAGTATTCGTTCATCGTGTGGTTGTTGACTTGTTGGCCACCGGCGGACAAGCACGTAGCGGGAATGCCTTGGCTAACCGGATAGTTCGCGTCCGTTGACGAGAACGTGTATTTGGTCATTTCAATGCCAAGTGCCTTTTGAGCAGAGCGCGCGACTTGCAAAAGCGTGCAGTCGTGAGAAAGTTGTCCCGCAGGACGGTCGCCAATTTGAGTCTTCGTGATTTTCAACAACTTAATGTCTTCATCCACGTTCCAGTAACTGTTTTCTTCTTCAACAGCTTCATCAAAACACTTCAAAATACGGGCTTCAATATCCAAGAGATCTTGGTTATCCAAGCTTCTCATATCAATATCAACCTCACAGTGCGGAGCGATGGTATTGACGCTCGTGCCCCCCTTAATCATCCCGATTGTAAAGGTCGTGCGAGACTCTTGAGGGGTTTTGAGTTTGGCAACTTTGGCGCCTGCAATGCACATGGCATGAATGGCACTCGGAGTTGTGCCAAAGTTGGCAAAGGAGTGACCGCCTTTGCCGTCAAAGCTGATACGCCAGCGGTGAGAGCCGATAGCAGAGTACAAAATACGACCGACATCGGTGTTATCAACAGCAATGAAAGCATCAACGTGGTTATGAGCATTAAAGAATTTGGAACCACGCGTATCGCCATTGCCTTCTTCGCCGACCGTTCCGACAAAGTAAATGTCGCCTTTGGGTTGAATTCCCGTGCGGGTAAAGCAGCGAATCGTTTGTAAAAGCGCACGGACACCAGAGCTGTTATCGCCAATGCCGGGAGCGTAGTAGATGTTGCCTTCTTGGCGCACTTTGATTTCGGTGCCTGCAGGGAAAACGGTGTCGATGTGGGCACCAAAGGCAATCGTGGGGCCATTGTCAGAACCCGTGAGTTTGCCGATGACGTTACCAATTTCATCAATGTTCACGTCCGTTAAACCGTATTTGCGCATACGACGAGCAATTTCTTCAGCGCGAACGTTTTCTTCAAAAGTAGGGGAAGGCACTTCGCAAATCTCGATTTGCTCTTGCATGGCAAAGTCTGTTTCATCGAGCGCTAATTGCAGGCCTTCAAGAACTTTAGGATTTTGTTTGAGTGTTTCGACGGCACTAAGAATGGAGGCGTCTAAAGGAGGAAAATCTTTCGTCATGGTTTAAATTTCCTTTGTATCAAAAATTTTGCTTAAACATTTTAACGCTAGGTATTTGGACTGAACGCTAGGAAATACCATGAGCAGTGAATGCGAAAAAAAACTCCAAACATTTTTCAACATTTGGAGTTTTTGAGTCTTGGGAGACAGACTTAGAATCTAAAGTCGCGCTCACCGTCTTCAATACGTTGAAGTCGGATCACTGATGCATTACGAATCTTTTCATGCGGAATCTTCGGAATTTCTGCTTCAATCACGGCGCCCGCAGCAGCCTTGGTTTCCGGACGGGCATAGTCTTCCAAGTATTCCTTTAACGTCATAATGGCGTTGGCTTGACAGTAGGTGGCAATTTCACCGGTCTTGGCCAATTCCATGAAGCGATCGCCCGTGCGGCCGGCGCGATAACAAGCCGTGCACCAGCTAGGCAAATAGCCGCCATCGAGCAACCATTTCACCACTTCATCTAACGTACGACGGTCACTCGTTTCAAATTGAGCGGAGTTGTCTTCCTTTTCTTCTTCGAGCACATAGCCGCCTACGCTCGTGCGAGAGCCACCACTAATTTGAGACACGCCCACTTCCAAGCACTTACCACGCACACGAGCCGATTCGCGTGTGGAGATGATCATGCCAGTGTAGGGGACGGCCAAACGAATCAAAGCAACAATCTTTAAGAATAATTCGTCAGGGACGGCGTTCGTAAACGTGGTCGGATCGATATCATCGGCCGGGCAGATACGCGGAACGCTGATCGTGTGCGGACCCACGCCCCAAGTGGCTTCCAAGTGTTCGGCGTGCATCAAAAGACCAACGAAGTCGTAACGGCAAAGCGTCAAACCAAAGAGAACGCCTAAGCCCACGTCATCGATACCGCCTTCCATGGCGCGGTCCATGGCTTCAGTGTGGTAAGCGTAATCACTCTTGGGGCCCTTCGGGTGAAGGAGCTTATATTGTTCTTTGTGGTACGTTTCTTGGAAAAGTTGATACGTACCGATGCCGGCGTCGTGGAGCTTTTTGTAGTTTTCAACCGTTGTTGCGGCAATGTTGATATTGACGCGACGGATGGCACCGTTTTTGTGCTTAATGGAGTAAATCGTATCGATGCATTCCAAGATGTATTCGATCGGGTTGTGACGCGGGTGTTCACCAGCTTCTAACAAAAGGCGCTTGTGGCCCATGTCTTGAAGAGCAACCACTTCGTGACGAATTTGATCTTGAGTGAGTTTTTTGCGAACAATGTTTTTGTTCTTAGCGTGATACGGGCAGTATGTGCAGGTGTTGATGCAGTGGTTAGATAAATATAACGGTGCAAACAACACGATACGGTTGCCGTAGATATGCTCTTTAACTTTCTTGGCTGTCTCGAAAATCTTTTCGTTAAGACCTTCATCCTCACAAGCTAACAAAACGGCTGCTTCACGGTGGGTAAGACCCTTAAAGGCAGCGGCCTTCGCCAACAAAGCATCAATCATTTCATGATCGTTTTTGTGTTTTTGCGCATAGGCCAGTGTGGCTTCAATTTCTTCGTGAGCGATAAACTCTTCTGCGATTTTAGACTTCGGATTGTACATGTCAGATTTCTCCATGAATCATCAATTTCGGACTAGTTTACTGTCTTTTGTAGAGAAATAAAAGAAGGGTGATAGTAAAAATTGTTAATGAAATCAATGGGTTTTACGATAGGGGTATTTTAAAACCCTCTAAAGTGGTATTGATGTTTTTTTCTTTGACACGAGTCAAAAAAAGCTCCGGAAATTGCTTTCCAGAGCTTCAGACTGTTGACAAACCCAAAAATTAAGGGTTTTCCGAGGGACCTAAATCA
>DYCH01000049.1:0-636 GCA_019418235.1 Sutterella sp.
TAGGGTAAAAATTAACCCAGATTTCGTTAAAAACCTGGGTTAGTCAACAGTCTGAGGAGAGGTAAAAACACCTCTCCTTTTTTTAAATACTAATGCTGATATGACAAGCGTCTGTGACCGTGATGAGGTATCGAAGTTCACAAACATTGTTGTCAATATCAGATGCAACTCGTTGCGTGATAATAGCGGGGTACGGAAGCGAAACCTTAGCTAATGCCGCTTGTTCCGGGTTCAGTAATGTTGCTTTAATTTGATCGTTTGCGTGTGCAATGGTGACACCACACGAGTTTTGATAAAACTGATAGAGGCTATTTTCGGAGTGGGCGTCAAAGATTTCTTTAGTCAATGTCGGGAAAAACTTTTTGGGCAAAAATAACTCATCAAAACATTCAATTCGGTGTTCTTCATTTCCTCTGGCATTGCAATGGTGACGTCGAATATGAATAACTTCTTCCGTAGCGTCTAGTCCTAAAATTTTGGAGACTCGCGCAGAAGGGGTAATGATTTCAAATAACACGCATTTTGTGAGAGGCAACCATTTTTTCTCTGAATCATCGCTTTTCACATAAATAAATTTTTTTCTAAAAATGCTGAGTTCGGAGTTATAACTGCATACAAACGTTCCTCGACCTTGTT
>DYCH01000049.1:673-58951 GCA_019418235.1 Sutterella sp.
GACTGACACTGAAAAGGTTAGCGAGTTCGATTTCGTTAGGGATCATGCTCTCATAGGCCCATTCTCCCGAGCGAATCTTTTCCAAAATGGCGTTTTTAACTTGCTCGTATAAAGGTATACGAACGGCGCAGAAGATGTTCGTATTATTGGAAGAGGGAGTGAGCATCTAGGACTCCTACAAAATGAAGAAGAGAAGAACAGAGGGTTTTCCCCATTAATTCTACTGGAGTCCGTGTATCGAGAAATGTAAATTTAATTCGAAGTACTTAATTTGATTAAAGTTATTTCACTTCCGATGCCTAATCGTATGGGGAATCCATACCAAAGTCCCGTACCACGATTAACGTAAAGTTTCATCCCGTCAACGTCATAAGCATCTCGGACAAAACCGGCGTTGAGCATTTGGGCCACCCAATGCATCCCAAAAATTTGCCCGCCATGGGTGTGACCGGATAGTTGCAGATCAATTCCTTCTTTTGCATAGTCATGACTAAATTTAATTTGGTGAGAAAGAAGGATTTTAGGTGTTTGTTGGTCAACACCTCTTAACGCCTTTTTGATATTGGGCATTTCCCGCTTATAACGTTTTGCCATTGGGTCATTGATACCAATGATGGCGAGTTTCTCGCCCTTGATGTCAATGATGACATGTTCGTTATGGAGCATCTTGATGCCAAGTGTGGGCAACGTCTTCATCCAACCATCGTAATCCACGTAGTGCTCGTGATTGCCCTCAATCCCGATAACGCCATAGGGGGCAGAGAGTTTGGAAATTGGCATCACGTCATTGAGACGAGACTGTACGCGACCGTCGACAATGTCACCGGTAATAACAATCAAATCGGCCTTTAGCGCATTGGTTTTTTCAACGACTTTTTCGAGACGCTCTTGGTTAAGCAGGGCGCTTGCATGAAGGTCGGAGAGTTGGGCAATCGTAAATCCGTCAAATGCTTTGGGTAAGTGTTTGATTGGAACTTCTACGGTGTAAACCGGAGGAATACGAAGCGCCTCATAAGTACCCCAGGTGGCAAGTGCCGTGGCTATTGAGGTAATGATGATCCCAGTCGTTGCATGTTTGACAATGGGTCGATTGAAAGCGACTTTAGCAATAACAAAGAAAAAATCTTTGATAAATGCCATCACAATCATCAATAACTGTGTGGCAAAAAGCCAACTTAAAAGCAAAATACCAAGGTACGGAATTTCTTGATCGTGGTTTCCGAAAAAAGAACGAGCAAGTCCTGGGTATTGGCTCGCAATGAGCATCACCGAGCCAATGAGAATTTTGGCGGCCCAATGAAAACGAGTTTTCCCAAAGAGACTTTTAAACGCATAAAGCGCAAAAAAGATAGGAATAACGTGAATCAGAACTTGCTGCATAACCGTTACTTCTTCTTTTCAGTGTTTAACTTTTCAAATCCGGTCAAATACTTTTCGCCTTTTAAGAACTTCACGGCTTGTTGGAGTTGGAAGTCGTCCTTATCGCCAAAGAAGTAACGCGTTTTAGGTTGCACCTTCATTTCGCGTTCTTTTTCAAGTTTGGCTTCTTCTAAGCGACGCGTTTCCTCTGCCTTTTTCTCTTCATCACTCTTGAGGTGGTGAGCAAGATCGGCTTCGCGAATATTAAAGCTTGCGTAATTGCCTTCAGCAGTATCGGCTAACTCAATATCCGGTGTAATCCCCGTGGCTTGAATCGAACGACCACTGGGCGTGTAGTAGCGAGAGGTCGTTAACTTAATCCCAGTTGTTGCATCACCGCCATTGAGGGGGCGCAACGGTAAAACCGTTTGCACACTGCCCTTACCGAAAGAGCGTTGTCCCATGATTTTGGCGCGCTTATGATCTTGGAGAGCACCAGAAACGATTTCACTAGCGCTGGCGCTAGCCGCATTAATCAAAACAACGACAGGGGCAGTCTTCACAACAGCAGGCAGTTTGGCAACAAGGTCAGACTTCTTGTCTTGGCCGTAGTTAAGATAATCCGATTGCGTTGTCTTAAAGCTACGACTTGCATCGCTGGTGCGACCCTTGGTGCTAACGACCACTTCATCTTTACCGATGAATGCGGCAACAACGCCCACAGCAGCATTTAATAAGCCACCGGGGTCATTACGTAAGTCAAGAACAATGCCTTTGATGGGTGTTTTCTTATTGAAGTCGATAAGGTACTTCGCCAAATCGTTGGCGGTATGTTCTTGGAATTGCGAAATACGGATGTAAGCAATGCCATTGGACAAGTCTTTCATTTTGACAGATTGAACCTTGATGAGGTCGCGCGTCAAATGAATATCAATGGCTTTATCCACGCCTTTACGGGCAATCGTGAGTTTGATTTTGGATTTGGGTTTGCCACGCATACGCTTAACGTTTTCATTAAGCGAGAGTTCACGTGTGGCTTGGTCATCAATTTTGACAATAATGTCGCCCGCTAAGATCCCTGCACGAGCTGCAGGCGTATCGTCAATTGGAGCAATCACTAAAACGCCCGAGGCATCCATTGTGACTTCTAAACCTAAACCGCCGAATTCGCCTTCCGTGCCCTCCTTTAAGTCGGAAAAGGCTTCTTTATCGAGGTAGGCCGAGTGAGGATCGAGACCGGCGAGCATGCCTGCTAAGGCATTTTCAAGCAAAAGTTTGTCTTCAGTTTGCTTCTCGTCGACGTAAAACGCTTGAATGGCACTATAGACATCCGTGAATTGGCGGATTTCTTGCAAAGGAAGCGCCGATTTTGGCGGTGTTTCTTCGCTAAAAGCGCTCAAGGGCTGTAATAAGCCCACGGCACAAGTTAAAGATAAAAAGACTTTCTTTAACGCAAAATTCGGTTTCGTTAACAACATATTTATTATTCCTTGCCAATCCAAGGGAGGGGATTAAAGGGTTGGCCATTGCGACGAAGTTCAAAGTAAAGTCCGGGCTTTTCTTCACCGCCCGTGTTACCCACGGAGGCAATGGTTTCGCCTCGAGTGACCTTGTCGCCAACGCTCTTATAAAGCGATTCATTGTTGGCATAAATGGAAAGATAGCCGTCACCGTGGTCAACGATGATTAAGTTACCAAAGCCTCTTAACCAGTCGGAGAAAACGACTTGACCGTTGGCACAAGCCAAAACATCACTGCCAGCGCGAGCCGAAATCATCAAGCCCTTCCACGTGGTGCTCTTACCGGAAACATTCGCTCTGGCTTGACCATAGCGACCGACAATTTTGCCCAAAGCGGGCATTAAGAGTTTGCCACGCTGTTTGGAGAAGGCGCCTGTCGGACGGTCGCCACCCACACTGGGACGACCACTGGCGGCTTTTTTACTTGCTTCTCTTGCGCGGCGATCGGCTTCTGCCTTTCGTTGTGCAAGAATTTTGTCGATGTTAGAGACCAACTGACCTAAACGCTGTTGGTCACGTTCGAGTTTATCAATGGAAGCACGTTGCTCAGAAATTTGCTTTTTTAGTTGTTCAAGCGCGGTTTTCCGAGCAGTTTGCTCTTTCATCAATTGAATACGATCGCTTTTTTCTCGCTCTTCAATGGAGGCCAACTCTTTTCGTTTACTAAAAGTTTCTTCAGAAACGGTGTGAATAGAGGCCTGTTGGTCAGACAGTTGTGTAACCATCTGCTCTTGAGCACGAGCAAAATATTGTAATGAGGCGGCATCGCGAGCTACTTGGTGGGGATTGGTCCCTGCAATGAGCGTTTGCCAAGATTGGCGTCGCGTATTGAGGTATTGAGCGCGGGCAATTAAACGATTTTGCCTTTCTGCGGTGGTTAATTGACCGGTTACGGCCAATTCTTGCTCACGCAATTCTTTGAGACGATTTTCAACCGCTGTGCGTTCGTTACCAAGGTCGCGAAGGCGACGATTGGCTTTGGAAATCGCTTGTTCACTGGCAGCCAAAGCATCCGCGGCTTCCGAGCGACTAGCCTCGGCTTTAGAGAGTTCTTTTTTCAAAGATCCCAACTGATCTTGCAATGATTTTTGTTGGTTTTGCAGTTCATTGCGACGTTTAACACTCACTTCATCTTGTTTTTTTGAAGCAGAGGATTTTTGAGTCGTCTTTTTCTGAGTCGTTGTTTTTTTAGTGTTGGCCTTCGCTTTTGTTTGTTGCGTTGGGGCCGCAAAAGCCTCAGAGCCAGGAATCAACGGGATTCGAAGCAATGAAAAACCAAGCAAGGCGCTTGCGATAATGAGCGCCTTGCTTAGAGAGTTGGATCGTTGAAAACGATAGATCACTTCTTGGCTTTACCTTGAGCAGCAACGGCAGCCATTGCAGCTTCAATTTCGGCTTGATTGCCGAGGTAGTAGTGACGGATCGGCTTCATGTTATCGTCAAATTCATAGACGATCGGACGAGCGGTGGGGATGTTCAAATGAACAATTTCTTCATCGCTCATATTGTCGATGTACTTAATCAAAGCGCGCAAAGAGTTACCGTGAGCAGCAATTAACACACGCTTGCCGGAGCGAATCGTGGGTTCAATTTCTTCCTTCCAATAAGGAATGACGCGAGCAACGGTGTCCTTCAAGCATTCGGTTGCAGGCACTTCTTCAGGCTTAAGATCAGCGTAGCGGCGGTCGCGACCGGCCCAACGTTCATCATCGGGGCTCAAGGGGTTCGGGGCAATCGCATAGGCGCGACGCCAAATGAGAACTTGTTCGTCACCATACTTGGCAGCCGTTTCGGCTTTGTTGAGCCCTTGCAATGCACCGTAGTGGCGTTCATTTAAGCGCCAGCTGTTTTTGACTGGCATGTACATGCAATCCATTGCATCCATGGCGATCCAAAGCGTGCGGATGGCACGACGCAAGACGCTGGTGTAGGCGAGGTCAAATTCATAACCTTCGGCCTTTAAGAGTTCACCGGCCTTACGGGCTTCTTCGCGGCCTTTTTCCGTTAAATCAACATCGGTCCAACCGGTAAAGCGGTTTTCAAGATTCCATTGGCTTTCGCCGTGACGCATGAGTACGAGCTTATACATAGCAAAGATCTCAAAAAAAGATGAAAGAAAAAATCTTATCTCTTAATTTTAGAAGAAAAATGGGATAACCATTCTTTTTTGACAAACAAAAATGTTGAAATTTGTTGTACTATCCCAAGGCACTGGCAAAAATTGCTATTAATAATGATTAGCAATGCTGTTTGCCTTAATTTTTAAGCTTTATTTGCGAGATTATCGTGTTTGAATTTTTGATTGACAATATTTTGTTGGTTTTTATCGTTTTGGCTTCTGGCGGTATGTTAATTTGGCCCGCTGTTGCTAAAAAGACCCAAGGTCCTTCTTTGGACAATGACCAAGCGATCGAATACATCAATAAGAAAAATGCTTTTATTGTTGACGTTCGTACGCCGAAGGATTTTAAGCGTGGTTCCATCGCCGGTTCTCATAACATTCCTTTTGAAGACTTCGAAAAGCGCATGACTGAAGTGCCCAAGGATCGTCCGGTTTTGGTGGTTGATACCGTCTCTACGTTTAGCGTTAAGGCTGCTACGTTGCTTCGCAACCAAGGCTACAAGGATGTCTTCATTTTGGCTGAAGGCATCAAGGGTTGGGTTGACGCTAAGTTGCCCTTTACTCGTTAATTAATTTTTGCATTCTAATCAATAAGGATTGATCATCATGGCTGATGAAGATATGAAGACTGAAACGCAAGATCAAGCAGCTGAGAATACTCAAGAAGCTGCTCCGGCTTTCCAACTTGAACGTTGCTACATGAAGGACGCCTCGGTTGAGATGCCGCACGCTCCTGAGGTTTTTGTAAAGCCCATGCAAGCTCAACCCATGGTGGATATGCAATTCGAAGTGACGGGTAAGCGTTTGAGCGATACGCACCGTGAAGTTTGCGTTCGCGCTACCGTGACCATTAAGGAAGAAGAAACGGTTTTGATGTTGGCTGAAGTCAAGCAAGCCGGTATTTTCCAAATTCATGGTTTCACGGATGAGCAAGAAATGCACATTGCCAACGTGGTTTGCCCGAGCATTGTGTTCCCGTACTTGCGTGCCAATGTCGCTGACTTGGTGAGCCGTACTTCGATGGCTCCAGTGCATTTGCCGGAAATGAACTTTGAAGCACTTTTCCAACAACGTTTGGCTCAACAAGCCGTCGCTGAAGGAGCTGAAGCTGCTCAAGCCTAATTGAGACAGTCAAAGTCATCCACTACAAGGGAAGAGTGCCTTCTATGGGTGTCTCTTCCTTTTTTATTTTTTGGTAATTATGGTCAACCTCGCCCCTCAAGCTCCTCAACTATCGAGCAGAATGCTAAGAGTTACCCTGCTGTGGGTGATTATTTTGATTGCTTCGGTTATCTATACCCTGTTTTTATCCTGGCGTATGGAGGCAACGACCGTTTCAGTGAGAACGGTGGCCGGACTTCAAAGAGAAGTGTACGAGGTGGGGCAAGTCGTTGCTATCAGTCAAAAGGGCGAATACAACTTCGATATTCAAGGCAGTGTTTGGCGTATCGATAAGGTTATTCAGACGTCCAATATGGATGACTATTTGCCCTATCAAATCATGGCGCGAGATGAGCGTTTGGACGCGGTTTTTCATCGAACAAATTCCATCTGGAAAGAGCGACTCAAACCCACTCTTTTGAAGTGGAATGCCGATCATCGAATTGATATTAATGAGCGTGAAAAATTCTTTTCGGAGTTGACGGTTTTTACGCAGTACATCAGTGAGTGGATTTCGTTAATTGAAGCGGGGGCGACCCGAAATATCATTGTGCTTCGCTATACTCAGGTGGCTTTGGGGATCGCTTCGGTTTTAAGCATCATTATTGCCATGTGGTTTTTGGTGGTATCAGTCATTCGACCGCTCAATCAGTTGCAAACGGGGATTGAACGACTTCGGGCGTCAGATTGGAAAACGCAAGTTCATGCTGAGGGCACGTTAGAGTTTTCACATATTTCGACAGGCTTTAATGACCTAGCGAATCACTTGGATGATGTCTATCGGAATTTGGAAAATAAGGTTGCCGAAAAAACGAGTTCGTTGGCCGAAAACAATAAATATTTAACGTCTCTTTATGGCTTAACGGCTTTCTTGGGTGAACAGCACTCTTTGAATGAGTTGTGTGAGTCGTTTTTAGCGCGAGTACTCTCTATTGCAGGAGGGATTGCCGGAGATATTCGTTTCATTGACGAAGAAAAAGCCCGCACAACATTGGTTTGTCAAAACGGTTTTCAAGAAGTTGAAACGCCAGATGAACAAAAAGCTAGGGTCTTTTTTAATGAGATTGTGGCTCATCCTCAGCCTAAGGTGCTTTACATTGAAGGTTATCCCCTCCAAGTAAGGGACTTGGAAGGAAAAGCTCGTTATGTGAAGATTTATCACATACGTCATAAGCAAAAAAATATCGGTTTGGTCACGATTTTCTTTGCTCATGCGCCGGAAAATGATCCTAATATGGATACGTTGTTGGAGAACTTGGGCCAACACATGGGGACGGCTGTCGAGAACTTGCGTTTAGCTGAACTTGATCAGCAAATGGCTGTGGGTCAAGAGCGAAACTTAATGGCGCAAAACTTGCATGATTCCATCGCTCAAACGTTATCCTTTTTGAACCTACAAGTTCAGATGCTTGAGTCGGCTTTAAAACAAAAAAATGAACCCTTGGTCGAAGAGGGGATTCAACAGATTAAGGCCGGTGTACAAGAGTGCTACGACGATGTCAGAGAATTACTTTTAAACTTCCGAACACGTGTAAGTACAGATGGATTTGATGAGATTGTTAAAAGCGTTTTGGAGCGTTTTGAGCGCCAAACTCATGTCCATGCACATTTAACGCTTTTGGGTGATGGCTTGCCGCTTACACACACTCAAAAATTGCAGGCAATTTTTATTCTTCAAGAAGCGCTCTCCAATGTGAGAAAACACGCCAAGGCAGAAAATGTTTTGGTGACGGTTCGCAATAAGGACGATTTTGAAATGACGATTATGGATGACGGTGTGGGGATCGATCCGGAGTTATTGGAGTCCCGCAAACAACGTCACGTGGGGCTCTCCATTATGAAGGAAAGAGCTCAAAGGGTTTCGGGTCAAATTTTCATTGACAGTGAAAAGGATCAGGGAACCACGGTAAAATTTTTGCTATCTAAAGATGAGAGGACGCCGATATGACGATTCGTATTTTGTTAGTTGACGATCACACTTTATTCCGTTCCGGCTTAAAGGCGCTTTTGTCACGTCAAGCCGACTTTGAAGTGGTGGGCGAAGCGAGTGACGGTCTTGAAGGCGTGAAATTGGCAGAGCAATTGCATCCAGATTTGGTTTTACTGGATTTGGATATGCCGGCCATGAGTGGCATTGAGGCTTTAGCGCAGATGGTTGAAATGAACCATGAGATGCCCGTTGTGATGCTCACGGTCAGTGAAGACGCAGAAGACCTCAAAGAAGCTTTCGTATTAGGGGCCAGAGGCTATTTGGTCAAGAACATTGAGGCCGATTATCTTGTAAGCAGCATCCGTCAAATTATTGCCGGCGAAAGCGTGATGTCCCCTGAGATGACGAGCAAGTTTGTCAACGGCATTCGCGCTAAAAATATTTCCTTGATGCCGGAAGTTCGTCCTGAAAACGTGAAGAGTTTGACTGAGCGTGAGAAACAAATTTTGGGCTGTTTGGCCCAAGGGGCGAGTAACCGAGAAATGGCTCAACTTCTCAATATGTCTGAAAGTACCGTGAAGGCTCACCTTCAACGTATTATGCGACGCTTTGACTTTAGCTCTCGTGTACAAGCAGCAGTCTTTGCGGCTGAACGCCACATGGACCGCTACTTGTTAGAAAGCCTCAATCAAAAGAAACAGCCTCGTTAAGCGCTCTTTTCTTTTGTAGCATTGGCGGCCTTCGTGGCCGCTAATTTTTTAAAGGCTGGTACAACATAGATCAAGCAAAAAACAGCAGCAATTGCGGCAATGGAACCGCCAAAATAGCCGATATTTTCAATGCCCGAGTGAGTGACAACTAAACCACCAACCAAGGCTCCCGTGCCAATTCCAATGTTGTAGATGCCCGAATATACGGACATGGCAATCGCTGTTCCTTGAGGGGCGGCGGTAATAATGGATGATTGGAAAACCAGATTGTAGAGTGTCACCGAGAAGCCCCAGAAAAGACAGGCAGCAACGATGGTTTCGGTGTTCAAGGTAAACGCTTTCATCATCAATAGTGAAATGGCAATGCCGATAACGGCGGACCGCATAAAGGCAAAGGGGAAACTGTCGTTGAGTTTGGAGAAAATCCAGCTGCCAACAATACCAATGGCACCATAAACGACCAAAATCCAAGAAATACCACTTTCACTCATGCCGCCGATTTGAGCCAAGAAAGGCTCAATGTAACTATAGAGCGCGAAGTTACCCGTCATGATGATAGGGGTGAGGATGTAAATGCCCAATAGTGTTGGTTTACCTAAAAGCGCAGGCACGTCACGCAAAGCCATTGCATTTTTGTTTTGAACACTGGGGAACAAACGCCATAGACAAATGAGAGCCAAAGAGGCAATGACACCAATCACGAGGAACGTAAATCGCCATCCTAAATAAAGGCCTAAAACGCGTCCTAGAGGCAAGCCAACAATCATGGCAATAGACGACCCTGCAACGATCATACTTAACGCTGTAGCACGTCTTCTGGGAGGTGCAACCTCAACGGCTAAAGGACTGACAATCGACCAAAAAACAGCGTGAGAGCAGGCAACGCCAATGCGGGAGGCCATCAAAAACCAATAGTTGGTTGAAAGGGCCGAAGCAATGTGACTTAACACAAAGACCGTGACCACCAGCATCATGAGTTTTCGACACTCAACTTTGGCGGCTAAAAGCATGAGAGGCAGGGACATAACGGCTACGACCCATGCGTAACCGGTCACTAACCAACCGGTTTGAGCTTCAGAGGTACCGAAATCCTGTCCGATACTTGTCAACAAGCCGATAGGAACGAACTCCGACGTATTGAAGACAAACGTACACAACGTTAGGGATAAAACCGGCAACCAAGCGAGAAGTAAGGGCTTTTCTTTGTCTAAAAATTCAGACATAAAAACTTTCTCAATGTTAAGAGGGAAGTGGTTATAGCAGATTTTTTTCGTCGCTCGCAAACACTTTTTTGGGAGTTTTTATCTAGTTTTTTTAAGAAAAAAGTCTCCGATTTGAGGTGTCGGAGACTTTTCAAAAGGATGGATTAGTTGCCACCTTGGTAACCATTTTGTCGCCATGCTTCAAAGACGGTAATGGCAACGGTATTGGAAAGGTTTAGCGAGCGATTATTAGGCCGCATCGGTAAGCGAATACGTTGCTCGCTTGGGAAACTGTTTCGAACCTCATCGGGAAGCCCATGACCTTCGCTACCAAAGACAAACCAGTCGTCCGGTTTAAATTCGCTTTGAGCAAAGGGGTGCGAGCCCTTTGTTGTCATTGCAAACATTCGTGTTTTATCGGGATTTTCACTGGCTAAGAAGGCATCAAAACTCTTGTGAATCTTGACGGTAGCATATTCGTGATAATCCAACCCTGCGCGAATCATGTGCTTGTCATCAAGCGAAAAGCCAAGAGGTTCAACCAAGTGAAGTTCACAGCCGGTGTTGGCACAAAGTCGAATAATATTGCCGGTATTGGGCGGAATTTCCGGGGCAACTAAAACAATCTTAAACATATTCATCAGCAGGCGCTGTGAGCGCCTTTTTCATTTTTAATAAAGCGTTTTTTTCAATTTGGCGTACGCGTTCAGCCGATACGCCAAGCTCTTGAGCAATTTCTTGCAAAGTTTTGGGAGCGAGCTCGCCGTCTTCGTTTTCATTAAACCAACGAGCACGAATCACATAGCGGCTTCGTTCATCCAAGGCCGCGAGCGCCTGACGGACCCCTTCTTTTTGCATTTCCTCTTCGTCTTTTTGCTGAAGAATAACGGTGGGTTCGTTTTCCGTTGACGATAACCACTGAATGGGGTCTAAACGATTGCTTTCATCGTCTTCGCTACTGACGACTGAGTCAATGGACGTTTCATTGCCGTACATCCGCTCTTCCATCTCGAGAACTTCTGAGGTTTTAACATCAAGTTCGTTGGCAATCTCATCGGCTTGTGAGTAGGTGAGGGCATTTTCCCCTCGCATTGAGCGAAGATTAAAGAAGAGTTTTCGCTGTGACTTGGTGGTAGCGAGTTTAACTTGGCGCCAATTTTTAATGATGTAGTCTTGAATTTCGGAACGAATCCAATATTCGGCAAACGTCATTAAACGTGCACCACGATCGGGCTCAAAGTGCTTAATGGCTTTGAGTAAACCAATGTTGCCTTCTTGAATTAAGTCAGCCTGAGGCAGACCGTAGCCTAAGTAAGTGCGGGAAATGGCAATCACTAAACGCAAATGCGCCATAACAAGGTCGCGACCGGCACTCATGTCATTGTGCTTATGAAGTCGTTCAACCAAGGCGCGTTCTTGTTCAGGCGTTAGAATGGGAAATCGATTGGCCGCTTGGATGTAAGCATCCAAATTCCCAAGGCTGGGAATAATGGCCGGAACCTTACTTTGATAAGGAACCAGAGCGCCAGTATTTTGGGGCTTTTTATCCGATGCACTCATGCCGATTCTCGCTTAATAAACTCGTTCAATTTTTGCGACAGCGCGTCGGGTAATAATGTTGGCGATCAGACCACCCAAAAGGGCGCAGAATAAGACGAAAGCGAAGTTGACATCCCACGGAAGGGGAGCAACGGCCAATTGAGTGCCATATTGTTCCCCTACGGTCAGTAACGCCTTATTGGCGTATTGACGAGCAAAGGTTGATATGCCAAGGGCAATCGTAGCGGCTAAACCCATGGTCAAGAAACCACGCCAAACGTAAGGGCGAATTGAGAAAGAGGGGGAGGCACCAAAAAGATACAACATCCCTAATTCCGCTTTTTGGGCGTCAGCGGCCAAACGAACACTGGCAGCAATCACACACAAAAGCATCAAAAAAGTAATCGCAACAAAAATGCCGCCAAGCGCCAAAAGGGCTTTATAGAGAGCATCGAGCTTAGTGAGCCAAGAGCTATCGTAGGCGACCATGCTCACGCCTTTGAGTTTTTCAATATTTTTAGCCGTTGTTTCAATTTCATCCGGCGACATATTGGTCTCTAACGTGACGATAATGAGATCGGGCAGGGGATTTTCAGCGCTATTTTTATTTTGTTTGAGTCCTAAACTTTTATTTAAACTTTCAAAGGCTTCCTCTTTCGGAATGACCTCGATACGCATGACGTGTTCATGACGACCGATACGCTCTTGGAGGTTGGTCATCATGGATTTCGAAATATTCTGATAGGCAAAGACCGTGATTTCGGGTGCCAGAGGCACAGCTCGCATAGGCTCGGCCAAGCCGTAGACCATACTTGCGATAAAAACAGGGATTGTCAGCGATAAACTGGCCAATGCCAAGGCAAGGAAGAAAACCCCTTTGGCATTTCGAATGCCACGGATCATTTGCGTGAAGGCCCAACCGCGGGAGGCAGAAAAACTCATTTATAGCCCTCCTGCATTAGAGGCAAAACGCACCTCACGATAGGGGATTTCGTTCGGGACAACCAAAAGGTGAGACGCAGCAATAACGGTAACCCCTGCTACAGAGAATTCCCCCAATAAATTAATGAGGGTTTGGGCATTGTTGGCATCTAAGTGTGCGGCCGGTTCGTCAGCGAGAATGAGTACGGGCTGATTGACAACGGCTCGTGCTAAACAAACAAGCTGACGCTGACCTGAAGAGAGGTCGATGGGCATTTTTTCAGCGGCGTCCGCAATGTGGCAACGAGCAAGTGCGGCGTAAGCCGCCTGGCGAGCTTCTTCAGTACTCGCATCGGCCGCAAGAGCTGGCAACATAACATTTTCTAAGATGGTGCGATCCTCTAAAAGAGAGGCATTTTGCAACATCAGGCCAATGGCTCGACGCAACCAACGGCGTTGAATGGAATTAAACTCTTGAACGTCTTCGCCTGCGACGCGAATTGCACCGGAGGAAGGATTTAAAAGCCCAGCAATTAAACGCAAGACAGAGGATTTGCCACAACCGGTATCGCCGTGAAGCACGACAAATTCGCCTCGATAAATTTTTAACGAGACGTCATTGAGCACTTTACGGTCACCGTCAAACGCCAAACAGACGTTTGAGAGTTCAACCAAGGGGCTAGCCGGAGTTGGGGTTATATCTTGCATGAATCCAAAGGGTTATCGAATTTCGAGTTCCAGCTCATATTCTAAGGCTTTCCATGCATTAACTTCTTTTTTCAAAAGAAAAAATGTTAAGGGATGTTTGCTGAGCCAGAACGAATCATTAATTTTAATGACCCAGTGTTTTTTTGCGATGCACTTTATTTGGATTTTTTCAAAATTCATAGCATCGTCTTCATGAGAAAGAAGATAAGTCAAACGCATTGAAAGCAGAGCATGGGCCCAGTGCTCGTCATTTAATTGCGATTGGACTTTATAAAGGCGCCCGCGATGGCCGAGCACCAAGTCTGCGATCCAATCTTGTTCTGTTTTAGAAAAGTCCGGCAGGTGACTGTTTTTCAGTAGATACGCCCCGTGATGGTGATAACGGTTAGGACTGATGACCTTTCCAATTTCACTTGCCATCCCTGCCCAATAAAGTCGTTGTTTGTGGGTAGGATTGTCTTCATTTTCAAGTTGTTGATAAAAATGAAGCGCTTTTTGAGCAAAAGAGTGAGCTCGCTTTGAGTCAGTTTTGGTCTGACTCAATAGGATACGTAAAGTCTTTTCTCGAAGGTCAAACCCGTTAAGTCGTTCTTTTAGGGCATACAAAACACCACGTCGCAGAGCTCCCGGCGCAAAATACATCTCTTGAATGCCTAAGGCATCAAAGACAGCTAATAAGACAGCTAGCCCCCCGGCAATGACGCCTTTACGAGATTCGGGTAACCCAGGGATATCCAATGCGCAGACCAATCCCTTCTCTAATAATTTGTCTTTTAATGAGATCAAATGATCTCGTGTCACAAACGTCTCAGAATTGGCTTGGGTGTGGTTACAAAGAGAGCACAGCGCTTCCATAGAACCGGAAGAGCCGTATGCTTTTTCCCAACGGTGTTTTCTGTATTGCCAACGCGCTTCGTTAAATTCGGCCATCGAAGCTAAATAGGCAGACTCAAAGGTTTCGGGGGTGATTTCACCGCTCTTAAAATATTCGACAGTGGTGTTGACACAACCTACGTGAAACGACTCGCAACACGAGGCTTCGAAGTGTTTCCCTGCCACAAGTTCAGTCGATGCTCCACCGATATCAACGATGAGGCGAACCTCGTTACTTTCGGGTAAAGAGCGAGAACACCCTTTAAACACAAGGCGAGCCTCTTCTTGGCCACTGAGAATTTCAATGGGACAGCCCAGCGTACTTTGCGCTTTTTCTAAAAAATCGCTCGCATTTTTTGCGGTGCGAAGCGTTTGAGTTCCTACGGCACGAATTTGGCGCAAAGGGATGCCCGCAAGATGATCTCGAAAGCGGGCGAGAGCAAGAAGGGCTTTTTCTTGAATGTCTTCTGTCAAGCAACCATTGGCATCAAGGCCGGCGGCTAATCGAACGCCTTCCTTGAGATAGATTTCTGTTGAAATGACCTCCCCCTTCACGTGGCCTATTTCAAGTCGAAAACTGTTTGATCCGAGGTCAATCGCTGCTAAACGCATAACGAGTTCATCCTTTTTGTTTTTTGGCAAGGGCTTCGGCTACACAGGCCGGAACAAAAGGTGAAACGTCACCCCCTAAACGATGAATTTCTCTCACGAGCGAACCCGAAATAAATTGTGTTCCGTCCATCGGAGGGAAAAAGATCGTTTGTACCTTCGGATTCAGGGCGTGATTAACGCTTGCCATGCGCGTCTCGTAGTCAAAGTCACTACCGTTGCGAACGCCTCGAATTAATACTTTGGCGTTTTGCGCTTCAACGAACTTGCTCAAAAGCCCTTCAAACCCAATGACGCGTACCTTTTGTTTGCCTTCTAGGGCCTTTTGGGCAAGCGCCACTCGCTCTTTAAAAGAAAAGAACGTGGATTTGCCTGTGTCAGCGGCAACCGCAACAATCACTTCATCGAAAATCTCGACAGCTCGATTTAAAACATCGTGATGCCCCAAAGTAAAGGGATCAAAGGTTCCGGCATAAATAGCGATGGTCATGGTTACTCTTCTCTAATTCTAAGGAGACGATAAGTGACAGCCCCCGCTGTGGACTCGCGAAGGGTTTCTAAATTTAACGCCTCAAGAAGTTCGTTTGCTTGCCACTCTTTCGGAGATTCAACGTAAATCAAACCGTTAGGCTTGAGACGTTGAGTAGCAATTTTTAACGCTTTTTCGTGAAAGTTCAGTGCAAACGGGGGGTCAATGAAAATAATGTCAAAGTGCTCTTCCAAACTGGCGACTTTGATCAATGCATCGCCTTCAATGATTCGAATCTGCTCGGCATGCAACTTTTCCTTCGTAGCCTTTAAGGCTTGAGCTGCGTTGCGACTTTTTTCGACCATGACAACGGATTGAGCACCACGGCTACCGAATTCAAAGCCGAGCGCTCCGCTACCGGCGAAGAAATCTAACCCCGTTAATGTGGAATAATCCCCTTTGAAATGGGTTAACCAATTAAACAAAGTTTCGCGAACTCGGTCACCGGTCGGTCTTAAGCCGTCAAGATCGGGGACAACCAGTGGCGTTTTTCGCCATTGACCCGCAATGATTCGCACACTTCCCACTCGTGATTGGCGTGCTCTTGGTAAACTTACATCTCGTCGAGTGTTACGAGATTGATTTTTTATAGGACTCATACGTTAATGATAACGACAGAAAATAAAAAAGCGGGATGGTTAGAACGATTAAAAAGCGGTTTACACCGTACTCGCGTCAATATTGTTGGTCTTTTTACCGGCGGTAAGATCGATGAAGACTTTTTGGAAGAGTTGGAATTTGCTCTTATTTCTGCCGATATGGGCGTTGAAACCGTCGGTGAGATCCTTCGTAAGTTAAGAGACGAGATCCAATTAAAGGGTTTGAAGACGCAAGACGAAGTGCGTATGGCACTTAAAGATGAAATTGTTCGCTTGTTAAAACCCTCCGAAGGGGCTTTAGACATTACTCGTGCCAAACCCTTGGTCATGATGATGGTGGGTGTTAATGGCGCTGGTAAAACCACTTCCATTGGCAAAATCAGTAAGTGGATTTCGAGCCAAGATAAGTCCGTTTTGTTAGCCGCTGGTGATACCTTTAGAGCCGCAGCTCGAGAACAACTAGCCGTTTGGGGCGAACGCAATCGCGTGGAGGTGATTTCTCAAACCGGAGGCGATCCGGCTGCGGTTGCATTTGACGCTGTGAACGCCGGGCGAGCTCGTGGCGCGGATGTCGTGATTGTGGATACGGCCGGTCGTTTAACGACGCAGACGCGTTTAATGGAAGAGCTCAAGCGTATTGCTCGTTCTCAAAATAAAGCCATGGAAGGCACGCCACATGAAGTGATTTTGGTCATTGACGGCACGAACGGTCAAAATGCTCTCAACCAAGTGAAGGCCTTTAATGAGGCTGTTCCCTTGACGGGTTTAATCATCACGAAGTTGGACGGAACGGCCAAGGGCGGTGTATTGGTGGCGATTAGCCGTATGCGAGCTGATAATCCTCTTCCGATTTATTTTATCGGTGTCGGTGAAACGATTGAAGATTTACAGCCTTTCAATGCCGAAGAGTTTGCAAAGGCTTTGGTGGGCCTCTAGGTCTTGCCATTAGGGGCAACAAAAAAAGTCGGGTTAAAATGCTCGACTTTTTTGTTGGCTTAAGCAATTAAAACCGATCACTAAAGAACTGTTTGAGACGATCCCACTTCGAGGATTTCTCTTCAGGTTCGGTTTCTTTCGGACGAACTTGGAGTTGGTTGAGCGTTTTAATTTCTTCGTCGTTCATCGAAACCTTGGGTTGATACCACGTATCGGAGAGATATAAACGAACCTTTAAACCGCGACGGCTGGGACCGGCGAGTTCACCTCGGAGTAGATCCGTGGTGAGATCAATTTGAGCGTTCCCGGAAACCGTAGCACCCGTCAAAGAAACGGTTAAGTCGTCCACTTGAGCGCTTGATTGTGAGAGCGTTGCCAATCCCTTGATTTGTTGGATGTCGGTTTGTTGTTTGCTATCTGACTTAGGACTGCGGCCTTGCTCAATGTCCTTGAGGGCTCTCGGAAGATCCAAACCACGAATAAGACTGTTAGAAACCGCAAAGCCCACTTGACCGTTGAGCAGATTTAACTCAAAACCGTTACCGTAAAGGTTGGCTTGTACGTTTAGACTTCCTGGTACGGCAGAAGCAGCACCGGCATCCGTTAAAAGTTGTTGAAGGTTAATTCCAGAACTCTTAAACGAGGTTTCCCAGAGGCCATTTTGATTTAATGACAGATGACCAAAGAAACGACCGTCATAGGCTAAGGCCGAAATTGACGGCAATTTCATTTCACCGTTAGCCACCACAACGGGCGACTTCACTTGGATGAGTCGAAGTTTGTCAGAAATGAGTTCGCCGATAACCACCTGACCGTTAAAGTCGAAAAGATTCAAGAACTGGAAGTCGGCTTGCGGGGCTTCAGGCGTGGCATTGGTTACAGGTTGCATTGCAATCGTTTCAGTAGCAACCTCTTTGGGTTGTTCAACGGGGTGCGTCTCAACAACAGGTTCCGTTTGCGCAGGTGTTGCCTCGGTTACACTTTCAGCAGGCGCTTGCCCCTCTTGTTGAGTGGGCTCTGGTGTGGCTGTTGGGGCAACTTCTGGTGCGGTGACCTCTTCCGTTACGGTTTCACTGGGCGTGGCCGTAGAAAGGTCTTTTTTCACATTGAGCGCACTCAACAAACGAATATCTTGCAGTTTGAGGCGACCCAGAACCAAAGAACCTTGAATGTTCGGG
Source organism: Sutterella sp. (assembly GCA_019418235.1). Classification (GTDB taxonomy): domain Bacteria; phylum Pseudomonadota; class Gammaproteobacteria; order Burkholderiales; family Burkholderiaceae_F; genus Aphodousia. The sequence goes on from DYCH01000049.1 coordinate 18,570, forward strand.
TGATCAAAACCGTTGACAGTCCCCGAAAAACTCATCGGTGCATCATGCAAACGTCCAAAAACTTCGAGCTGAGCGGATTCTTGCGTTAAATTGGCCGATAAATTGCCGGAAACAGAGGACGGTACATCCATACCGGGCAACGTCAACGAACCTTGCAGGTGATCGGCAATTAAAGCATTGGTAACGCCGTCGTAGTTAAAGGGGGAGCGAATATCAAATTTCACTTCACCATTGGGCGTTTGAGCGACCACTTTGGCGTTCACATCGGGAGCTTGCCAATGATGGGGAATGATATTTAATTCAGCGATCGATACTTGTGTTTGATAGTTATTGCGATTGACTTCGACAAGAGCGGTGCTTGCGTAAAACGTATCAGACGAAAGTTTTAATAAAGGGGAAGAAGCCGTCAAAGAGACGGGTAATGCCGCTTCTGTGCCATTGGCTCTGAGAATAAAGTTTCCGAGCCCAACTCGACCTTCTGCCAAATTAAGATCCAATTCAAAGGCAGACTCAACATCTAAAAGCAAGTTGTTGGGTTGAACTTTTGCTTGCCCCGATAGCGAAATCACGCCATGCATTTGCGGAGATGGTTCACCAATCTCAGCTCGAAGGTTAAGAAGATTAACGCTTTTATCCTCGTGAGCGATTTTGATATCCGCATCGGACAACGCAATTTTGGCAATTGTTACGTCATCAAAAATGGCCGTCTTGTCCGTTTTAAACTGAGCAAGACATTGTGAAAAAGAGGGAAGCAAACGATTTTCGTAGGCAAGACCGTCAATTTTCAATTCATCAATGTAGAACTTGCCAAACACCAGCCAAAATGGACTGATTTGGAATTGTGCATTACGGTAAAAAAGAACTTCTCGATTGTTTTCATTGACGATTTTGGCCGGAGGCAATGAAACAGAAATGTTGGGTAAGACGCGAACTTGAGGCAGTTCATTGGCTTTGATGGCATAGCCATAGGGAGCCAAAGTACCCTGAATCTTTTTCTCGACCGATGTCGGATTAATGAGAAAATAAAGCGCAACAACGCAACCCATTGCAATAAGAGCAATGAGTGCTATCAACCAAATGATCATTCGTAAGATGCGCATAACAAACTCAATCAAAAAATAAGGCGAGAGCTTTGGTCTCGCATCGTTTGAGTAATTCTAACGAATGCCAAACATTCGCGCTTAATGATTATTGCTCAAAAAATAACCAGAAACAGCGTTGGTAACAATTAATTTTTCCACTTATTGCGGATGGTTTTCCGTAAATTGGGCGCTAAACGTTCCAATGCATCTAGCGTCATGAAAATGGAATCTCGACCACGATGGGAGAGTTCACGGAAACGCGCCAAAAGCTCGCTTTCTTCCTCGATAGGATTGTGCCGTTCGCTCGTAATAACGAACAAAATGTCAAAGCCACAGTCCTTTAATCGAGGCATATTGAAGATGCCAGGATCTTCTTCGCCCTCTTCGTATTTTTGATAGCGATCCAAAGGCACGCCAAGTAACTGAGCGATTTGCAATTCCGTGTAACCCAAACGCTCTCTTTCTGTGCGTAATCGTTCACCAAATTCGCGACGTCGTTTAGCCAACACTGTTGCCATCAAAAATTCCTTTTGAAGTAGATAAAGATTAAGGGCCCACGGAAAAACCGTAAGCCCTTAAATTTTAAATCATAAAAGGACGAAATGAACGTCCTTAAACAAGACGTTACACGTTGAATAGGAAGTTCATAACGTCGCCATCGGCAACAACATAGTCCTTACCTTCAGCGCGCATCTTTCCGGCTTCTTGAGCCCCCTTCTCACCCTTATAAGCAATGAAGTCTTCGTAGGCGATCGTTTGGGCGCGAATGAATCCGCGTTCGAAGTCGGTGTGAATGACGCCTGCGGCTTGAGGAGCTGTATCGCCCTTGTGAATTGTCCAAGCACGCACTTCTTTGACACCAGCCGTGAAGTAGGTTTGTAAGCCCAAGAGGTCGTAACCGGCACGAATCACACGGTCAAGACCAGCTTCGCTCATGCCCATGTCTTCCAAGAACATGGCCTTATCTTCATCGTCGAGTTCAGAAATTTCAGCTTCGATCTTGGCGCACAAGGCCACTACCGGAGCATTTTCCTTAGCAGCATATTCCTTGACGGCATCCAACAAGGGGTTGTTCTCAAAGCCATCGTCATCAACGTTGGCCACATACATCGTGGGTTTGACCGTCAACAAGCAAAGCGGCTTAATGATGAGCTTTTCTTCAGGCGTTAAGTCAACGTGACGAACGGGCTTACCTTCGTTTAACGTCGGTTGAATCTTTTCTAAAACCGTCACAAGCTTCAAAGCTTCCTTGTCACCGCCTTGGCGGGCTTGCTTGGCGTACTTGTTAAGCGTACGTTCAACGCTGGCTAAGTCAGCCAAAGCCAATTCGGTGTTGATAACTTCAATGTCTTCGATGGGGTTGACTTGACCGGCAACGTGAACAATGTTGCTGTCATTGAAACAGCGAACGATGTGAGCAATAGCATCACACTCGCGGATGTTGGCAAGGAATTGGTTACCCAAGCCTTCACCCTTGGAGGCACCAGCCACCAAACCGGCGATGTCCACAAATTCAACGACAGCGGGGACAACGCGTTGTGGGTTAATGATTTCGGAGAGCTTGGCCAAACGCGTATCGGGCACTTCCACAATACCGACGTTCGGTTCAATGGTGCAGAAAGGATAGTTTTCTGCAGCAATACCAGCCTTGGTCAATGCATTAAAAATAGTGGACTTACCAACGTTCGGTAAGCCAACGATGCCACATTTTAAGCCCATGATATTTAATCCAAAAATTGTTCAAATCGGGTGATTTTACAGTAAATCTTCTTATTGTGTTTTTGTTAGTTTGCCAGAAGCAATTTAATCAACGAGAAGCGCTTCAATTTCGTCCAATTGCGTTTCATCAAAAACGGAAATACCGGCTTGCTGAAGCATTAAGGCGGCCAGACCCATGCCGTCGACCAAATTCGTACCGAAATGGCCGTCATGCACTTGCTTGGTGCCACAAGACGGGCTACGTTGCTTTAAAAGCGCAATGCGAACATTATTGCGTTTGGCTAAGTTGAGACTGGCTTGAGCACCGAACAAAAAGTCTTCGGTGTAGTCGCGACCGTCTTTACCGATAATTTTGCCTTGACCGTTTAAGACGTCTTGAGCGGTCTTGCCCGGTTCAATCTCGCAAGGAACGCGAGGTACCAAAAGGCCAGACATGGATTCCGGACAAATGGGCACAAAACGCTTTTCTTTGGCCCACTTAAAAATACGATCATCGGTGATTTTTAAGATTTGTCCGTCAAAACGAACACGTTCACCTAACAAGCAGGCGCTTGCGAGAATTTTTTCTTTTTGCTTCACTTTATTCAGCCCCTAAAAAACGGTCAAATTGTAACATTAGATAGGTTTGATGGGGACAACGTTTAAAAAGCCGGATTGTGTTTTTTCCACACTGACCTTGACGTTATAGATACGCTCAAGGCGCTGTGCTTCTAAAACAAGAACAGGTTCATCGAGAATTGAGAGCCCCTTATTTTCCAAAAGAAGAATCTTTTGGCTAAATCGAGAGGCTGACAGCAAATCGTGCATGATGGTCAATGTGATGGCCGAATGCGTTTCCGTGTAGTTTTTGATGGCATTCATCACAATTAACTGATGACGGATATCCAAAGCACTTGTCGGTTCATCGAGCAATAAAACTTTAGGCTTCGAGACAAAGGCTTGGGCAAGAAAAACGAGCTGACGTTGACCGCCCGAGAGTTCGCTCATGGGGATGTAGGCCAAGTGATCAATTTGCATGGCATGCAAAACATCATCGACTTGTTGGAAAATTTCTTTCGAAACTTTCCAAGAAAGGTCTTTCACCAACCCTAAAAGCACCATTTCAAAGACGGTCAATTGTGTCGAAACGGATGACATTTGAGGAACATAGCGAACCACCGCACTTCTGTCGATGAGTTTTTCGCCGTCGGTGATCTCCACACGACCTTCATATTTGATGAGACCAGCGATGGCTTTAAGTAAGGTAGTTTTGCCGGCGCCGTTATGACCAATAACACCGACCATCTCGCCTTCATAGAAGTTAGCTGAGATATCCTTAAGAATGCTTCTGTCACTTAGGCTGACGCCAAGGTTTTTAACCGATAACATCATGAGAAATTCCCCCTAGAGTGACGAATCAGCAAAACCAAAAGGAAGGGAACGCCGATTAAGGACGTGATAATCCCCACGGGCATGATGGCTCCGGTCGATAAAAGCTTGGCGATGACGGAACTGACCGTCATCAAGAGGGCACCGGCCAATAATGAACCGGGTAACAGAAAACGCTGATCTTCACCTAAAACGAGTTTTGCCAAATGAGGCGCAACCAATCCCACGAAACTGATGGTGCCGATGAAAGAAACGGAGCAGGCAATCAAAATGCTCGACAAGAAAAAAGTTTCAATGCGAAGGCGCTTCACATTCACCCCCAAACTTTGGGCTCGTTCTTGTCCAAGTGTTAAAGCGGTGATGGCCCAACTGTTTTTCCATAAAAGTAGTGCAATGATGACGGTAGGAACAATGGCCACCGCCACAGATAGCCACGAAGAACGCTCGAGATTACCGAAGGTCCAGCCGTTAATGAGTTGGGCGATTTCTGGGCTTGCACGATAAATCAATACCTGTTGCAAGGCCATGAAAAAGAAATTCATCACAATACCGCCAAGAATAACGGTTTGAGGCGTCATGCTGCGCTTAACCCCTAAAGCGTAAATCGCAAAAGAGACTAAAAGTGCAAACAAAAAGGCCGAAAGAGCCGTGCCAATCCATAAGGCGTTAAAAACGGAAATACCCAATGAAATGGCAATGGCAGCCCCAAAACTGGCGGCCGAAGTAATCCCCAATGTCGAAGGACTGGCAAGGGCGTTTTGCGTGATATTTTGAATTTGAAGACCTGCTAAGGCCAGGGCCGTTCCCACAAAAAGCGCCGTCAGCGTCATCGGCAGTCGCAATTGCCAAACAATGGTCGAAGAGATCGAAGGATCGTTTGGTCCAGCGAGAAGGATTTGGATGACGCTGATGAGATCGAGCCCGGCACTTCCGGTTGAGAGGTCTCCAAGAATCGCCAACAACAAGGCAAACGCCCCTGCAGTCAAAATACTGAGGCGTTTGCGATTAATTTGTTGGTACTGGAGATGACAACTCATTTTGCTAATTTCAAAATGTAGGTGCCCGAAGCATCCACCTTCGGTAAATACGTCTTAAAGAACGTTTGAATTTCAGCTTCTACATCGAAATCTTTAAAGGTTTCAGGGTAGAGTACTTGGGCCAAGTACATTGAGTAGACGTAGTCCATCATAGAACGGAGACTGCCGTGGTCTACGCCGTAGACCTCTCCCTTTTGTACGGCTTCAAGTCGATTCCAAAGCGGACGCTTTGTAAAACGTTTTAGGCGAGTTTGTGCATCTTGTGGATCGACCATCATACCCATGTGCATTTGATCGTTTTCAGCCGCATTTTGCCAAATGCTCCCTGCAATAATGATGGTTTGAGGGTTCGATGACACAACGAACTCTCGAGATAGTGCTCCGTAAGGCGTCTTCATTTGAGCGGCAATGTTTTGAGCATCAAGTTGATTTAAGATACCGCCCCACAAAACCGTATTGTTGTAGGAATTGCCGTAGGTTGAGATCCCTTCGTTACCGCATTCGACATAGACGCGACGGTGTTTTGCTGATTCGGGGAGTTTAGATAAACGTTCCTCAATGGTTTTACGAATACTCGTATAACGATCGATTTGAGTATGAGCAACACTTTCACGACCTAAGAGACGACCGAGGATTTCGGTGCTTCGGCAGTGATTTTCAAGCGTCATGGCGTGATAGTCTAAGACGACAACGGCAACGCCCTTACTTTGAAGGATTTGGAGACGATGTTGGTTGTCGTTATATTGAGCGATCCCCACGAGAATGGCATCGGGCTTAAGAGCCAGAATTTTTTCGGTGTCCAAAATGTTGTCGTGGTAGCCGCCGATGCTTGGTACCTTTTTCAAGGCCGGAAAGGCTTCGGTAAAGCGACGTTGTTCAGCATAGCGAGTCACGTCCCAACCATCTAAGGGCAGCGCAGTGATCTTCGGGATACTGGCTTCGCCTCCCACCATTAGGAAGTTTGAGATGTAGTTGGCAACAACAATTTTTTGAGGTTGTTTTGAAAAGTGAACTTTTCTGCCTTTTAAGTCTGTAACGGTGAAGCCACCAGCGGCATGCGCCATCATCGGAGTGGCACTGGCAAGGCCGAGCGCAAGGGAGCTTTTTATAAAGTGACGACGGTCAAACATAAATCCTCTCATTTAAGAGTGCGGGCAAAAGGGGAATTCAGGGGAGAATTACTCTTGCTCAGGGGTTTTAGGGGGGCGCGGAGCGCCAAATTTTGCCAAAGAACGTTGAACGCGAGCCATGTCACCTAATGCAATGTCATTGGTTGTTTTAAGAGCGGCAGTAATGCACTCTTGCATTTGTTCCATGTGCTCAGAAGAGGGAGCGTGTAAAACGAAATCGGCGACTTGTTGGGCCATGCCTAAAGAGCGCGGGTGACCCGTGCCGATACGCAAGCGCCAAAAATTGGGCGTTGAGAGTTTGGCGGAAATGTCTTTCAGACCATTGTGACCGGCGTTACCACCGCCTTTTTTAATTTTCATGCAACCGGGCATCAAATCCAACTCGTCATGAACCACCAAAATTTCTTCAGGAAGAATTTTGTAATAAAGCGCTAAAGCGACAACGGCTTGGCCGGAACGATTCATGTAGGTGGTGGGTTTTAATAACCACACTTCTTGGCCGTTAAGACGGACGCGAGCAACCTCACCGAAGAATTTTTTTTCTTCGTGAAAAAATGCCCCTTCACGACGGGCTAATTGCTCTACAAACCAAAACCCCGCATTGTGGCGAGTATTTTCATAATCGGCACCGGGATTGCCCAGGCCAACGATCAATCGAATTTCTGACATATCAAATCAATGAATAATGAAATAGAACAATAGATAGAGGATATTGCATTTTGTTTGTTTTTTCTACCACAAAAGGTGCACTGTTACAAAGCGCTGTTGTCTTTGTAATTAGGGGTGTTGTACCATTGAGAAACAAACCCCTTTTTTAGAAGAACCGAAAATGACAACAATTCTTCATGCTTCCCCCATTTTTGGCCCCGTTCATAGTCGTCGATTAGGCGTCTCCCTTGGTATTAATCTTTTACCGGCAACGGGCAAAGTTTGTACCTTTGATTGTATTTACTGTGAATGCGGTCGCAATGCAGAGCGCAAAACACAAGAACGCTTGCCCACAAGAGAATTTGTCGTGCAAGAGCTTGAGAAAATGCTCCAAAAGATGAAAACCGAAGGCGTCGCTCCCGATGTTTTAACCTTTGCGGGGAACGGGGAACCGACGGCACATCCACATTTTGCTGAAATTGTTGATGATGTCATTGCCACCAAAAATCGTTATTTCCCCAATGCCCGCATCAGTGTTTTAACGAACGGCACTCAGGTTCATAAACCGAAGGTTTTTAGTGCATTGCTGAAGGTTGACGATAATATTTTGAAGTTAGACACCGTTGATGACCGCTATATTCAAATGGTTGATCGTCCCGCTTCTCACTACAGCGCTAAAGAGCAAGTTGAGCACTTTGCTCGTTTTAACGGTCACGCCAAGATTCAAACGATGTTTATGAGGGGGATTTTGGCAAATGGATTTGATGTGGACAACACATCGGATACGTTTGTGCTTCCGTGGCTTGAAGCCTTAAAGACCATTAAACCTCAAGAGGTAATGATCTATACGATTGACCGAGAAACGCCCGATAAATCCTTACAAAAGGCGCCAGCTGAGGTCTTAGATGCCATTGCCAAGAAGGTTGAGGCTTTGGACTTAAAAGTCAAAGTTTCTTACTAGAAAACAAAAAAGGCATTCCCCCGAAAAGGAATGCCTTTTGACTAAGCGAGCTTAGTCGATTAGGCGGCAGGAGCTTCTTCAGCGGCAGCGGCTTCTTCGCCAGCTTCCGTAGCTTCTTCAGCACCACCCTTGGTCACGACGGAGACCAACACCGGGTCTTCGCTACCGTGAACAACAGCGGTCACACCTTCTGGCAATTGAATGTCGGAGATGCGCAACGTCGTTTGAGCCGTCAAGCCAGAGAGGTCAACCGTGATGAATTCCGGCAAATCCTTCGGCAAGCAGGTGACTTCAATAGCGCTACGAGCGTGGCTGATCAAGCCCTTGCTGACCTTAACGGCCGGGCTGTTTTCAGCGCCAACAAAGTGCAACGGAACGCTCATAACAACGTTTTCGTTAGCATCGATGCGTTGGAAGTCGATGTGCAAAACTTGCGGCTTGTACGGGTGCATTTGGAAGGCACGCAAAACGACGAGTTCTTCCTTACCGTCCAATTCCATCGTCAAAATCGAGGCGTGGAACTTTTCCTTACGCAATGCGTAGAAGATCGGATTGTGTTCGAGCTCGATCGGCGTTGCAGCAGACTTGCCGCCGTAGATGATACCCGGCAACTTGTCGGCGCGGCGCAGACGGCGGCTCGCACCCGTACCTTGCGCTTGACGCGTGGTGGCGATGATTTTCATGAGATTTCTCCAAAATTAATAAAAAATTCCCGGGACGCGACCATCCACTAGGAACAAAGGGATCTCTCCCTTTTAAATAAAGATTCATGTTACAGAGAACACAAATCAGAATAGTGAGAGCGATATTGTACTGATTTTTAACCAAAAACCAAACAAAAAGGGGAAAGTTTTTTCTTTCCCCCTCATGGCGGTTCGAAAAATCTTATTCTTCGAACAAGGCGCTTACAGAGTCTTCACGAGCGATACGAGAGATCGTTTCGCCAAGAAGATGAGCGGCAGACACCGGAACGATCTTGCTGCAGGCTTCGGCAGCTTCGCTCAACGGAATCGTATCCGTAACGACGAGTTCATCGAGTTCGGAATTGGCAACACGTTCAACGGCAGGGCCGGAGAGAACCGGGTGCGTAATGTAAGCACAAACCTTCGTAGCGCCACGTTCCTTCAATGCCTTAGCAGCATTGCAAAGGGTACCGGCTGTATCAACGATGTCGTCCGTGATGATGCAAGTGCGGCCAGCAACGTCACCGATCAAGTTCATGACTTCGGCAACGTTAGCGCGAGGACGGCGCTTGTCGATGATGGCCAAATCACAGCCTAAAGACTTAGCTAAGGCACGGGCACGTACCACACCGCCGATGTCCGGAGACACAACGATCAAGTTTTCATAGTTGCGGCTGCGCAATTCGCGAAGCAAAATCGGCGTAGCGTAGATGTTATCCACGGGAACGTCAAAGAAGCCTTGAATTTGGTCAGCGTGCAAGTCCATCGTAAGAACACGGTCAACACCCACGGATTGGAGCATATTGGCAACAACCTTAGCGGAAATGGCGACACGAGCAGAACGAGGACGACGATCTTGGCGTGCATAACCGTAGTACGGCATCACAGCCGTGATACGGCGAGCAGAAGCACGGCGCAAAGCATCGACCATAATGGTCAATTCCATCAAATTGTCATTGGTGGGAGCGCAAGTACTTTGGAGGATGAAGACATCGCGACCGCGAACCTTTTCGTCGATTTCCACCATGACTTCACCGTCGGAGAAGTGGCTGACAGTGGCTTGGCCAAGAGGAACGTTGAGGTGATCAGCGACAGCTTGGGCAAGTTTGGGATTGGCATTGCCCGCAAAGACCATGAGATTATCCGGGACCATCGGAACCATGATTATCACTCGTCAAAAGAGAGAAGAGATAACTCTTCTGTTTGTCTTGTACAGTTCTTTTTTTTGAACTGTTTCCCTTGACATTCCCGCCTGAGAGTCAGGAACTCGTGCTCAGCTGTAAAACAGTCGAGACACGACGGTGGGTTCTTGCTGCTGACAGCTTACGCTGTTCACTTCACAAGCGAGCCGGACCTGTCATGCCCTTTTTTAGAATCCCTAAAAAGGAATCTAAAGCGAAATTAATCGCACAAAAACAAACGGGAGCTAGCACGTTATGCTTGCTCCCGAAAGTTGGCAGGGGTGGAAGGATTCGAACCTTCGAATGCCGGAATCAAAATCCGGTGCCTTAGGCCAGCTTGGCGACACCCCTACAAATTCTGGGTCAGCATGGTAATGCTGACGATACCGGGTGTATTTTAAGACTTTTTACGAAAAAATGTTGCCAGTTTTCCGGAAGGTCTTTAAAAACTCCCTCAGCTTCGTTTTCTGTCATCAGCGCAAACGCTGCAGAGCCCGAACCTGTTAAACGAAATCTCTGAAAGTTATCTAGTAATTTAGCAACCTCGGGGTTGACCTTTTTAACGATCGGTTCTAGATCGTTATGCCCCAGATTTCGGAGGGTTTCCTCAGTGAGGTCACTCTCGAAGTTCGGTATTTTGACGTATTTCGTATCCCTTGTCAAGTCTTTATGAGAAAAAATTTCAGGTGTGCCTTGATGAACACCAGGCCAAATGACGGCAAAGGAGGTTTCAGGGACATCAATCGGCGTTAATTTCTCTCCGATGCCCTCAACCCAAGCATTTGTTCCTAGAAGGAAAAATGGCACATCTGCTCCAAGTTTGGGCGCCATCTCGATGAGCTCTTGGCGATGAAGATGTAAATTCCATAAATAATTTAAGCCCATCAAGGTTGTGGCGGCATCAGACGAGCCTCCGCCCATACCAGCGCCGGCCGGAATTGTCTTTTTGACGCAAATTTCTACACCCAAGGGGCAATCGGTACGACTCTTTAATAATTGAGCGGCTCTGACACACAAGTCTTTTTCAGGATCCCCGATCACATCGCCCGTACGAACAATTTGTCCGTCTTGACGGACTTTCAATTCGATCTCATCGTAAAGACCAATTAAGACAAAGAGTGATTGCAAGGTGTGGTAACCGTTGGGCAGGCGTCCTGTAACGTGCAAAAAAAGGTTTAATTTGGCTGGCGCCAACAGGGATAGGTTACTTTCCGCCATAAATAACCCCTTGAATGAGTAACGTAATGACAATGCCAGGTTCTGTCGCACTACCAGGGCGGGTTAATCGCAAGCGAGTCGGTTGTTGTGTTTCATTTCTGGCTAAGACATCAATTTGCCAACCGTCTTGCTCAATACGATTAATGGGGGCTTGTTCGGGCGTGACGACAGAAGCTGTTCGAGGATCAGGTTTACCATTGATCCAATAGGGGAGACCTTCGACAGGAACAGTAAACCCAAGTGTTTGCGTCATTAGAGTGTCAACGTCTTGGGCTTGAATTGTTTCTTTGCCCAGTGCCTGCAAACGAGCACCCTCTATACTCTTTTCAATACGAGCAATCGTGCCGCCGATGGGAGACTTGAGGTCTAAAACGCTTTCCTCATTGGGAAAGACCAAAAACTCGAACCGACCTCTTTCGTTATGGTTGCCTTGAACATCCTTAACGGTAACCGAAAAACGCCCTTGCCACGTGTTTAACGGTGCTTTAGAAGGAAGGCTCATACAGCCCGTTAAAATCAAAAGCGGACAGACACACAACAGTAAGAGACGATTGATTTGCATAATAAAATCCTCAATGACGAGAATCAATTTGTTTTAAAAAGCGCTTGGTTGCAGGGGCTAACTCTTTTTGGTTTTTGAGTTTGGTCACAACGCCTTGGAGATTTTTAACATCACCCGTGGCGTGATAGAGCTCGCCCAAATGCATCAAGATTTCCTCATCTTGACTGCCGGTAGCGGCTTTTTCAAGGTAAAGCTTAGCAGACTCGTAATTTTGAACTTTAAAGTAATACCAACCGATGGAGTCTTGAATGGCAACATTGTTAGGCTCCATTTCGATGGCTTGTTTTAATAACTCGCCAGCTTCTTCAAGACCGCCTTTTTTATCAATCAACAAATAACCCAGTGAATTAAAGAAGTCAGCTCGTTTGGGCGAATTTTTAATGGCTTTACGCAAAAGCTCTTCGGCTTCATCGTTTCGCTTGAGTTCGGTTGCCATATAGGCAGCTTGGGACAAAAGCTCGGGATTGTCCGGCAGTAAAGCAAGCGACTCTTTAAGCCTTTTATAGGCTTTTTTGAAGTCTTTTTGCTTGTGGTAGATGTGAGCTTGCGCTTGCAAAAGCTCGGCCTTGGCGTTTTTTGAAGCCTTGGTGTTTTCTAATACATCAAGGGCATCATCAACCTTCCCACTTTGTTCAAGCGCACGCGCTTGAAGCATGCGGGCTCTGACATAAAACTCATCGTTGGTTGGTACTTTTTTAAACCAGTCGACAGCGGAGTTATAGTCTTTTTGGCGAAGATCGAGTAACCCCAGCGAAAAATACGCTTGTGGGAGTCTCTCGGCCATGACGGAATGCTCGTTAGCTAAACGTTCAAACGTTAATAAGTAACGCTTGGTTTCTGCGTCTAATGCCACGGCATCCGAAATCGAAGCGAGGCTAAAACTTAGTGCAGCAGAGCGTTTTGAGTAGGGTTCTAAAAGGGGTAATTCTTTTTTGACACCGTCAACGTTTTTCGTTCGTGCGTAGGCTTTAGCCAGTCCCAAATGCACGTCCATGTTTTCGGGGTGCTTTTGAGTAAAGCGCTCTAAAAGTTTCACCGCTTGTGCAGCATTGTCGACGATAAGCGCATCAGCGTACTCCAATACGGCAGAGGCGCTATCGGGGAGATCTTGTTGCGCAATCTTGGCAAAATGAAGACTTTGCTTTTTATCCCCTAATCGGCGGTAGAGCTTGCTTAACGACAAAGCGGCTTGGCCACGATTTTCGCAAGTGGCAGCTAATGGCAGGATAAAGTCGAGCACTTTTTTAGAGTCTGCCGTTCCTAACTCCGCTTGCAATGCGATTCCTTCAAATTTCGTTAAACGAACTTTGCGGTCTTTTTCTTTTTTTAACCAATTAAGAGCGTCATTTTTGTTTTTGTTGCTTAAATCGCCCGTTCTCAGACGTGCCAAAAGAGCAGAAAAATTTGCGTCTTCATAGCCCTTAGGGGAGAAACTGACCCAAAGGTCGCTTGCGAGTTTTGCTTCATGAAAGGCGTGTGCGGCATCGGCAATCTGAAAGGCGCGCTGTGCAATGCGAGGGTCTTTCGTTTTTCGCGCCACTTCCATGTAGGTTTGGTAGGCTGTCGACGGATCATTGCGTTGCAAGGCAATTTCGCTTGCCATGATTTGAAAAAGCGTTTCACCGGTTAAAACATTTTTCGGTAAGTCTTTGTCTGCAATAGGAGCAGCCGCGGCGGTACCTATGGTAAAACAGCCAGCTAATATAAGAGCACTCAGAAGGGAGAAGGTTCTTGAAAAAACACGCATAATCTTTGTCACATTTCGAATTCTCCAATTGTACTGAGTCTCTGTGATTTTGAATACAATCAGAGTGTCTAATAACGGTTACCAAAAATGTCTCAATTTTCCCAACAATTAATCCAATGGCAAAAAGTTTACGGGCGTCACGGTCTTCCGTGGCAAGTGAGCGAACCTTATGCCCGTTGGATTTCTGAAGTGATGTTGCAACAAACGCAAGTGGTCACGGTGATCGACTATTACCATCGTTTTATGGAGCGATTCCCAACGGTGAAAGACCTTGCGATGGCTGACGAAGACGAGGTAATGCGTTATTGGGCGGGGCTCGGGTACTACACCCGTGCAAGAAACTTGCATAAAGCCGCCAAAACGATTGTAGAAACATACGGTGGCATCTTTCCCCGAAAGCGAGAAGAATGGGAAGCGTTACCCGGGATAGGCAAAAGTACGGCAGCTGCCGTCACTGCTTTTAGTTTTGGAGCAAAAGAGGCGATTTTAGACGGCAATGTTAAACGTGTTTTAGCCAGAAATTTTGCGATTACCGAACCCATGACCACTGCGGTAGAAAAGCAGCTTTGGGCATTGGCGCAATCGCTTTTACCCGATAACGATATCGAGAGCTACACGCAAGGTTTAATGGATTTGGGAGCCACGGTCTGTACTCGAACACCAAAATGCGTTGTGTGCCCATTTCAAGAAAGTTGTTTGGCTCGCCAACAAGGTATTGAGAAAACGCTTCCTGTTGCAAAACCTAAACGTGAACGACCCGAAAAGCACAGAACGTTCTTTCTTTTCTGGCACGATAATGCAGTGTTGTTGGTCAAACGAACTGCAAAAGGGGTTTGGCAAGGATTGCATAGTTTGCCAGAGGTTGACGGGCAGTTAGGCGATGAGGCCATTGAAGAGTATCTGCAAGAAAAAGCGTTCGAGGTACGAAATTGGCAACGCATGGAGACAGTGACTCACGATTTTTCTCATTACCGTCTCTTTATCGAGCCGATCGCCGTTCACGTCAGAAATACAGAGGCCATTGTCGAGAATGGAACTTGGCTTGCAACAGAAAAGGTCTCAACAGTGGGGTTGCCCGCACCGATTGAGACCTTGCTAAAGCGCTTTTTGAATCTTTAAGCAGCTTGCGTCATTCCCTTTGTAGGGGCTTTTGTTTGTCCGATGATGCGATGACGAACGCCAACAGTACTAAACGTTTGTGTAAAGCGTTTGGCGAGTTGTTCGGCAACATAAACCGAGCGGTGCTGACCGCCTGTGCAACCGATCGCAATGGTGAGGTATTGACGGTTGGTTGCCATGTAGCTGGGTAACCACTTGTTGATGAAATTGGCAATGTCATCGACCATCTCTACGGCCATGGGTTGATGGTTCATGAATTCGATAATCGGTTCATCGCGTCCGGTAAAGGGACGCAAGTTCGGATCATAGTAGGGGTTGGGGAGATTGCGAACGTCAAAAACCAAATCCGCTGCAATCGGAATTCCATGTTTATAGCCGAAAGATTCAAACGTCAGCGTCAAGTCGGCTTGAGGCGCATCAGCGAAATTTTTCACCCAAGTTCTGAGCGTATTGCTTTGTAAATTGGTGGTATCAAGAACGTTGGCAAAAACCGTAAAGGGTTCCAACAATTCTCGTTCCGCTGCGATGACTTGATTTAAGGAAATGTTGGGGTCATCTTTTATTAAGCGAAGCGTGAGCGGGTGACGACGACGCGTTTCAGAGAAGCGTTGTACGAGTTCCGGCGTGCTTGCCGTTAAAAAGAGCACACGAACATCCCAACCATTTTCTTTGAGTTCGCGAATGATTTGCTGCGGTTGGTCTTTGTCGATGACGTGCGAGCGAGCATCAACCGCAAATGCAACACAGTCTTGCGATTTGCCTAAATCTTGGGCAACCTGAACCAAATAGGGCAGGGGTAAATTATCAATGCAGTAGTAACCGGAGTCTTCGAGTTGTCGAATCGCCACCGATTTCCCTGAACCAGAAAGTCCTGTGACAATGATCAGTTTTTTCAAGATAGTCTCCAATTGCAAAGAATTGATTAATTGCGGTTGATATCCGGATCGGTTTCAACCGCAACAACGGCTGGTGGTTCTCCCAGTTCGTGATTTTCGAGCAAATCTTCTTGAGCTTGCTCGACTTTTTCCACTTCTTCGTTGAGTTCGTCCCACTCTTTGGCAAATGCGTCGTCTTGCGTCTCAATAATAAGCGCAGAAGGAGGTGTCCAATTCATGACCGCCTCACATACTTCAACCGCATTTTCTGCATTGCGGATGGTATCGCAGATTTTTCGATCTTCGAGCATAGCAATGCACTCTCGCAAAAGCGGAAGGTACGCCTCATCGTCGTCAACGTCAGGAACGACAAGGAAAAAGAAAATATCAACGGGTTTTGTGTCTGGGGGTGTCGGATCAATGTTGATAGGACGAGGTAAAACCACAATCGAAATTAACGGACGATCAAGCCCCTTGAGACGACAATGAGGAAGGGCGACGCCAGCCCCCAATGCGTTATTGCCAAGACGTTCACGCGCAAAAAGCGCTTCAAAAACTTGGGTATGAGGAACCCCGTACATTTGAAAAACCAAGCTGGCTTCTTCAAATACGCGCTTTTTGGTTCGGTGATGCATGGAACTCAAAAAGATAACGTTTGAGTTCGGCAATAACGGAAAAATTTGATTCACGACTTACATCCTGAAGGCTTCGCCCAAGTAAACTCGGCGAACATCTTCATTTTGAACGATATCATTGGGGTGACCGCTGGCTAACACACCACCATCGCTGATGATGTAGGCGTGGTCACAAATCCCCAACGTTTCACGAACATTGTGGTCCGTAATCAACACACCAATGCCTCGATCCTTGAGGAATCGAATAATGCGTTGAATTTCAATCACGGCAATCGGGTCAACACCGGCAAAGGGTTCATCAAGCAAAATAAATTTCGGTTCGGCTGCCAATGCGCGCGCAATTTCCGTACGACGACGTTCACCGCCAGATAAGCTCGACGCATTGTTAGTACGCAAACGCGTAATTTGAAGTTCATCGAGCAAGCTATCGAGTTTTTCTTCAATGACGGTGGGCGTGTAGGGCTTGCCGTTTTCGTCTCGTTGTAACTCCAAAATCGCTTTTACGTTTTCTTCCACCGTCATGCGACGGAAAACAGAAGCTTCTTGAGGAAGATAAGACACACCCAAACGCGAACGAAGATAGATGGGCAAGTGAGCAATCGATTGGCCGTTTAACTCAATGGTGCCACCATCGGCCACAACCAACCCTACCACCATGTTAAACGTGGTGGTTTTACCCGCGCCGTTAGGACCTAAAAGGCCAACGACTTCGCCACTGCGAACCGCTAACGAAACGTCCTTAACAACCCAGCGCTTGCCGTAACGTTTTTTAAGCCCATTGGCTTTGAGCGTATAGACAGGTTCTACTTCGGGTTCTGACGCAACGGGCGTTGCCGTCGTCTCTTGACCCGCTAAAGACTCTTCGGGTTGGACGTTCTGTTTTTCTTCATTGATGTCAGACACAGTGAATTCCTTTTGAGCTAGGGCTGTGAGAGGCCCGTTGCAGAATTAAGTCGTGTGGGACGAGTCGTACTCGATTGCGATGATTGAGCCCGAGCGCGCGGAGCGATAACCGTTGAGGCTCGTCCTTGTTTATTACCTTGGATAATTGTACGTGAACGCACCGTATCATAGGTGATCTTGGAGCCATTGGCTCGATCTTTCATCACACCGTTTTCTAGGCGTTGAACCTCGGCATTGCCAATCAAAGTCACAAGACCCGTGCGCTCTTCATAAATAATCGTTTGTGCTTTTGCGTGGATCCATTCCTCGACATTTTTGACCTTTGGGTCGCGTTTTTGTCGGAAGGTCGCCAAATTACCGGTCAAAGTACCAATGCGATAGCCTTGCGCATTTTCTTTCATCTCAAGGCGACTACCGGCCATGTGCATGGTACCTTGGTCAACCGTGACAGAGCCGGAGTAAACCGCTGTCTGGCGCAATTCATCCCCTAAAAAAGTATCGGATTCTACGACGATGGGCTTATTGCGATCTGCGGCTTCTGCCCAGGCGCCTGAACTGCTAAGCGCAATCAAAGCGGTTGCGATAAGGGTCAAAGTCTTCATTTATGTTCCTTATTTAGAATGCGGCAACAAATCAACATTGCCTGCTTTGGGTAAGGAAATGGTTTTGACACGAGACTTCAATTCGATATTTCGTTCCATGTTATCGAGCGTCATGCCTACGGCCGTTGCCGTATTCTCACCGTTGGTGATATGGACAAAATCATTCGTTTCAAAATGATTGGTATCCGTTTCAACCATTAATGATTGCGTTTGCAAACGGGTAATGTCGCTATTGTCACTGGCAGCCCGAGTGATTTCAACGTTGCCTTGGAAATACACTGTCGCTCCACCGTCATCGGATTGACCGTGATCGGCCTTTGCATGCGTTACCGGTTCATTCGGTGAAACGGATGTGTATTCGGGCTTTTCCATAGTGACACGATCATTGGAAAAGTGTTGGAAGTCTTGCGCCTTTACTTTGTTTTTGGCAATCCCATTGCTATCAAAAGAGACAACGGTAGCGCCCTTGGCAATAAAGTCAGGAGAATCTTCACTCGGAAGATACTTGAGATTGCCGTACGTTGATTTCATTGCATACCAATAGCTTGCTGCAATCAAAATCAGCAATAAAAAGATAGCGATGATGGCGGTAATTCTTTCACGCATAATTATTTATATTAGTAGCGGTGTTTTGCCGTCGGATCCGGGTTAAGGAACATTTGATCTAAAGTTGTTTCCCATTTCCCTTGGGATTTTAAAATGAACTCAGCTAATTCACGAACAGCCCCGTTGCCACCTTCAAAACGACTTTGGAAGGAGCAGAGTTTAACAATCTCGTCATTGGCGTCGCTTGGGCAGGCTCTTAATCCTACCTTTTGAATAACGGCATAATCGGGTAAATCATCACCAATATAAGCCATATTCTGCGGGTCAACTCCGGTCTTTTCCGACAAAACCTTTAAGCCCGCAACCTTGTCGCGTTGACCTTGTAAGACGTTGGTGATGCCCAGCTCTTGCGTGCGCTTTTCTAAAATTTTGGAGCTGCGAGCGGTCAAAATCGCCACATCGATTTGGTTGGCCAAAAGCATTTTGATGCCTAAGCCGTCTTTGACGTTAAAGGCTTTGAATAATTCACTCTCGTTGCCGATGTAAATCTTTCCGTCCGTTAAAACGCCGTCGACATCACAAATCAACAGTTTGATGTTGGCAGCGACTTCTTGATTGGTCATGGCCATTACCTCATTAGAGAACTTTTGCAGTCATCAAATCTTGAACGTGCAAGGCACCAATCAAGCAACCGGCTTCATCAACCACCAAAAGTTGGTTACACAAAGCCTGGTTAAGAATGTGAGCAGCTTCCGTGGCCAAAGCCGTTTGAGCAATGACGCGAGGTGACTTGGTCATCACGTCATCAATTTTCACTTCGCGAATGTCGCCCACGCGTTCAATTAAACGACGCAAATCACCTTCGGTGAAGATACCGACCACGCGGTTTTCTTGGTCAACTACCGAGGTCATGCCAATGCGTTTACGCGTAATTTCACGAACCGCATCCAAAACCGTGACGCCCACCATGACCTTCGGAATCGCGTCGCCCGTGCGCATAATATCGCCCACGTGAATCAATAAGCGGCGACCCAAAGCGCCACCGGGGTGAGAGCGGGCAAAGTCTTCCGGTTTAAAGCCCTTAGCGTCCAAACAGGCAACGGCCAAAGCATCACCCATGGCCAATGTGGCCGTGGTACTCGTGGTCGGAGCTAAACCAAGAGGGCAGGCTTCTTGACGAACACCAATGTCCAAATGAACATCTGCGTGTTGGGCCAATGCGCTCTCAGGTGCACTCGTCATTGCAATCAAGGGGGTCCCTTCACGCTTGAGAGACGGAATAATGGTGAGCAGTTCGCTCGTCGTGCCGGAATTCGAGATGGCAAGCACGACATCGTCCTTGGTAATCATCCCCAAGTCACCGTGAGCGGCTTCAGCAGCATGAACGAAAAAGGCAGGTGTGCCGGTCGAGGCAAGCGTTGCAGCAATCTTGCGACCGATGTGGCCACTCTTGCCGACACCGGAAACAACAACGCGACCTTTGCAATCCAATAGGATTTTGACGGCTTGAAGGAACTCTTCTCCCAAACGAGAAGACATGTCCAATAAAGACTGAGCTTCTTGCGTTAAAACCGTTTGAGCTAATTTAAGCGTCGATTCGTTTGTACTTGCATGAGCAATCATTTCAAAATCCTTTTAACCTTAGCCAATTAATCATACCATCCCTATATAACGGCATTAATGGGCTAAGTGTTTCAAATCGTTCAAGAATTCACAAATTAGTGGTTCAAAATCTTCGATAAGAATTGAACCGCACGATCCGATTTCGGTTGCGTGAAGAATTCTTGCGTGGGAGCATCTTCGAGAATTTGGCCGTTTTCCATAAAAAGAACACGATCGGCGACTCGACGAGCAAAGCCCATTTCGTGCGTCACCACCATCATGGTCATGCCTTCTTGGGCCAATTCCACCATGACGTCGAGCACTTCGTTAATCATTTCAGGGTCAAGTGCAGAGGTCGGCTCGTCAAAGAGCATGCACACCGGATCCATGGCCAATGCTCGAGCGATGGCAACGCGTTGTTGTTGGCCACCTGAGAGTTGACCGGGGAATTTATTCGCATGATCTTCCAAGTGCACTCGGGCAAGCAATTCAAGACCGCGCTTGACCGCCTCTTCTCTTGTGCGTCCTAAAACCTTCATTTGCGCCAAGGCCAAATTGTCAGTGATCGACAAGTGAGGAAAAAGCTCAAAGTGTTGGAACACCATGCCGATGTGTCGACGCAATTTGGGCAAATCCGTTTTGGGATCCCCGACACTAACGCCATTGACAATAATTTCACCTTCTTGGAACGGCTCTAAAGCATTGACACATTTAATGAGTGTCGATTTGCCGGAGCCCGAAGGGCCACACACCACAACAACTTCACCTTTGTCGACCGTGGCTGAACAATTCTTTAAGACTTGAAACGACTCAGAGTACCACTTGCTGATATTGCGAATTTCAATCATTGAAAAAATCCCTTAACAACGGCTAAAGTCGGGCTTACGACCTTCTTGGAAGGCGGCAATCGCTTCCTTTGTTTCATTGGCCTGAAGACGTAAGAGCGTTTGTTCCTTCTCCATTGTGAGCGTAGAGCGAATTTGTTGGGCTAAGTGGCGACGCAAGAGTTTCTTGGTTGCACGAAGGCTACCCAAAGGCATTTGCGTTAAGCGAGCCGCACGGTTAAGCGTTTCTTGGACGACTTCGCCGGGCTTACAAATGCCGGTAATCAAACCCATTTCACTGGCTTCAATGGCAGAAATTGGTTCACTTAATAAAAGTTTTTCAGCGGCCTTTTGATAACCAGCTTTACTCATGGCAATTTGGGAAAGGCCAAATTCAGGCGTTAAACCTAAAGCCGTAAACGGCATGGAAAAAAGCGTCTTTTCAGAGCAATAGGCCATGTCGCAATAAGAGAGAATGGCAACGCCCAAACCTAAACAAGGCCCTTCAACGGCGGCCAAAATGGGTTTGTCAAAAGCGATGAGCGCTTCGATTAAAGCGTCGTAAGCGCTTTCGGTGACATCCGTGCGTTCAAGCGTTTCCTTGAGGTCGGCCCCTGCGCAGAAAATGGCGTCTTGGCCTCGAATGACTACACAGTGAACATCGTCGTCTTTTTGGGCTTGAACCAAAATTTCAACAAACGTTGCACAGCTTTTGGCATCAAGGGCGTTACGATTGGCTAAACGCGCAATTTCAATTTGGCAAATCCCTTGATCGATAGAAACATTAAGGTCGGACATAGTTTTAGAGCGTTAACGTAAAAGTAATAAAGTTATCGTTGTCGGTTTCTTCTTGGCGTTGGTAGCCTAAAGACTTCATGAGGGCAAACATGCCTTCGTTACCCTTGAGGACATAGCCGACAAGTTTCGTAATTTTCTTTTTCTTAGCTTCTTGAGCCAAGGTCGTCATCAAAATGCGAGCAAGTCCTCTTTGTTGCCAAGCATCTTCAACGATGACACCGAATTCGGCAACCGACGAACCGTAAAGGCGCTTAAAGCGAGCAACAGCGCGGATTTCTTCGGGGGCATCCATGTCAAAAGCGACAATGGCTGTTTCGCGGTTGTAGTCGATGTTGGTGAGTTCCACCAACTTTTCTCGAGCCAATTCGGTCGAAGAAATATGGAATCGTAAGTAGGCCGTTTGCGGCGACAAACGTGAAAGGAAGGCTTTCACAGCATCGTAGTCGTGCTCGCGGATGCTTCGCAATTGAATAAAACCATTTTTGACCGGCAACCACTCGTGATCAAACACAGGGGCAGGCGAGAGCATCAAGTGCGAGGCCTGTTGGTCTTTCTTTAACGGCATATCGGCAATACCGATATGGGCATCAAGCACAACGCAGCCACCTTCGTCTACCAAAAGGGGATCGATATTGAGATTGCGAATGGCCGGAATCTCCGTCACAAGCGTGGACAAACGAAGCAAAACTTGGACTAATGCGTCTTTGTTGACTTCGGGCATGCCTCGGAAATTGTTCAAACTTTGAGCAATTTGCGGTTTTTCAATTAACTTTCTGGCAAGCGGTTCCGTTAAAGGCAAAAGCTCTAATGCACTGTCTTGATAGATGTCGCCCATGCGACCACCGGCACCAAAGCGAATCACCGGGCCAAAGCGGGAATCCGTTTGAATGTTAATGCGAAGTTCTCGTCCGTTTTCAACGCAAATTTGGCGTTGGACGAAAATGCCACGAATTTGAGCGTACGGGGCTTTTGAGCGAACGTTTTCTAAAAGCTCTTCACTTTCTTCAAGCGCTTGTTGGATATTGCGCACATTAAGACGCACACCACCCACATTGCTCTTATGAACAACGCCTTCGGCCAAAACCTTCAACACAACGGGGAATCCCAAAGATTGGGCAGCATCGGCGGCTTCTACAGGAGACGTCGTGAAAATGCCACTTGCGGTGGAAAGTCCCATGGAAGCCAAAATACGCTTGGTTTCCAACTCATCAAGTGTGAAGTCTTGTTCTTTAAGTTTGCCTGCGATGAGCTCTTGCGCCGCTTGGATATTCATGGGCAACAAAGCATTGCCTTCGGCAACAGCACCGGCAATAAAGCGACGGTTTTCTGCGTGGCGACTTAACCACGAGAAAGCTTGAACAGCGCGTTCAGGACTCTTAATGGCCGTAATTTGTTGAGCATCCAATTGGTGGCGAGCCGTAACGGCTTGCTCTTCTCCCACCCAAGCCGTGATAACGGGTTTGTAGGTGGACTCCGTTGCGTACGACAAAGCATCACAGAGGTGCTTGACGGGCATGGTAAAAGTCGGTGCCGCAATCACAATAATGCCGTCAACGTTTTCATCTTGATTTAAAGCGTCTAACGCAAGCTTCATGCGGCGAGGATCGGCGTCGGCCCAAAGGTCAACCGGATTGGTAAAGGGCAAGGGGTTATCGAAAAGTTGCCCCAAACGTTGCGTCGTTGCACTCGTGAGATTGGCTAATTTCACGCCATACTTGCTGGCGGCGTCGGCAGCCAACACACCAAAGCCAGAACCGTTACTGATAATGCCGATACGGTTGGCGCGAGGAAGACGGCGAGAAGAGAAAATCTCAATGGCAGCTAACAATTCATCCAAATCGTAGACACGAATGGCACCTGCACGATCTAAAAGTGCATTGAAAGCATCATCATCACCGGCAGGCACCGACATACGGCTCGCTAAAAGTTGGCCTGCTTGTAAGCTCTTGCCACCACGCAACACGATGACCGGTTTAACGCGGGCTGCTTCTCGAACGGCAGAGAAAAATTCTCGAGGATTACGAATCCCTTCAACGTGCAAGACGATGACGCGCGTAGCACGGTCTTGTGCCATGAAGTCAACGACTTCATCCATCGTGACATCGATTTCATCGGTCGTATTAACTAAGGATGAAAAACCAAGACCATTGGCTTGAGCATAAGAGAGCACAGAAGTGGAAATGACGCCAGATTGAGCGGCAAAGCCAATACTGCCCTTATTGGGAATTTGCATCCAATAGCTTGCGTTAAAACCGATTTCCGGACGCATAATGCCGAGGCAATCGGTGCCAATTAAGCGCACACCCAAAGAGTGCGCCTTGTTAACAATGTGAGCTTGCCAGGAAGGGTTGCTCGTTACCGAGGCTTCGGTGGGTGTTAAAACAACAAAACGTGTTCCTTTAGCGGCGATCTCTTCGAGCACCTTTTCAATGACTTTGGTGCTTGTCGCAATGATGGCTAAATCAACAGGGTCTTCAATGTCTTTAATCGATTTGTAGCAAGGCACGTCACCAAGAAAATCGTACTTGGGATTGACGGGATAGACCTTGCCGGAGAAATTGCCGTCCATGAGGCTTTTCCATAAAACCGTGCCTCGAGACTCTGCTCGGTCACTGGCTCCGATCACGGCCACGGAATTAGGAATCAAAGCGGGGGTTAAATGATGGGCGCAAACCATTTTAAACAGTAATAAATAAGCAAAAGATCAACAGTCTATTGTACCGTAACAATCGGGTCTAAACGCTTGATTTTTCGATTTTGTACAAAAATTTTCTCAATGCTTAAAGACGTCAAAAAGCAAGCGAAGAGAGAAATTTCTCCTCAATGAGGAAGTTGATGGAATACGAAAAAGAAGTGCAGAGAGGATTTCCCCTCCACGAAGCGGTCGGAAAGCTCGAAAACAAGATGCTCTTTTGATTAAAATGGAGAGTAAGGATTAAAGAAAAAGTCATTGGAGTCTTTTATGAAAGTCAATGGTGTACCTACCCGGACAATTTGGTCAATTGACAACGGCCAGGCGATCGGCATTATTGATCAAACCAAACTACCTTATGCCTTTGAAAAGGTCGAACTTCGTTCTTGGAAAGAAGTTCAACGTGCCATTGCAACAATGATGGTGCGTGGTGCTCCTTTGATTGGTATCACGGGGGCTTGGGGCATGGTTTTGGCCATTAAAGATGACCCCAGTGACGAATCGATTCATCAAGTTCGAAGTGAACTCATTTCAACGCGTCCTACGGCAGTGGATTTGCAATGGGGCGTGGATAGTATCGTTAAGGCTGTGATGCCTTTAAGTCCTAAAGATCGCTTTGTGGCAGCGCTGAAAAAAGCAGAAGAAATGACGCAAGCCAATGTGTTGGCTAATCGTGCGATTGGTACGCATGGTGCCAAACTCATTGCGGAGCTTTATGCGAAAAAGCGTACACCGGTCAATATTTTGACGCACTGCAATGCCGGTTGGTTGGCAACGGTTGACTACGGGACGGCATTGTCTGCTGTTTATATTGCTTTTGAGCAAGGCATTCCGCTTCATGTTTGGGTTGATGAAACGCGTCCTCGCAATCAAGGTTTGTTGACGGCTTGGGAATTAGCCTCTTTCGGTGTTCCTCATACGGTCATTGCCGATAATGCGGGCGGCCACCTGATGCAACATCGTGAAGTCGATATGGTGATTGTGGGGGCTGATCGTGTAACGGCCGTGGGTGATGTGGCCAATAAAATCGGTACCTATTTAAAGGCCTTGGCAGCAAAAGATATGGATGTGCCTTTTTATGTGGCAGCTCCTTTCTCGACCATTGACTGGACGATTCAAGACGGCAAACACAGTATTGAAATCGAAAATCGTGACGGCAATGAGTTGCGTTATGTTCAAGGCGTGAACGATGACGGTCAATTAACGAAGATTGAATTAATTCCGCCGCAAATCAACGTGGAAAATCCTGCATTTGACGTGACGCCCGCTCGCTTAGTGACGGGGATCATCACGGAACGCGGTGTGTGTCAGCCGGAATTTTTAACGCGCCTTTTCCCTGAAGGGGCTCGCGCTTCAACGCGTTGGTGAGGCCACTGGTGTCCGACTCGTTATTTGAAATAGCACAAGCGGTGATTCAAACCGCTTGTGACATGAACCGTTTAGGCATTAACGTCAACAAAAGTGGCAATGTCTCTGTGCGCGTAAAAAAGGGACAAACGGAAGGCTTTCTGATTACGCCGACCGGTATTGCTTACGAAGCTCTCCAAACGGACGATTTGGTTTTTGTTCCTATCAATGCCCAATCATTGGGTGAAATTGACGCGAAGCGTTTGCCATCGAGCGAATGGTTGATGCATGCCGAAGTTTTTCGACAAAAGCCTGCCGTTAACGCCATTGTTCATACGCACTCTGTGTATGCCACCGCTTTGGCCTGTCAAGAAATGTCTATTCCGGCCTTTCACTACATGGTTGCAGTAGCCGGTGGTGACGATATTCCTTGTGCACCTTACGCTTTATTTGGAACGCCTGAGCTAGCGGATTATTGTGCAAAAGCTTTGGAAAATCGTTACGCATGCCTATTGTCGCATCACGGGGTTGTAGCCACGGGCAAGGACTTGTTAAGTGCTCTCAAACTCGCTCACGAAGTCGAAAATTTAGCCAAGACGTACACAGTGGTTTACCAATTAGGGACACCTAAAATTTTAGATTCTGAGAAAATGAAGGCTGTTCAAGAAAGGTTCAAAACATATGGCAAACAAAAATAATTGGGGTGCACCTTGTTGGATTAAGCCCGATGGCTCTCCCGTGTCTTGCACTGAAAAAGTCAAAGTTCTCAACGAAAACTACGAAGAGCTTCGTACGTTACTCAAAGATGCTTTAGAAGATGCCTTGATATTGGGGTGCTCTGAAGCGCAAGTGCGTCAAAATTTTCACGAATTGGTCGATAGCATCGAGTCCGATATCAAAGAGCACCAAGTTCATCCTTAGTGTTTTCTAATCAATAGCCAAAGCCCAGTGGTTGCACACAATGCCGCCACGCAGTAAAAGCTCATGAAGTAGTGGGCTGAGAGGCTATGAATCCAACCAAAGAGTAACGGCAAGAAAATTGCACCGCCAAACGTGAAAAAGAGTGTGCCTCCGGTGGCAACGCTCGCTTTACCTTCAGGTGCAATGCGTGCAACGTTCGCTAAATAAACACCGTTCCAGCCAATGGCCGAAGCGCCTAAGCAAACCGCAATGGTGACCATCCAATAAATCGAAGTGTCGGCGTTAAAAAAGCCCGTTAAAGACAGCATCGTTGCCATTAAAAAGCCAAGAATCGATAGTGTAATTCGAGCCGAGTGAATCCAATCGGAAAAAATGCCCCAAAAAAGACGCCCACAGATGCCACCGATGCCGGTTGCGGTCAAAAGCATCCCGGCGATAACGATGGAAATCGAGATGTCTTCAACGAGGTAGGCAACCAAAAAACTCAAAACACACATTTGTGTGCCGTTATAGACAAAGGATGCCACGCACATACTGCGAAGGCCTTTATCAGTCGTAACCAACCTCAATGCGTTTAACACGGATTGAATACTGAATTTAAACGTCCGATCCATGTGATCGTCCAAGCGATCACGATGGTACATGACAAGCAAGGCCACGCAAAGTGCCAAAATCGCCATGACGTGAGGGCCGGCGTGCCAATCGTTGGCCCACAAAGCAATGCTAGGAATAATTAATCCTGTTAATGCACTCCCTAATGGGACGGCAGTTTGTTTGAGTGAAAAGACAAACCCCATGCGCTCTTTGGGCACGGTGTGCGCCAAAATGTCGCTCGAAGCCGGCGTGATCGGGCCGTAACTCAAACCTAAACAGAAAGCCCCCAAGCAAATCACACTAAAGTGAGAAAAGGAACTCAAAAGTAAACCAATGGCGGCTAAAACAAGCGCGCCTTGCGAGACATGAATGCCACCGTAGCGCGTCACCATGGTGCCACCAATCACGGCAGAAATAGCCGCACCAATGTAGAGACAACAAACGTACGTACCGATGAAAGAACTAGGAACGCCAAGAGAGACCGCCACCAGCGGAGCGATGGCTGACAATGTTACGGTCGCGGCCGTTGCCATGGTTTGAACAACCATGGTAGAAGTCAGAGCAAGAGGAATGACAGAGCGCATAGCAAGATTTTGAATATATGTAACCAATGATACTCGCTTCAGCATCAGAGACATCCTGAAACAGATTTTTGCTCAAGTTGTAACCGTCTTTTGAGATACAATTTTCTTAATGAGTAGGAGAATAAGTCATGCCAGCTAAAACAAAAATCATTGCGCTTTTATGTGCGACTTTGGGAATTGGAATGTTGTCTGGTTGTGCGATGCACCCGGATTGGGTAGAGCCTGGTCAAGAAGAAGCTTCCGTTGTGAATCAAATTGGCGCACCGGATTCGCGTATCGAGCATCCAGACGGTCGTTTCACTTTAGTTTATTCTGGCCAACCTTTTGGGTTTGAAACCTATTGGATGCACTTCGATAAAGACGGTCGCTTTATCGGTAAAGAAAGAACCATGAACGAAGAGCACTTCAAATTAGTGAAGGTGGGTGTCCACACCAAGGCTGACATTTATCAACTTTTTGGTCGTTGTGCCCAAGAGTACGAATTCCGACTTCAAGATCAAACCGCTTATATGTATCGCTTTGAAGAAGTGGGTGGTCATCGCATGGCGTTTTGGGTGCAGTTTGACCGCAAGGACATTGTGACGGAATGGGCGATCACGCAAGATCCCTGGGATAACGACGGAGATTCGTTGATTCTGAATTAAGATGAAACCAAGATAAAAAAAAGAGCGCTGACGTTTAAAATCAGCGCTTCTTTTTTTGTTATTGCGGATTATTCTGCCGGTTGCGGGTTACGCAAACGGATGTGCAATTCACGCAATTGCTTTTCGTCGACAGGAGCCGGAGCTTGCGTGAGCAAGCATTGAGCGCGTTGCGTCTTCGGGAAGGCAATCACGTCACGGATGGACGGAGCACCGGCCATGATGGTGACGATACGATCCAAACCGAAGGCGATACCGCCGTGCGGAGGAGCACCGAATTGCAAAGCGTCGAGCAAGAAACCGAACTTAGCACGAGCTTCTTCCGGGCCGATCTTCAAGGCACTAAAGACCTTGCTTTGAACGTCGGCACGGTGGATACGGATAGAACCGCCACCGATTTCCCAGCCGTTTAAGACCATGTCATAGGCTTGGGCCAAGCACTTACCCGGATCGGATTCCAAGAGGTCAATGTGTTCTTCCTTGGGCATCGTGAACGGGTGGTGACAAGCAACCCAGCGGTCTTCTTCTTCGTCGTATTCAAACATCGGGAAGTCAACAACCCACAAAGCCTTCCAGCCTTCTTCATAAAGACCGTTGGCCTTACCGAAGTCGCTGTGGCCGATCTTCAAGCGCAAAGCACCCAAAGAGTCGTAAACGATCTTAGCGCGGTCAGCACCGAAGAAGATTACGTCGCCGTCTTGAGCACCCGTCACTTCAAGGATGTGAGCCAAGAGTTCATCGGACAAGTTCTTTACGATCGGGCTTTGCAAGCCTTCGCGACCCTTAGCCTTTTCGTTAACCTTAATGTAGGCCAAACCCTTGGCACCGTAGATCTTGACGAATTCCGTGTAGGCGTCGATTTCAGAACGCGGCATGCTGGCAGCGTGCGGAACGTTCATGGCGACAACCTTACCGTCGGCCAATTCCGTAGCAGAACGGAAGACCTTGAATTCGCTCGTCTTAGCTTGTTCGGTGATTTCACGAAGTTCGATACCCTTAATACGCAAGTCGGGCTTATCAGAGCCGAAACGCGTCATGGCTTCGTGCCACGTCATCACGGGATAGGGATCTGCCAAATCAACGTTGATCGTTTCCTTGAAAACTTGGCGAATCATGTTTTCCATGATGTTACGGATTTCGATTTCATTCAAGAAGGACGTTTCAATATCCACTTGGGTGAATTCGGGTTGGCGGTCAGCACGCAAGTCTTCGTCACGGAAGCACTTAACGATTTGGTAGTAGCGGTCAAAACCAGCCACCATCAACAATTGCTTAAACAATTGCGGGGATTGCGGCAAAGCGTAGAAGTGACCGTCGTGCACGCGGCTCGGAACCAAGTAGTCACGGGCACCTTCCGGGGTGCTGCGCGTGAGCATCGGGGTTTCGATGTCGATGAAACCTTGGCGATCCAAGTGATTGCGGATCGTCAAAGCGGTCTTGTAACGCAACTTGAGGTTACGTTGCATTTGCAAGCGACGCAAATCCAAAACGCGATAAGTCAAACGCGTCGTTTCAGACAAGTTTTCGTCGTCCAAATGGAACGGGGGCGTTTCAGACTTATTGAGGATTTCCAATTCTTGGCAGAGCACTTCGACGCCGCCAGAAACCAAGTCAGGATTGGTCGTGCCTTCAGGACGGGCGCGAACTAAGCCAACAACTTTCAAGCAAAATTCATTACGAACAGAATCGGCCGTGGAGAAAACTTCCGGGCGATCCGGGTCGCAAACGACTTGCAACAAACCTTCGCGATCGCGCAAGTCAATAAAAATCACACCACCGTGGTCACGGCGGCGGTGAACCCAACCAAAAAGGGTCACCGTTTGACCAATGAAAGACTCATTGATAAGACCGGTATATTCGGTACGCATAAATGCTCCCAATTGACGGGAAAAGAGTTCCCAAAGAATTAATCGATGTATTTTAGCCTGAAAGTGACGTTTTTTGTACGAGTGCTCACGTTATGACACGTCAAAGCAAAACAAAACATCGCAGAAACCCAAAAGAATTTCTGCGATGTTGTTAGTCTAGTCTAAGGAGTTATTCCTCTTCTTCCTTTCGTTGGTACTTGCTGGCCAAGTCAGCTTGTACGCTGGCCGGAACCGGTTCATAAGCATCCAACTCAACGGAGTAGCTACCTGCGCCTTGCGTTAAGGCATTGAGGCGGTTAGCGTAACCATCCAAGCCCGTTAACGGCACACGGCCCGTGATGAGCATCATGCCACCGTTTAAGTTTTCGGTGCCGCTCACTTGACCGCGACGGCTGGCGAGGTCACCGGCAATGTCACCCATAAAGTTATCGGGTGCCAAAATTTCAATGCGAACGATCGGTTCAAGCAACGTGGCCTTGGCATTTTGCAATGCATCCAAGAATGCCTTACGACCGGCAGAAACGAAAGCCACTTCCTTACTGTCGACGGGGTGATACTTACCGTCATAGACCGTAACGCGAACGTCATAGATCGGGTAACCGGCCACATAGCCTTGATCGAGCACTTCGCGAACGCCCTTTTCAACGGCAGGAATTAAGTTGTACGGAATCGCACCGCCCTTGACTTGGTCAACAAACTTAAAGCCTGCGCCACGCGGCAACGGTTCAATGCGAAGGAAGACTTCACCGAATTGACCGGCGCCGCCCGTTTGCTTCTTATGACGAGCATGACCTTCTGCAGGTGCTGCAATCGTTTCACGATAAGGCACACGAGGCGTACTCGTTTCGACTTCCAACTTAAATTGCGTTGCCATGCGTTTGATGACGATCTTCAAGTGTTGTTCGCTCACGCCACGCAACACAGTTTCATTCATGACGGCGTCATGACCGATTTTCAGAGTCGGGTCTTCGCTTGCCATCTTTTCAAGCACTTCAGACATACGACCTTCGTCACCACGGCGAGCGGGGCGAACGGCCAAACCGAACATCGGTTTCGGGAAGTTTAACTTCTTCATGTAGATGCCGCCTTCAATCGAGGCATCATGCAAGACGCTACCGTAGACAATGTCGTCGACCTTGGCAACGGCACCGATGTTACCAGGATTCATTTCGTCAACTTCGAGACCGTCCTTGCCTTGCATCATCATCGGACGCGTAATCTTGAAGGGCTTCTTGCTTTCATCAACGAACAACGTCGTGTCTTTGACGATGCGACCTTGGTGCAAGCGGAATAAACCGATCTTGCCGATGTAGGGGTCGTTGACCACCTTAAAGACGTGAGCAATGACGGGGCGATCGGCATCAGGCAACGTTGCGTATTCAGAACCGTCAGCGCGGTAGAACAATGGAGCGTTGGCTTCGGTCGGGTTCGGGAGGTGACGAACGAAAACCTTCGTTAAGTCACGCATACCGATCAAATTCTTGGCAGAGGTGAAGCACACCGGAATGATGTGACCCAGACGCAAGGCTTTGGTCAACGGTGCGTGCAAGCTCTTCGGATCAACGGAACCTTCTTCGAGATAACGTTCCATCGTTTCGTCATCCATTTCAACAACACGTTCAATAAAGGCTTGGTGAACACGTTCCACGGAAGCGAAATTGGCTTCACCCTTATCGTTATCGAAGCAGTCGATCACGTGGGTGCAGTCTTTATTCGGTAAGTTCAACGGAAGCACTTCATTGCCGAAGGCTTCACGCAATTCACCCAACAACTTCATAAAATCGATATTGGGTTGATCAATCTTATTGATAACGATCATGCGGCAAAGGTTACGTTCCTTGGCCCATTCCATCATGCGGCGCGTCATCAATTCAACGCCCTTGGTAGCGTCCACTACAACACAAACCGTCTTTACGGCGTCCAAAGCACCCAAGGCTTGACCGACGCAATCGGGGTACCCCGGGGTGTCAAGCAAGTGAATTCTGACGGGCGTGCCGTCATCTTTTTGAGCATTTAAGTGAGTCACACTCGTGCGAAGCGAGTGTTGAACTTCTTTTTCGAGGGGATCGAAGTCACAAACAGTGTTGGCCTTTTCGATGGCCCCGACCTCTTTGATCATGCCACTGCGATAGAGCAAGGCTTCAACCAAAGTTGTTTTACCCGTGGAACCATGGCCAACAAAAGCTACAGTACGAATATTCTCAACAGGATATTGACTCATAAAACCCCCTTAATGGATTAAAAGCTATAAGCAATAGTTCTATTGTGCGCCTTTTCTTTGGCTTGTGTCCAAAGAAAATAGAGGGATTTGATATATGTCGCTGTTTTAATGGAAATTAGCGGAAGTTGCAGGGGTTTTCAGAGGGAAAACCCCGAAGATTAAAGCTGAGCCTTGAAGCGATAGCCCACGCCACGGACGCTTTCGATACAGAAACGAGCGCCGGCGGCTACTTGAAGTTTATGACGGATGCTGGAAATGTGAACGTCAATGGAACGATCAAACTGACCGCGAGGGCGACCCAAGACCGTGGGATAGATTTCGTCTTTGCTCACCGCTTCGTTGCAGTGGCTTGCCAATAAATTTAAAAGCGAGAATTCCGTCACGGTTAATGTGAGCGGTTGATCGTCAATTTTGGCGGTACTGTTAACGGCATCAATCGTGAGCCCCCCAATTTGAATGGGAGCACGGGCGTTCAATTTTTGCGTTTCCTGCTTTTCAAGCATCGTTCGCACCAAAGTCAAAATATCAACCAAGGGAACCGGAAGCTGAACGATTGTTTCGTTTTTACTCTTGACGGCATTGACGATGTCTTGAGGCGTGTCAGGGGCTACTAATAATAGCGGAGAAAGATCGGGGAGCTCTTTGTGAAAGAGTTCGACCAAGGCCAAATCGTTTTCGTTGGCCAAATCCAAGACCACCAAATCGAAGTCCTTTTCCCGCATTTGTTCGATCACATCGGTATGCGAATAGGCAGGACAGACTACATAGTTACAGAAAACTAAGAAGTCGGTCAAAAGCGCTTCATACACGCGATCGTGGTGGAAAATTAAAATCTTAGGTGGCATGGAAATGTCAATTCGCTAAAAATTTCTCAAAAGCCGAAATGATACCGATATTCTTCCATTTTAGGCACGGATTATGTGCGAATAAAAAACTTTTTGTATTCGTTTGTACATATTTGAAAATTTTGTTGTTTTGTCAATGTTTTTCAAGAAAAAATCGTGCAAACTGCTTGTAACAAATTCGACAAAAGACAAGAAATGATGAAAGCTTTTTCATATGCCTTTGTTTGTACTCTGATGCTCTCTGGTTGTGCAGTGGAGATGCCTGAGACATTAGAGAGAAAGCATCAAGACTTAATTCCCGCCCAGTGGACAAGTGGGGAAGGGAAAGAGGCGGCTCTAACCGTAAGAGAGAAACCCGAACAGTGGTGGGCTCGGTGGAACAACGAAACGTTGAGTTTTCTTGTTGAAAAGACGTTGCTCAATAACACCGACATTGCTCAAGCTCAGGCCAATCTTCGTTCTGCTCAAGCCTCCTTAACGCAGGCCAATTCAAGCCTCTGGCCGTCATTTAATATTGGGGGAGATGCCACCGATCAATGGAAAAACCATGATTGGACGCAAGGTTACTCCGCCGAAGCGACCTCTAAATGGAGTTTTAACTTTGGTGGACGAGACATCGCAACGCAAGGGGCGGCAAGCGCAACAACTCAAGCACAAGCTCTGACTTTAGAAGATACACAAAGCGCCGTGGCAAGCGAAGTCGCTAAAACGTACATTGCTTTGTGTCAGGCCAATGAGCAATTGGCTATTTTGGAGAAAAACGTTCTTTCTTATGAGGAAGGACGAAACTTAGCCCAATGGCGTCACCAAGCGGGGCTCGTTTCGGCGATTGATGCCGAGCAAGCTAGTGCTTCTTATGAAAGCATGAAGGCGCAAATTGATACGGCACGTCACTCTATTCATGTTTACCAAACGGCGTTATCGCGTTTGACTGTATTGCCATTAACAACCATTAAGGGGTTGCCTGCCAAAGGCATTCCTCAGGCACCGGACGATTTAGCAGTGGCTATTCCAGCCGACGTCATCTCTTTGCGACCCGATGTGCAAGCGGCACGAGCCTCTGTCATAGCGGCTTTGTATAAAGTAAGAGCCGCGCAGGCAGATTTTTTCCCGACGTTGTCACTCTCGGGCAGTATCGGAACCACGGCCGCAACGGTGAGCGCCTTAGGCGCCTCGGGGACGGGAATCGGTGCTTTAGTGGGCGCACTTTCGATGCCGATATTGAATTGGGGGGAAGCGATTGCCGGTACTGAAACGCAAAAAGCTGCATTGGATACGGCGCAAGCAAAATACACGGCGGCTTTAGTGACGGCTCTGGAAGAAACCGAAAATGCGCTTTCCCAATTAAGAACAACGCAATTGCGTCAAAAGTCATTATTGAGTGCTCAAAAAAGTAGTGAGTTGGCCGCACAATTGGCTCTTCAACAATACTCAAGCGGTCTAGTGGACTACGAAACGGTTCTCTCGACGCTTCGCTCTCAATTAAGTGCACAAGAAGCCGTGGTGGATAACCAATCTGAACAAGCCCAAGCCTACGTTGAACTGTATCGGGCTTTAGGTGGCGGTTGGACACCCGAAGCAAAGGACAAGGAAGAAAAAAATGGGTAATACCGATAAAGAATCCATCAAAACGCTTCTTGACGAAGCAGCGGCACCCAAGTGGTCTACTCGCAAGAAAGTGTTGGCGGGTGCGATTGGCGCAGCCGTTTTGGGCACTGCTGTATGGTGGTTGGGAAACTCAGGTTCTGCGCCTCAGTATTTGACGACTGAAGTGACGCGCGGAACGTTGAAGGTTGATGTAACGGCCAACGGTACGCTCGAAGCTGAGCAAACCGTTTCAATCGGTTCGGAATTGTCAGGGATCGTTGAAAAGGTGTTGGTTGATGTCAATGATGTGGTGAAAAAAGACCAAGTTCTCATTGAATTAAACACGACAAAACTAAAAGCATCGGTTGCCATGGCGAGAGCCTCATTAGCCAGTGCTAAGGCAAGTCTGAGTGAAGCGCAAGCCACTCACAAAGAGGCAAAGGCCAAGTACCAACGTCTATTAAACGTGAGAAAGTTATCCGGCGGTAAAACACCGGCTCAAACGGAATTGGATGAGCAGTCAGCCGTGGTTGCGCGTGCCTTAGCGAGTATTGATGTTGCAAAGGCCAAAATTGAAAATGCGCAGGCAGAACTCACGACCGCGGAAAGCGACCTCACGAAAGCTTTTATTTCCGCTTCAATCGATGGCGTGATTTTGGCGCGTTCTGTTGAACCGGGCTATGCCGTCGCAGCTTCATTGCAAGCGGTGGAACTTTTAACGTTAGCGAGCGATTTGCGAGAGCTTGAGTTGGAAGTTGATGTGGACGAAGCTGATGTCGCTGTGGTGAAAGAGGGGCAAGCGGCAACGTTTACCGTGAGTGCCTATCCTAATCGTGAGTTTCCGGCAACGCTAACGAAAGTCTCTTACGGGCCTTCTCAAGACACGGACAATAACGTCGTGACTTACACCGCTTATTTGACGGTTAAAAATGCGGATTTATTGCTTCGTCCAGGGATGACCGCAACGGCTCGTATTCAAACGCAAAATCGAGAAAATGTTCTGTTAGTACCTAACACGGCTTTGCGCTACAGTCCAAAGACCGGTGGCGAATCTAAGAGTGCGGTAAGTGGCTTGATGATGGGTCCTCCGCATCAACAAGGGGTCAATAAAACGGCTAAGGACGTGGGCGGGGCGACGGCCACGCGTCAAAGTAAGATTTGGGTGTTAAGAAACCAAACGCCTCAAATGCTTACGATTGTGACAGGGGCATCGGACGGCATTCGCACGGAAGTGATTTCAGGCGAACTCAAAGAGGGCGATTTATTGATTACGGGCCAAAAGAAGGCGGAGAATTGACATCCTCCCCTCACTGAAGGGATTCCTACGGGCAGTGCACAGTTTTATGCCGTACACCACCTTCGGTGGGTTCCTGTTGCTGACCAACTAACGTTGGTTCACTGGGCAGGCATCGAAGGGACTGTCCGTCCCCGGTTTAATACATTGATCGCTCCTACAACATCAGCGTTGTTCGTGTAGCCACATTGACGGCACTCAAATTTCGCTTGCGTGGAGCGATTTTCTTTTTCACAATGGCCACAACTCGGGCACGTTTGACTCGTGTACGCAGGATTAACCTTTGTCACGTAGCCTCCGTGTTTGAGTAGGGCCCACTCCAAACTTGAAACCAATTGATGAGGCGAAAACCGCAACATCGCTTTGTTTAAGCCTGACTTTTGTTTAACTCGTCGACCCGGTTCTTCTATCGTTCCTTTGGCATTGGCTGTCATATTTCGGATTTTCAAATCCTCGACATAGACCATCCCGACCGTGCGTGCAATGGCATTTGCCGTTTGTTGACAGAAATCCTTACGGATATTGCGAAGTTTTTGATAGAGCTTTTGGATCTGCGCTTTCAAGCGACAACGCTTGCGACTGGGTTTCGTTTTATCAAAGGCTTGAGCTAAACCTGACTTGGCCAACTGACGTCGAGCCTCGTAGTTATGGCTTAAAGCCCTCTGCTTTTGAGCAATTTGCTTTTCAATGGTCTTGATGCGATCGGTGTCGATTTGATAGACCTTACCATCTGAGGTAGTGATGGTTTGGGCAATGCCCAAATCGATCCCACACTCACCGGCAAGCGTCTCAAGCGGTTGGTAGTTTGTGATCAACTTCGTGATCACCACAAACCACTTCGTTCCATCGCGCTTGATCGTTACCTGACGAACCAGTCCCTCGACCGTGTCTCGACTTTTCCGATAGCGCACAAACCCTAACTTGGGGACAAAAACGCGAGCGTTGGCTTCGTCAATGTCTTGGGCTTTCGGTTGAGGCAATCGAAAACTGTCACCGTGATCTCTGGACTTAAAATGTGGAAAACCTTTACCATTCTTGAAAGACTCTCGTATAGCACGATCTTGATCACGCAACGTTTGTTGCAAAGCTTGCGCTATGGGTTGTTTTAACCATTGCGTCCCCTCGGCTCGTTTGAGAGCCGTGAGGGCTTTGCAACAATCATTAAACGAGAGCAAAGACGGTTGAGGCAAGGGTTCTAACCCTTGTTCAACGCGTTCTTTGTTTTGGAGATAGACGGTGTTACGAGACTCTTGAATGGTTTTTTGCTCAGCTATAAAATGATTCCAAACGAAACGCACCGCTCCCGCCGTTTGACTTAAGAAACGACGTTGAGCAGTATTGAGTTTCAGTTCAAATGAGTAGTTGAGCATCAGTTCCATGACTTTATTCTAGCAATAGAGATCAACTAACGATATTTTCAATTAACTTATTTACAAAGTCTTACGACTTTGCTCCTTACATCCCATGTTTAGAGACAGGGGCTTTACGGAGATTGCTGTAAATCATGTCTGAAGAAATGCCCTTAATTCAACTGATTGATATCTATAAACGCTACGGCGTGGGTGATGCTGCCTTTGATGCATTGCAAGGCATCAGTTTGTCGATTAATCAGGGGGAATTTGTGGCGGTGATGGGACCTTCGGGTTCAGGGAAATCCACTTGCATGAATATTGTGGGTGCATTGGATACACCGAGCGCCGGAACGTACCTTTTTAAAGGCGTACCGGTCAATCAAATGACTCAGGATCAGCGAGCGTTGTTACGACGCAAATATTTTGGTTTTGTGTTTCAGGGTTTTAACCTTTTGCCGCGAACAACCGCCTTGGAAAATGTGGAGTTGCCTCTGCTTTATCGAGGGATGGCTGCGCAGGATCGTCATGAATTGGCTAGAGAAGCGCTTGATCGCGTGGGACTGCTTCCATGGGAGCACCATACGCCGGCAGAACTCTCGGGTGGGCAACAGCAACGTGTTGCGATTGCTCGTGCCATTGTGAGTAAACCGCTTTTACTTTTAGCCGATGAACCGACGGGGAGCTTGGACAGTAAGCGTAGCGTTGAAATCATGGAACTCTTGCGAGAACTAAACGAAAGCGACGGCATTACGATTGGTCTTGTGACGCACGAACCGGATATGGCAGCGTACGCCAAGCGTATTGTTCTGTTCCGAGACGGGCGCCTTGATAGTGATAAGGATATGCGTCATGTGGGCTAATGCGTTTTTATTGGCAATTCGACAAATTTATCGCAACCCGATGCGATCGCTCCTGACCGTTTTAGGGGTGGTGATCGGTGTGGCAGCTGTCATTACGATGGTGACGGTGGGCAATGGCGCCACGCAAGCCGTACGTACGCAAATTGAAAGTTTAGGCTCTAATCAACTCATGCTTCGTCCCGGTCAACGTTTGGGACCGGGCGGTATGGGTGGTGCGCCGCAATTTAAGCTCGACGATGTTGAAGCGATTGCCAATCAAATTGCCGGGGTCGTGGTGGCGGCACCTCAGCGTTCGCGATCCATGGTGGTTGTGGCACAAGGTCGAAATTGGACTACGCAGGTAGTAGGGAGCACGAACGATTATTTTATTTTAGATAATCGTAATTTATCCCAAGGGCGCTTTTTTGAGCCGCAGGAAGAAGCCGCCGGTTCTGCCGTGTGTATTATTGGCGCCACCATTCAAAAAGAAATCTTCGGTGGCGAAGAACCCGTCGGAGAGATGTTGCGAACGGGGCAATTCTCTTGCCGTGTGGTGGGTGTTTTAGAAAGCAAGGGGCAGGTGGCGATCGGCGGTGACCAAGACGATTTGGTCGTGATGCCCATTCAAACCTTTCTGCGTCGTGTGAGTGGTAATACGCGCGTATCGGCCATTTTAATTTCCGTCGATAAGGATGTGGAGCGTCAGACGGTGATTGACAGTTTGACCCTTTTGATGCGTGAACGCCGCTCCCTTTCGGCAAACGATAGCGATAACTTCATGATTTTGGATACCGAAGAAATTGCTCGTAAGGTTTCCAGTACGACAGCAATTATGACCGCACTTTTGGGGGCAGTTGCCGCTGTGAGTCTCATTGTGGGCGGCATTGGTATTATGAACATCATGCTCGTGAGCGTAACGGAACGTACGCGAGAAATCGGGGTGCGATTGGCCATTGGCGCTATGGCGCATGAGGTCTTGATGCAGTTTTTAATTGAAGCCATTGTGCTTGGGGCATTGGGCGGATTGCTGGGTGTTGTGATTGCCTTTTTCGGTTCTATCCTATTGTCAGCTGTCATGAATATCCCCTTTATTTTTGACCCTGTTATTAATATTGTGGCGTTTGGTTTTGCTGCACTCACGGGCGTAATATTTGGATATTTCCCTGCGCTTCGAGCGGCTCGAATGGATCCGATTGAAGCAGTCCGTCACGAATAATTGCAACGAGTTTGGTTATGTTTTTGAAACGCTTTTTGGGTTTTGTTTCTGCGCTTTGTGTGAGCGCTCCTCTTTGGGCAGCGTCTACGCCTGATGTTTTGAATATCACCTACGTGAAAGCCCCTTTTAATATCCAATGCATGGTGATGAAAAATCACAAACTCTTGGAAAAAGAGTTTGAAAAAGAAGGCATGCGCATTAATTGGATTCCCATTAAAGCGGGGCTTAATCAAGTGCGTGGGATGGTCGCTGGCGAAATTGACATGGCAAGCGCCATGAACACGAGCACCCTTTTAATTGCCAATTCCGTTGGCAATCGTATCGATATTGTGGGCGGTGTAGCGCACCCGGATGCGACCTTTGCTTTGGTGGCCGATCCTAAAAAAGTCGCCGATATGTCAGCGCTTAAAGGAAAAATGGTGGTAGGCCCCAAGGGAACGGTTTTGCATCATTTACTCACTTTGGCACTCGATCAATCCCAAATGAAAATGTCGGACGTGAACTTCGTTTCAATGAATTTGCCGGCAAGTTTAACGACCTTATTGGCCGGAAAAGCTGATGCTGCGCTCGTGGCAGCGGGTGGATTATTAAAGGCAAAAGAACAAGGTTTTGTGCCGTTGGTATCAGCAAAGGGTGTGTTATCAACCAACTTGGTTTTAACGGCTCGAGATGACTTTGTTCAAAAATATCCGGAAGTGGTGCAACGCGTAGCCAAGGTCAATAAAGAAGCGCTGGCGTGGGCCAATGCCAATCGTGAAGAAGCTATTGCATTGGGGGCAAAGGAGCACGGTATTTCAACGCAAGAAGCAGCTCAGCTTTATGACTGGTCGGCTTTTTATTCAGATCTCACCCAAAAAGACATTGAAGCTATGCAAAAGAGTCAAGACTTTTTGTTAAAAGAAAAGATGATGACCAAACCAGTAAATGTACAAATGTTGTTTCCAACATTTGTTAAATAACTGAAAAGTAAAAATAGGCTTCCATGATTATCACGGAAGCCTCAAAAGGTGGGTAACTAGATTTGACAAGAACTATTTGGTTTTACCATTAAGCTCACTTAAGCAACCAACAAAGATTTTTATTGCTAAATCCAAAGCGTTTTCATCAAAGTCGAAGTTCTTTTGGTGGTGGGCGCCGGGGC
>DYCH01000049.1:58961-67126 GCA_019418235.1 Sutterella sp.
GGGGCGGTCAGCCCCGACAATAAAGAACTCGGACAAGCCACCGTGAGCCTGCACTCTAGAAGCGAGCATGGTGTAATCTTCAGAAGCTCCAAATTGTTTTTCTCTAACGACTTCTTTACATTCTGGAATCGATTCAGAGACCTTTGTGACTAAGCTCAAGAGCTCTTCGTCGTTTGACAGAGAAGATGCTTCACCAGCCTTCGTAATTTGGCATTGCACGTCATAGCTTTGAGCATTGCCATTGATAATACGAGTTGCTTGTTCAACCATGTAGTTATTAATTTCCGTTGTTGCTCCGCGAACTTCCATTTGCAAAAGTCCATGGGCAGGAACAACGTTTCGGAATTCCCCCGCTTCAATGTGACCAACATTCACACAACTCATTCCCTTGCTATGGGGAGCCATTGCTTTGATTTGGGAAACGGTTGAGCATAAGCAAGCCAGAGCGTCACGACCCAGTTCAGGACTCATTGTCGGGTGAGCAGGTTTGCCTGTAAAGGTGACGTCCAACTTTGTTGTTGCCAAAACATTTTGTGGATTTGTACAAATTTCCCCAGAGCGACAGCAAAGGGATAGGTGAGAACCCAAAATGTAATTAACATCATCAAGAAGACCAGATGCTGCTTGAGCGGCTGCTCCACGAACCCCTTCTTCGGCGGGTTGGAAAATGAGTTTGATCGAACCTTTTAGATCTTGAGGGTGTTCGGCAATCCAACGTGCCACCGTAAGGCCAATAGCCGTATGGCCATCATGGCCACAAGCGTGCATAGAACCTGGGTAACAAGAGGCGAAGTTTTCAACGTTGGGTTTATGTTGCGGATCGTCTGTTTCGGTGACACCTACACAATCAATATCGAATCTAAAGGCTGTTACAGGGCCGGCAATACCCGTTTCCCAAAGTGCAATGCAACCGGTATAGCCTTGCATACGTTCTAAAAGTGCTTCATCAACGCCTTCCATCTTTGCCCGTACGAGATTTTTATTAACGAAAGCTTCAGGGCGACCCATGACGCAATCAAGTCCTACTTGTTGTGTCCCAAGAAAGATTTTCCAACCGAGAGATTCGAGCTCTTGAACAATACGAGCCGTGGTGCAAAATTCTCCCCAACCTTGTTCGGGTTTTTGATGGAGTTCTCGTCTGATAGCGACAGCGTTTTGAAAATAGTTTGTCATTTATTTCTCCAGATTTTCTAGCAGATGAAATAAAGAATAACGAGCACGATGAGGGCAGCAGGGATGGTACGTTTGACCGTTTCAAGCGGAGAAACCATGGCGATACCCGAGATAAGGATCACACCACCGGCTAACGGACTTCCCATACGACCTAAGCAACCAGCCATCATGGCAAGGTAGCCTAAGCTATCAATGGTCATACCAAATTGTTCCGCAAAGGGAGTGACAGCTTCGTTAAAAGCAAAGGTAGCGGCATCTCCAGAACCCGTGATAAGAGCAAGAGCGAATGGGCCAAGAGCACCACCGAGCTTTGCGACTTCATTGGAGTGAGTGAGGTATTCAACTAAGACGTCAACAACACCGGCAGCACGTAAACCGGCGGCGAAAACGCCAGCCGCAATGATGATACCTAAGATACTGGCATAGCCTTTTCCCATACCATTAAAGAAGCGAGTAACAGCTTCTTCCGGATTGGTACGAGTCACTGCAAAGGCGTAAACAGAACCAATTAACATGGCGGTAGCAACAGAGACTTTCCATTGCGGAACGCAAATCGAACAGGTCACCAAAATTGCGATAGGAATAAGAGGAGCAATGGCGTAAATAAGATTCGGCTTAAGTTCTTCTTCGGCGGTTTCAGTCTTGTCAAATGACATGGAGGCGCCAAAGTTCTTTGAATCATAATCGTGCATAAAGAAGCAAGTTAATGAAACAAAAAGAATGCAACTGCCCGAAATAATGAGCGTGGTTGTCATGTGTGCGCCAATGAACTGCATGACTTCCATGTTGGCAATTTTGGAAATAAAGGGGTTGTGAGAAAGTCCTGGATTTAAGTAGGCGGGCCCCATACTTGCGGCAACGCAAGCGGCGGCCGCAGCGGGTCGGAAACCGGCTCTAATCAAAAGCGGAACAAGGGTGGGACCAACAGCGGCAGCTAACCCGCCCATTGAAGGAATGGCCGTAGCAAGTGCATTCGTGACAATCATGCTAGCAGGCAACAAAAGAATGCCCAATTTTTTAAGTGGACGCGTCAATAACGTTACGAGGTGCTTATCACAACCCGTTAAAGAAATGACGGCAGCAAAGCCCATTGCCGAACAAATGGCAATGATCAAACTAGAGTTGGTCATGGACTTGTCAAATTGACGAAAAGCCATGAATGGTTCAAGCGATAAGAAAGCCATTAAAAAGCCAGATGTGAGGAGCACTAATCGAGTCTCATATCGCTTTATCAATGCGTAAATGGTGCCAGCAACAACGATGATGGCCATCCAAAGGGTATATGACAACATAAACTTCTCCTTGTGAAAGTTTTTGCCTGTTTTTATTCTGAAACCCCAGTAGATCTTCCACAATGGACTAATTTAAAATATCATCATGTTTATAACGCAACAATGGGCGTTCATAAATATGAGAAAAACAGATGAAATTTTGCTGCTCGAGACGTTTATCTCTTTAGCTCAAAGCTTGAATTTGCAAAAGAGCTCGAGTCAATTGATGGTGGCTAAATCAACGTTGTCTCGTCGCATTGATCAATTAGAACAACGGTTGGGTGTGGCCTTATTTGAGCGGCAGTCCCAAGGATTTGTTTTAACGGAAGATGGGAAAGACTTTTTAAATAGATCAAAAACTTTTTTGTCTTCTTATGTGCAAGCCACGGTTCCGTGGTGGCAGCAAACAAAGGCGCGTCATTTTATTCATCTCTCTTGCCCATACTCTCTTGGTACAACACTTCTGATTCCTTGGATATCTGCCTATAGGCGTATGTATCCCAATGTTTTCTTTGATTTAGAACTCACTCTTGGGCATGTGCAGAGA
This sequence comes from Sutterella sp., assembly GCA_019418235.1. Classification (GTDB taxonomy): domain Bacteria; phylum Pseudomonadota; class Gammaproteobacteria; order Burkholderiales; family Burkholderiaceae_F; genus Aphodousia. Next base: position 61,953 of record DYCH01000049.1, read on the forward strand.
CTTTCTTCATTTTGTGATTTGCGCTTTAGTCATGGAAAGATTCCAAGTGAAAGGGTTTACATCGAAAAGTTAGGTGGTATGCCACGAGTTATGTTGGCTAGCCCTGAGTATTTGAAGTGCTTTGGAACACCACGGTCGCCGGAGGAGTTAGAAAACCACTCCCTTTTAGGAAGTCAGGATTTAATTTCTAATTTTTCTTTCTTTATTAAACGCATTGGCGATCGAGAACGATTGAAAATTCCTTTTCACCCCTCCATTCGATTAAGAGATCACACAGGGGCTAAAAAAGCCGCGATCGCAGGTGCTGGTATTGCGGTGCATGCGTTAAAGCACGACACCGTTGAAGAAATTGAAAATGGGAGTTTAGTTAAGGTGCTTCCGGACTGGGAACCGGAACCCTGTCCGATTAGTCTGCAAATTCCTATGTCGAAACCCATGTCAGAGAGTACAAAACAATTTAGAGACTTTATTTTTACTCAGTGGAATGCACATCCGATTTTATTGAAGGCAAATGAAATGGAGTTACTCAATGCAGAAGAATAATCGACCCCCACTGGAGCACTGGCGCTATTTTGTTTGTTGCGTTGAAATGGGTAGTTTTCAAAAAGTAGCAGACACCTTTCAAACGGACGCTTCCTATGTGAGTAAATCGGTTAAGGATTTGGAAATCTTTGTTGGGGAGGCTCTGCTCAAAAGAAACCGCCCTCAACTGACGCTGACTTGGGTTGGTCGAGAATATTACGAAAAGATCAAACCCTTATTAGATCAATCCAATTCGTTGTTCAAAAGTAAAAAAGTTGATTCCTTCAATAAATTTAGAATTGCGGTGCCGGCAACGCTTTCGAAATTATTTATGCGTTGGATATCGGAGTTTGAAGCAAATAATGCTTCGGTCATTCCAGAGGTTGTTTTTTATGATAAAAAAGTGAAGCCGGTTTTGGGGGATTTTGACTACATCGTTACATTGGGAAGTTTCCCCAATGCGCGTGTTTACGCAACGGCATTGGGTTTGGTGCAAAGAATCATGGTAACGGCTTCATCGAATAAGCAGCGTCTGCAGGGCGTGACAGAGCCAGAAATGCTTAACGACCATAGTTTGGTTTCAGAGAAAAATAGTCTTGTGGTTCAAACACAAAATTTATCAATGACCTTAAAAATGAAGTTGTCATTTCAGGTTAACGATATTGTGACAGTGATAGATTCTGCTTTGCTTGAAAATGCAATTGCAATAGGAATGCCGAGATGGGCGGTATCTGATGCTCTCAATAACGGGAGCTTGTATCAAGTTCTTCCAGAGTGGTCATGTAGTCCGGAAACCGTGTGGTTATTAAGAAATGAAAAAGCGAAAAAGAATATTGAGGTCGAGAAATTTATTACTTATCTTCAGAATGCTTGGGTGAATACACCGGGGCTTTTGCCAAGTTACGACGTACGCAAGAATTCGCAATAGTTTTCTATAGACGGACACCAAAAGAAAAAGGGAATTTCTTAAGTCCTGTTGAAGACTCGAGAAATTCCCAATTTACCGTTATCGGTAAGAATTAGTTTTCACGCGAGGTAGCGATCAAACCACGGCGAGCAGCCCACGTCCAAGGCGTCTTCAACCATTCTTCAATGGTGGCTTGGAGCGCTTCATCGATCACGCCCATTTCAACGGCCTTATTGACGATCTTTTTGAATTCAATCATGCGATAGGTCTTAACACCAACCTCTTCAAACAAGGCCTTGGTTTCGGTCATGTCGAAGTTCGTGATGCTCACGCAATCGGTAACGATGGCACCTTCTTCACGCAAGGTCTTGATGGCATCCAAGCAAGACAAACCCGTGGAGATATGGTCTTCAATCACCAAAACGCGCAAACCCTTAACGCTACCCCCTTCGATACGATCCAAGTCACCGTAGGTCTTAGCACGTTGACGAACGTAGATCGTCGGGCAGTTTAAGCGATAGGCAAGTGCAGCAGAGTGCGTCAAGCCACCGGCTTCAACGCCGGCGATCACGTCATATTCCAAGCCCCACTTTTCGATCAAGGAAGCCATGGTTTCGATCACATCGTGCCAAGCATCAGGGTGCGTAATCAACTTACGGTTATCAACGTAAATCGGGGTGACTAAACCGGACTTCAGGCGCAACGGTTCTTCGGACAAGAAAGCGACTGCGTTTAACGTGAGCAAGTTTTCGGTCAAAATGTTTTCAGCAAGCATAGACGGCATATTCAGTTCTCCTCTCACTTCACAGCCAAGGGTTCATACGGATCAATACCCAAAGCCATACGGCCGTTGCGGGTAGCAATTTCAACGAGGTCTTCGAAGTTGTCGTAGCGGCAACCCGTTGCCATCAAGGTCAATTCGTGCCACATGTCACCATTGCTCCAGGGCACCATGGCGTCGGCAACGTTATCCACACCGATAGCCACACGAACACCGGCCGGAACCAATTCGTCAACCGGCGTCATGGAGTTGTGAGACGGGCCGATGGCTTCAGAGCGAGGCGTATCAATCCAAGCGGTCGGGCAGGCGATCATCATCACGCCGGCTTCGCGCATCAATTGATAGAGGCGTTGACGGTACTTCTTGGAGTGAGCGCCGATGGAGATACCGTGCACGCCGACCACACGACCTTGGAGGCCGTATTCAATGGTCTTTTGGCACATGATTTCCGTTTCGTATTCCGTTGCTTGGTTAAATTGGTCAACGTGGGCGTGAATCATCTTGCCCTTTTCCTTGGCCGTACCCATGATGATGTTCCAAGCTTCATCGGCCTTGCCGTAGTCGCGTTCGTCACGCTTGGGCAATGCACCGATGATGTCAACCAAGTCGGCACCGATGTCGAACCACTTACGAGCTTCAGGGTCGATCACGCCCTTTAACGTTTGGTTAGCGAACTTCACCGTCAATTGGTCTTTGTAGTGTTCGCGAGCCTTGAGACCAGCGATGATGGCGCGGTCTTCGCTTTGCGGGTCGATGTCAACGAAGGTGCACAAACCCGTAACGCCTTGGCTGATCATCAATTCAAACATGGTGCAAAAGCGACCGTAGAAGATGTCAACGGTAGATTCTCTCTTAAGACGGTCAAGAGCGTCCCACTTTTGTTGCAAGGTGCAGGTGCGACGCATGTTCATCACTTCGGGACTCAACGTAAAGGAACGGTCTGCGTGAGCGTGGGTATTGACCCAGCCGCCAGCCGCCTTAATCATCGGTTCCAACATGGCTTGGACAGTATTCGGTGTAGCCTTCATTGTTCTCTCTCTTAGGTATGGGTAAAACAATAATTCTCAAAAAAAACGGCAATCCCTTCAAAAGGACTGCCGTTTGGAAACATTTTCCCCACATACCCAGCGAATAGCGCTGTGATAGCATCGAGCTCGATCGTGTGTGGGGAAGATAAATTTGTTCATTTACTAAACCCTAGTCGGGGTTGTTCACAATTAACCCGCCATTTTAATCAAAAGTGGTTGTGAAAAACAAGGGGGTGTCACAAAAATTTCACTATACCCATTCTAACGAATTTCCCCAATCTAGATAGAACACAATAGAGCAAACGAAAAAATGAGTGAAAATCCTGAACGATTTTTCGGGGGGGGGGGGTAATGTATAATGACCAAATGATGTGGCTTCATAAATTTTGTTAAAAATAAGCCAAAAGTTCTCAATATTAAATTGTTTTGATGCCTTACTAGTTGTTTTTATCCTAGTTGATAGGATCACTTATAAGGAAAATGTAACATGCAAGCAGGCCGTAGCATCAATAAAACATTGCCAAAAATGATGCGCCTTTCGGCGTTGTTGTTGCTTGTTTTGATTCTGCCAGTCAATATCTGGTTTCAGTTTTACACCAATCACGAAAGTCAACTTAAAGAATCTCACCTTCTGTTTGCACAATTAGAGCGATTGATCTCCGACAATCAAGAGCGCTTGTACGAGGAAGAACGCAATTACACAGAGCGAGCCATTCAAGCGGCTGAAGTGGTGGCGTTTATTGTCGATAGCCATCCCAGTATTATCAAAGATCAGAAGCAAGTTCAAATTCTGGCTCAAAAGTACGGTATTGATGAAATTCACTTCTTTTCACCTCAAGGAAAAATTTTTGCTGGAACGCACCCTAAGTATTATGGGTATACCTTCGAGTCGGGAGAGCAGATTGGTTTCTTTGCGCCCATGCTCAAGGATCGTTCGCTAAAGCTTTGCCAGAGTGTTACGCCTAATACGGCTGAAGGTATTCCTATGCAGTACTCAGCCGTTTGGTCGCAAGACGGTAGTGTCATTGTTCAAATCGGCTTGAAACCGGAGCGATTGTTAAAGGTCAGAGAAAGACAAGCCCTTGATAATTTGATTTTCACGGTTCCGTTGGGTGCGCAAGGCAGTTTGATGATCATTGACCGAGACAGTCAAAAGGTCGTGGCCTCCACCATTAAGCGAATTGTCGGAACGGACTTATCCAAGGTCTATGCAGAATACGGTGAACCGGAATGGGCAGAGTCATTTCACTACGATTATATGGGACAAAGCTACTGCGTCTATATGCATGATTACGGGAAGTACCGTTTAGTCAGTTTCTACTCTTCGCACTTCTTGACGAAGAAGGTCTTGCTCTCAACCCTGTTGGTGCTCTTTTACATTGGAACCGTAGCGCTCGTGATTATGGGCATTGTTTCTTGGTATGTGAAACGCAAGCTTGCGGATAATTTGACAAAGATTGCCTCGGATCTCCGACACATTGAGGAAGGGAAGCTCGAAGCCATTTCTTTGGATACTGGGATTTTAGAATTCCAAGAAGTGACCTTCTACGCTAATAAGTTGATTCAAAGTGTGCGCTTGAACCTCAAAAAGATTGCCAGCATTATTGAAAAGGGCAAGATGCCAGTGGGCTTCTTTGTGGATAACCACTTCTATAAACGCTATTTGGTCAATGACCGATTGCTCTCCATTTTGGGTATTGATGGTTCCAAGGACACGGAAGCCTTAAGAAACGTCATTAAAGAGCGATTGCAAGAAGCTGAAGATGGTTTGGTTGACCGCAAAGAAAATGTCTATTTCTACAATAAAAATGGCACGAGAGTGTATTTACGTATTGAGAAAGAGTCTGACGAACAAGGTGATGTTTACTATGTGTCCGATGTCTGGAATAGGGTGGCAGAACTGGAATTTTGAATCTCTGTTGAAACCCCGCTAAAT
>DYCH01000005.1 GCA_019418235.1 Sutterella sp.
AATTACTGCAATTCGTATTTGTTATTGATATAATGCTATATCAATACATGATCTTTCGTTCTATTGGGGCTATCAAGTGATTATCGGGCGTAAATTCAAAGCCAAGTTTGTCGATGACGCATCACGCAGTGCCTACTTCACGTTTTCTGCTGCACAAATGCTCGTCTACAACGCTTCGGTTGAAGAGGCTCGATATTTCGAATCCTTTGACCGAAAGTTCCTCTCTCCCGTTCCTCGTCCCGAGGTCGATCAAAAGTATTCTCACTTGATCGATTTTGCCGTTGTTCCTTGGGTTAAAAGCGTTCCCAGTGGTGTCTATGGTGTCGGTGCTTACCCTTCACTATCAAGCCTACAGGCGTTTTCAAAAAGGACTGACGTCTAAACCTCGTGTTCATCCCATCAAAAACGCCGATCGCCATTTGCTTTTGACGAAATCGTATTTTTCGATTCGAAAACTCAAAGGTCAATGGTATGAATTGACGTTTGGCAGCAAATCTAAACCGGGTGGTCGTGTGCTTTTCAAAGCTCACCAATCGTTTGAGATGCCGGTCACGGTTTACGTCACCTGTCGTCAACGTGCATTGACCGTGTCGTTCAATTTCGATGATGGTCAATACCCGGAGACCGATCAGGAGATGGCGGATCGCTTGGCCATGATGGGCTATGAGGAATTGTTGGATAAAACGTTAGGATTTGATCGTGGTGTGGCACGCAAAATTCAATCAAGTTGTGGCGAGCATTATGAATTGCTCGACATTCAACAAGAGCGAATCAAGCGTAAACAACGCGGTCGCAAGCACTACCAAAGAATTTTGGCCCGCCGACAAAAAGGCAGTCAAAACAGTCGAAAGATGCGACGTCGAGTGGCACGAAGTTTTCAGTATGAGAGCAATGTGCGACAAGACTTTGCCCATCAAGTCAGTCATCAATTGGCCGAGCAACCCGGTATTGAGCTTTTCGTTTTTGAAGATCTCAATATCAAGGGGATGACGGCTAAGCCCAAAGCGAAGTACGATGCCAACGGTAAACCGTTACGCAATGGTGCAAAAGCCAAGGCAGGGCTGACGAAAGGAATCTTAGGCAGTGCATGGGCGAAAATCCAAGCCTATTTGAAGTACAAGGCCCGTTGCCGGCATAAGCTGGTGATTGAAGTGCCGAGTGCTTACACCTCGCAAAAGTGCAGCCACTGTGGTTGCACTGCAAAAGAAAATCGATTGAGTCAATCAGTCTTCCGCTGCACACGTTGCCAGATGACCATGAATGCCGATGAGAATGCGGCGCTCAATATCCGTCAAGCCGGTGCTTGGTTGGTGAGTCAAGGACTGTGGTCAGAGAAAAAGGTGAAACGCTTATTGAGAGTGAAGTCGGCCAAGCCGACTGCACACTCAGTGTCGACAAACTAGGGGTGGATCGCCCCGATTCGATGCCTGTGGAGCTTATGTGCGCTCAAAGGGGTTATCCCTAAGAGTCAAATCAGCAACGAAGCAGGAAAGTGAGCTCGCAAGAGTCACTAAATTAGAAGCTTCCCTTTTTAAAGGGGAGTAGATCACCGTCCTAGAACCAAGCGCTCACAAAATAGCCTTGAGAAATAGGGGTTACCCAATAAAGCAAAGCGTTGACTAAAAGAAAAACAATCAACGGAGAGAAGTCGATGCTGCCGATTTTGGGCAATCGGTCAGATAAGGGCGAGAGAATCGGATTCATCAAACGCCACACCATACCGTAAGCCGGGGACGAAGGTTGAAGCCAAGAGAGCACAACAAAAATAATCGTCCCCCATAATACCAATTCGAGCATCCAACGCAACAGCACAAAAATGGCACAAATCGGTACGTAGAGCCATACCACCGGTAAACCCGTAACTTGACGGGTAATGACTGACACGGCGAGCGCCATCAAAACGGCACCGACCACAGCCGCCCACTCCCAACGACGCGTTGAATGAAAAACTTGAGAAAGCGGAACAACCAACCAATTGGTACCCGCCCAAGCCAAGCGAGCAATCGGATCAAAAATCGACAAACGTTGATAAAAAACGTAGACACGAAGAAGCATCAAACAACCGATGAAGGTCGTGATGATGTTAAAAAGAAAAGCGATAAATTGAATCACGATAATTTCTACTTAGTTTCGTTGCAATGCCAGTATTGTAGCTGACCGTTTAGGAATGCGTCATCCAAGGTTTTACGCATGGAAAAATAGGGACCGGGATCGGTTTTACGCCCCGGCGCAATGTCGCTATGCCCCGTAATAAAACGCACGGTCGGATAGCGATGAACAATAGCAACCAAAAGCGACTGTAAGGCATCGTATTGAACAGATTCAAAAGGCACAAAGTCGCTGCCTTCCATCTCAATACCAATAGAAAAATCATTACAACGTTCATGCCCCATGAAATTGGATTTCCCTGCATGCCATGCGCGTTTTTCAGTTTCAACAAATTGCCAAATTTCACCCTTGCGATCAATAAAAAAGTGAGATGAAACTTCCAAACCTTTTAAAGATTCAAATGTAGGGTGGGCAGATGTATCAATCGTTGCATCAAAAAGCGCCTGTACATACCCCGTACCAAACTCGCCTGCCGGCAAAGAAATGTTATGAATGACCACCAATGAAATGGGCAATTCCCCCATTCTTTCATCATAATGGGGACTTTTGTGCCAATGTACATCTGTCCCCAAAAGGCGTCCTTGAGAATTAATTTGAAGTACCGGCATTTTTCTTTGCTTTTTCTAAACAAGCCTTAGAGCAATAACTCACACCGTTGCTCCACTCCCCGTCAACCTCAGCGAAATGCACACCACAAATGGGACATTGAATCATTTTCTTTGATTGACGCTCGGTCATCTTTTTGCGATCAATGACCTCGCGTTTACGCTTACTCCAAAGGGCAAACACAACGACGATTAACAAAGCGAAAAATAAAATTTTTCCAAACATTTGTTCTTCACTCTAGAGGTAAGAAATAATCGTGACAATTTGAGCGCAAATACCCAACCAAAATAAAAGTACCGTACTTGCACGTTTCCAAGACAAAAATTTTCGAGCCAAGACCAAAAGGCCGAAAGTAACCCACGCAACAAACGTGAGAAGACTCTTTTTGTCGCCTGCTATGAGCATATCAAAATAGCCATTAATCGACATCACTCCAGTAATTAGCGTCAATGTCAAAAAGGCAAAGGCTGCATTTAAAAAGCGTTGAAAAAGTTCATTGGCCGAATGCGTTTTTACCATTTCAACAGCAGCCATAAATGAGAAACTGTATGCCACGACACCCAAAGCTAAATGAATCTTCAGCGCTGGCGCCGGATTAATCATCGGTGTGACGCTTGTGGACAAAAGAAGAGGCATCCAAGCAACAACGGCAGAAATTATCAAAACGATCGCTAATAGAGAGCCACCTTGACCATAGATGGATCCAAACAACAAAATTAAAACGCTAATAAAACACATCGCAGAAATGACAGACCCCACTCCTAAAGCGATGGTATGTGAAGCGACAAAAATACTGCCTTGTAAAACCCAAAAGTGCGCAATCACCCCCAAGGCCGTTACACCCAAAACCCAAAAGGGTGTCTCTTCACTCTTGTTTTTTACATTGAAGAGAATTTTTACAGCACAAAACAGATAAAAAATCGTTATAAAACCGTAAAATAATAAGTTTGAATCCATTTGCAAAACTCGCCTAATCTAAGAAAAAGGTTGACGATATTAATCAGCCCATTGTAAGGCAAGCTTTTTGCATATGTTTGAATCTTTTGAACACTTTTTCAATTTAGAACACTTATGCTCAACGACCTTAGCCAACGCCTCTCCCGTGTCATCAAAACCATGCGCGGTCAGGCTCGTTTGACCGAAGAAAATACCAAAGAAATGTTGCGAGAAGTGCGGATTGCACTTCTTGAGGCTGACGTAGCTTTGCCCGTGGTGCGTGAACTCATTGCTCGCATCAAAGCCAAGGCTATGAATGAAGAAGTCATCGGCAACCTCAATCCCGGTCAAGCCTTGGTCGGTATCGTTCAAAAAGAACTGACTGACATTATTGGCGGAAGTCTCTCTGACGAAGAGAAATCACTTAACTTGGCTACCCAACCTCCTGCCGTGATTTTGTTATCCGGCTTACAAGGTGCCGGTAAAACGACGTCTGCCGGTAAGCTCGCCAACTATTTAGTTAACGAATTAAAGAAAAAAGTTTTAACGGTTTCCACCGACGTTTATCGTCCAGCGGCTGCTGAGCAATTAAAGGTCATCACAGAGCAAGCGCATGCGGATTACTTCGAAATGAATCCCAATGCCAAACCCTTGGCCATTGCTCAAGATGCTTTACAACACGCCAAACGTTATTTCTATGACGTGTTAATTGTTGACACGGCCGGTCGTTTGTCCATTGATGAAGCCATGATGAATGAAGTGGCTGAAATTCATCAAAGCATCAAACCCTCTGAAACGTTGTTTGTTGCTGACGCCATGCTTGGTCAAACGGCCCTTGAAGCAGCAAAAGCATTCCATGAACGTCTTGCTTTAACCGGTGTCGTGCTCACGAAGCTCGATGGCGACTCTCGTGGTGGTGCCGCACTTTCTGTGGCCTATACCATTGGCAAACCAATTAAATTTGTCGGTGTCTCCGAAAAAATTGACGGTTTAGAGCCCTTTAACGCCGATGGAATGGCAAGTCGCATTCTCGGCATGGGTGACATCGTTGCCTTGGTTAAGGATGTCCAAAAGGCCATTGACGTTGAACAAACGCAAAAACTGGCAGCCAAGATCAAGTCCGGTGACAAATTTGACCTCAATGACTTTAAAGATCAGTTGTCTCAAATGCGCAATATGGGCAGTTTCTCCAGCATGCTTGAAAAGCTTCCTGCTCAATTTGCCGATGCTGCCAGTAAGCTCAACGATGAAGATGCTCATAAAGCCTTAGCTCGTACCGAAGGCGTTATCAATTCCATGACACCTTTTGAGCGCTCTCATCCCGACATCATTAAGGCTTCTCGCAAACGTCGTATCGCTGCGGGCGCCGGTGTCCCGGTACAAGAGGTCAACAAGATTCTCAAACAATTTGAGCAAACCCAATCCATGATGAAAGCCATGAAAAAGGGCGGTCTTAGCAAGATGATGCGCGCCTTGGGCGGTCTCGGTCGCATGGGTGGCGGAGGCTTCGGTGGCATGGGTGGCTTCGGCGGCTTTGGCCGTTAAGGATTATTGTGAGCGACTTCGTTCGAATTTTAGGCATTGACCCCGGACTCAATCACACGGGCTTTGGGGTCATTGATGTTTATGGCAGTGATGTTCGATTTGTCACTGCCGGCGTCATTCATGTCCCTAAAGGTGAGTTGTTCGAACGCTTGCATTGCATTTTCGAAAACGTTTTAAAAATTGCAAAAGACAACCAACCCACGTTTGCTGCTTGCGAAAAAGTTTTCGTTAATATCAATCCACACTCCACGCTTTTGTTGGGACAAGCTCGAGGAGCCGCAATTACGGCTTTAGCCTCTGCCAAACTTTCCGTTTACGAATTCACCCCAACGGAAATTAAGCAAGCCGCAGTGGGTACAGGGCGAGCCAATAAAGCACAGGTACAAAGCATGATGTCGCATATGTTGGGACTTCCGGAAAATATTCAGGCCGACGCAGCCGACGCCCTTGCTTGTGCCGTTTGTGCTGCGCAATCGTTCAGAATGATTCAAAGCATGGATGCACCCAAAACTTCTGCGGGCCACGCTAGACGACGTAAAACATCCAAAAATCGTGATGCTTGGGAAGTGGCAATAAGGAACAAAACAAAATGATCGGACGTATTCAAGGCAAATTAATTGAAAGCAATCCACCTCACATTATGGTGGATGTTCACGGTGTGGGCTACGAAATTGACGTCCCCATGTCAACGTTTTATAACCTCCCTCCCGTTGGTCATGAAGTCACACTATTGACGCATTTTGTTGTGCGCGAAGATGCTCAATTGCTTTATGGTTTTTTGACGGCAGAAGAACGTGACACGTTCCGTCTTTTGTTAAAAGTTTCTGGGATTGGTGCTCGCACGGCCCTTTCCATTTTGTCTGGCATGTCCGTGGCTGATTTGGTTAACGCCGTTGCACTTCAAGAAGCAGGCATTTTGACCAAAGTGCCCGGTATCGGGAAAAAGACAGCTGAGCGTTTGTTATTAGAACTTAAAGACAAACTCACGGGTGCATTGATTGGTAGTAGCGCCGTTGCGGTCAGTTCGACATCGACTGACATTATCAATGCATTAATTGGTTTGGGTTACAGCGATCGCGAAGCTCGTGCTGTTGTAAAGAAACTCCCTGCGGACGTTTCTGTCTCTGACGGTATTCGCATGGCACTGCAACAAATGGTGAAGTAAAAGTGAGCGACAATATTGAACGCATTGTGGCTGCAGAATCCTTCTCAGCCAACGAAGAAAACATTGATCGAGCCTTACGCCCTACGCGTTTGGCTGAATACGTTGGTCAACCCAAGGCTTGCGAACAGTTATCGGTTTTTATTGAAGCAGCCAAAGCCCGTGGCGAAGCCCTTGATCACTTATTGGTGTTTGGCCCTCCCGGGTTAGGTAAGACGACACTTGCTCACATTGTGGCTAACGAAATGGGCGTCAATTTGCGTCAAACCTCAGGCCCGGTTTTAGAGCGCCCTGGTGATTTAGCTGCCATTTTGACGAATTTGCAAGAAAACGACGTGTTATTCATCGATGAAATTCATCGTTTATCTCCCGTTGTTGAAGAAATCTTGTACCCAGCACTCGAAGACTTCCAAATCGACATTATGATCGGAGAAGGCCCTGCTGCCCGCTCGATTAAACTAGATTTAAAACCCTTTACATTAATTGGTGCGACAACGCGAGCAGGGATGTTAACGAACCCGTTACGCGCCCGCTTCGGCATTGTCTCGCAGTTGCAGTTTTATTCAAACGAAGATTTGGCAAAAATCGTCAAACGAAGCGCGCGATTGCTCAACGTCTCGATGGATGAACAAGGTGCCTTTGAAATTGCACGTCGTAGTCGCGGTACCCCTCGTATCGCCAACCGTCTCTTAAGACGCGTTCGTGACTATGCACAAGTGAAATATGACGGTGTAATTACTCGTGAGGTCGCTGACAAAGCCCTTGAAATGTTGGATGTCGATCCGCTGGGTTTTGACTTAATTGACCGTAAGTTCTTGTTAGCTATCATTGAAAAATTCAATGGTGGTCCCGTGGGCATTGATAACTTGGCAGCGGCTGTTGGTGAAGATCGCGAAACTCTCGAAGATGTGGTTGAACCCTATTTGATCCAACAAGGTCATCTTCAAAGAACGCCTCGTGGCCGTATGGCAACGTTATCTGCTTATGAGCATTTCGGTTATGACCCTCGTGGCTTGAAAGACACAGGTTCACTTTTTTAAAAAATCATGCAAAACGAATTTACTTGGCCCATTCGAATTTATTATGAAGACACGGATGCCGGTGGCATTGTTTACCACTCCAATTATCTGAAGTTTTTCGAACGTACTCGTACCGAATTCTTGAGAGCCTTAGGTTGGAATCAGCAACAATTAACACAAGATGAAATCTGTGCCTTTGTGGTATCAGGCTTATCCATTCGATATAAACGTCCCGCTCGACTTGATGACAATATTGTGGTCACCGCAAAAATTAAACGTGTTCGTCGCGCAAGCTTTACGATTGAACAAAAAGCTCTCAAAGATGAAACGCTCTTAGCGCACGGTGAAGTGGATGTTGCTTGTATTTCGCCTAAAACTGGCATGCCCATCCCCATTCCAGACGAAATGTTTAACCAAATTAACACCGCTCTTACACAAGAAACGGATTTAAACGAAAAAATTTAGAAAAATCGGTAAGATAGGGAATTTTCTACTTTAGATATTGCCGATTAGCTCCCTGTGAAGGATTAGAAAATGAACGCTAGCGCAGATATGTCCATCTTGTCTTTGCTCACTCACGCCAGTGTTGTGGTGCAAGCCGTTTTGGCCATTTTGATTATTTTGTCTTTGATTAGCTGGACTCGTATCTTTCAAAAATTCATTCAATTGCGCAAAGCCAGTCGATTGAGTGAAGAATTTGAAAGCCGTTTCTGGAGTGGTTCTGAGTTAACCAAACTCTACGAACACGCTCAAAATCATCGTGAACGCTCCGGTACGCAAGAACGTATCTTCGCCTCTGGTATGACAGAATATTTGAAGCTCTCCCAACACGACTCAGCTGAAGCCTTAGGCGGTGTTCGTCGTGCAATGCGCGCAACCTACCAACGTGAAATGGACAGCTTAGAGAGCGGCTTGACGACTTTGGCTTCCATCGGTTCTGTTTCCCCGTACGTAGGCTTATTCGGTACGGGTTGGGGGATTATGAATGCCTTTACATGCTTATCTGCCCTTGATAATGCATCATTATCAACTGTAGCTCCTGGTATTGCCGAAGCATTGGTCGCTACGGCCATTGGTTTGTTTGCCGCTATTCCTGCTGTGGCAGCATATAACCGATTTGCAAGCGATGTTGAACGCTTGGCAAACCGTTACGAAAGTTTTGCCGAAGAGTTCCAAAACATTCTTCAACGCCAAAGAGGCTAAATCATGGAAGGACTTCGTTCTGCTCGTAAGTCTTCCCGCCGAATGTTGGCCGAAATTAACGTCGTGCCTTACATCGACGTGATGTTGGTATTGGTGGTGATTTTGATGGTCTCCGCCCCCTTCGTTAATCCTTCATTAGTGAATTTACCGAGCGTAAAAAAGGCTGAAAAAGCTCCTGATACGATTATTGAAGTCGTTGTTCATCCGACCGGCGCCATGAGCGTTCGCAAAGGCAAGGATCTCCTTGCCGTGGATATGCCGGGACTCATCTCTGCTGTTAAAACGGCTCAAGCCGGCAACAAAGAGGTTCCCGTTGTCATTGCCGCCGATAAAGTTGTTCAATACGAACAAGTGGTTAACGTGATGAAGCAACTTCAGGCCGCTGATATCAGTCGAGTCGGGTTGTCATTAAAAGTCGAGAGATAAATCGTGAGTGAGAACCAAAAATCTCTGGCTCATGAAAAAGAATCTCAAAGCATGAAGCCACATAAAAAGAACTCCCAAGGCAATGAGCAATGGGGAGTCTCTTTTGTGCTGGCCGTTTCAGTTCACGCCTTATTGTTTGCTGGTTTATTTGTTGTCTTTCAATGGAATCGCGTTAGCGACGAAGTCGTTTATGCCGAATTATGGGCACCAGCTCAAATTGCCTCAACACCGGTAGAGCCCGTCAAAGTTGAAAAACCGCAAGAAGTTGAACAACCGAAACCCGAACCCGAGCCAGAACCTGAGCCAGAGCCTGAACCCGCTCCTCCTCCCGAGCCGCCTAAAGCTCAAGAGCAAACGCCTTCTGAACCTTCTGAAGATGTGATTCGTCAACAAGACGAAGAAAAGAAAAAACTCGAAGAACAAAAACACTTAGAGGAACAAAAGCGACTCGAGGAACAGAAAAAGTTAGAAGAGCAAAAGAAGCTCGAAGAGAAAAAGCGCCTCGAAGAAGAAAAGCGTAAAGCCGAAGAGAAAAAACGCCAAGAGCAACGCCGTAGAGAGCAAGCCAAGCGCCTAGCTCAACAAATGCAACAGCAAGAAATGCAACGTTTACAACAAACGTCGCAAAACAATGCTGCGGGCGTTTCCGCCTCCATGGGTGGTGCTCAATCGGCTGTATACAACTCTCGTATTGTCGCCTGTGTGCGTCGCAATCTCATTTTCTCGGTCACGCCTGATATGAAGAGCGGTCAATATGAAACCGTCTACGAAGTGACACTTTTGGAAAACGGTCAACAAGCGGCCGCACCAAAATTATTAAAGGCTAGTGGTTTGCCGGCCTATGATCGAGCGGTTGAATCTGCGATTCGCATGTGCGACCCGTTCCCCGTTCCTGATAACGGGAAACCGCCAAAAACAATTCAGTTAACCTTTGATCCGGTTGACTCAAAACAATAATCTTGTTGGAGTAAGTTATGCATAAATTCAATTCACGATTTGCAGAAAGTCTTGGCCTTTCCTACGGTGGCTGCGTCCGAGATCTCGTTCGCTTCACCTCGGGCGAAGTGGCCAATGCTGTCAACGCTCCCTTGCCGTTTTTCCGTTTCTTCAACCCGGAAGCCACTCGCAACTTTAATGCACAGTGGGCTGCTATGCTTGAAGCCATCGGTATGCTTGCTGCAATGACGGAATCTGAAGAATATCGTCAAAATGAAAAGCTCGTTAAAAAGACGCTCTTTCATATGCACCAAACGGTGGAAATGACCTTGACGGAAAAACTTTTGAGTCAGTTAACACCCGAAGCCAAGCAACGCTATGAAGAAAC
Source organism: Sutterella sp. (assembly GCA_019418235.1). Taxonomy (GTDB): domain Bacteria; phylum Pseudomonadota; class Gammaproteobacteria; order Burkholderiales; family Burkholderiaceae_F; genus Aphodousia. Next base: position 10,331 of record DYCH01000005.1, read on the forward strand.
CCGTAAGCTTTTAGTGAAAGAAGCTTTGGTTCCCGAGACTAAAAAGGCTGACTTGTCGGATGCTTTCTTGAAGGTTATTCATGGTGAAAAGTATGACAAAGTAAGCGAACGCACCAAAGTTCAAGCTTTAAAGCAAGTCTCTTTGGCTTACGATGTTTTCCGTCGTGTTTATTACGTGGAAATTGCTCACTTTGAAAATGAGTCCGTGAACATTCCTGAAGAAGAACAAGAAGCAAAGTAAAGAAACTAACTTTCTGACTTCATATCGACGGCTGAAATCAAAGGGTTTCAGCCGTTTTTTCTTTCTCAAAATTCGTTTAAAAATGTCTCTAAAAGACAACAATTTCTGTTTTTTTTGATAAAAGAGAAAAAAAAATCATTTTTTCGTGCTTTTTTTACACAATCCCCTAGTTATCAAGGGATTAGTTGCTGTATATTAGGGTTGTTCTCGTTCAGAATTTCTCATAAGGAGTGCTCCAATGAACAAACAAGAACTTATCGCTATCGTTGCTGAAGAAAACGAACTCTCCAAGGCCCAAGTTGGTCGCGTCGTTGATTCCGTTTTTGACGCCATCGTTAAGGCTGTTGCTAAGGGCGACGGTTTCCAATTGATTGGTTTTGGTACGTTTAAGGCTGCTCAACGTGCTGCTCGCGAAGGTCGCAATCCTTCTACCGGCGCTACGATCAAGATCCCGGCCACGACGTTGCCGAAGTTCACCGCTGGCGCTGCCTTCAAGGCCGCTGTTGCTAAGAAGAAGTGCTGCAAGCGCTAATCTCTTCAGCGATTGAACAAAAAAAAGGGGGTGTTGCAAAAGTCAGTTTTAAACTGAATTTTAGTGACACTCCTT
>DYCH01000050.1:0-1397 GCA_019418235.1 Sutterella sp.
TCAAAAAATTGGGAATTGTTTAAGCCTGTTAAGTGAAGGGTCTTCGTTTGTCCGCCAGGAATCAATCCCAACAGAGGTAATGCGTCACGATAGGCGCCTGTCACATCGGAACGCCAGACCGGAGCGGGCTCTTCATGAGCAGCCGCAACCGGCGCCACAGCCCCCGTTGATATTAAAGCGGTCACCAAAAGCGCGACCTTCCATTGCTTCAATGTCACTTTCTTTTCTCTCTCTACAAAAAATTTTTACGCCGGTTTTTTAGGCACAAAACTTGCACACCACTCAATAAAGAGCCTTAACCAGACAATGCGCTGAGGTACAAACTCAACCATTGAGCGGTACCCATACAGAGCGAGTCGCCCTAGGTTAACAAATCCGGTCCAAAGTCGATCATCAATTTTGCGTTCAGGCAACACCCACATGCCTGCTCTCGAGAAAGTACAACGATTAAATTGTCGTTCTTGAGCCAAATTTTTAAGTTTAACAGCCAATTCCAATTGATCAGAGCCTGACACTTTCTGAACAACGGCATCAAATTGATATTTTTCCCCGTTCAGGATCAAGACAAGTTGAACTTCATCTCCGAGCTTAAACAAGGACGCCGCCCCCAAACTCAGACAAACATCTTCTTGAGAATACTCGCTGATATGCGCCTCATGAACATTGCTTTGACGATCAATAATCATTGCCTCAAGCGACGTTCTCACTCTTGGGAATCGCTGCGTTTGAACCTCTTCGACAGCCACTCCCATCGAAGCGCCAAGAATCATCAAGTTATAAGCGATCCACCCAATATTGATCGCAAGGGTCAGATATTCCGGTTGCGGGTCAAAGAGCGCTTTATAGATACCGATACAAAGACCGATACCATTTAACGCAATCAAAACCAAAAAAGGCTTGGAGATGTGCCAGTCCAAGTACTTTTGACCGATTGTCCCACCTTTAGCTGTCACATTAAATTTTCCTTTATGAGGCATGATCAACGCAACGGTCGTCGGCAATAAAATGTACCAAGACAGCACTGTTTCATAGACACCACTAATAAAGGGATAACGATGTCCGCGTTGCAAAATTTGATTCGTCAACGCCGAATGAATCATGTGCGGCAAAACATATGCGAAAATGGCCATCGCTGTAGCGTAGATGACATAGATATTGCCAAACATGTAAGGTAGCGGGGCAACCAAAAAGATCAGACGTGGCAAGCCATGGAAAAAGTGCACCATGGCATTAAAAAAACAGAGTCGCTGCGCTAGTGTCAATCCTTTACCGAAAAAAGGATTATCCAAACGGAAGATTTGGATCATGCCTCGCGCCCAACGAATGCGTTGTCCAATATGTGCAGCGAGCGTTTCCGTGGAAAGACCGGAAGAAAGCGGCACATCAATAAAAGCTGA
>DYCH01000050.1:1407-1667 GCA_019418235.1 Sutterella sp.
AGTTTTAACGACGTATGCGCGTCTTCAGTCACCGTTTCGACAGCGATACCTCCGATCTGCTCTAGGGCCTTCCTGCGGATCACTGCGTTGGAGCCACAAAACATTGTCGCATTCCACGTGTCATTCCCCTTTTGAATAAAATCGTGAAACAGCGCATTCTCACTCGGCAGCGATCGATCCAAATGCAAGTTTTTTTCAAACGGGTCCGGCGAATAGAAGTGGTGCGGTGTTTGCACCAATGCTATATTGCCGTCTTTAAC
>DYCH01000051.1:0-33413 GCA_019418235.1 Sutterella sp.
TGGATTGACTTTCTTTGAGCGCCACTTGCGCAAAGTTGGCATTAGGAAAGGTCACCGTTTGATCAAATTGCGGTAAGCCCCAAAGCGTTTGTTGCCACGTTTTAGCAAAGGTGTTCGATTTCTCGAGCATAAAGTGGTTCACCTCCAAGTAGCTTGAAAGCGTCTCTTTCGAGGGACTCATGACGGCTCTTGCAAGACGAGCCTGCGCTTCCTTTTGGAGGTCTTTCAAGGACGTGATTTGGGAGAGTTTCCGATCTTTAGTTTTACTTTCATTTTCTTCGGGGCCATAGTACAAAAAGCCTCGAGTGTCACTCGTCCATACATCTTCTTGCCAGAAACTTTCGCTGGCAGCATAGGTCACGCTTTGCGCCGTGAATAAAGACACTGTGGCTATCAGCCAATGTTTTTTAAGTTTTAAGGAGTTCATAACGATTAACATGCGTTACCCGCGCACAAACCGTCCTTTTCGGGCATGGGCGTATACGGGTCTTTGGGATTAATGGTTTGTTGGCGATCAAGGGCTCGAGTTTTTACGCGTTCCACATCAGGGGTGGAAGCTGAATAACTCATTGCCGCTAAAAGGTCTGAGAGATCCACTTTGCTCAAATCCACTTGGGCAAATTCATGAGCAGAGAGCCCTAAGCAACCGGGTTGCTGTGGTGTTCCCCACGAGAGTCCCAGTTGTTCGTGAGCAGCCACTTGTACGACTCGAGCAAGGCTGGAATTAAAACAACAGTGCACTTCGGTTTTTGTTTGACAATGTCCCAAGTTGTATTCCGTGCAAGTGCTTCCGATGTAGTGACATAGGTCAGAGCCACGTTTAAGTTGCAACGCTTGCTCTTCTTGCGTGCACGAGAGGTAGTCGGCAGCCACTTCTAAAGCGATCATTGCGAAAAATGTCGAGGGACTAAAGCTAAATTGCAGACCACTTGCGCCATAAGAAACGGTCAAACCGTAATAGGACAAAGACGGGGAGTAGGCGTCCATGGCGACTTCTCCATAAAGGCGAGTCACAATGTCAGCCAGATCTTTGTGGTTGGCGAGGATATCGTTGACGAAAGGCGAGCCCAAAGTTTTAATGGTTTCTTGGGCGACGTCTTTGGCGAAAACGAATGAGGCATTGAGCTTTGCACTGTTGGTGGTATCGCTTCGTACTTTGCCTTGGCAACAAGAAACATCGCCTAATTTGTTTCGGCAGGTATTGGCTTCACCTGAGAAAAATCTCAAATTGTCGTAGTCACCGTAAACGGCCGCTTGTCGGGCAAGTTCGAGTTTACTTAGCGTATCGGTGAGTTTTTGATTCGCCTCTTCATCTTTACTTGTGCAAAGACCAAATTGACAAACCGTTTGCGTGCAGACTTCTTGAGTAACGGTTTCATCTTCTCGTTCTTTGCAGGCAAAGGTGTGTGTGGTGAGTTCGCATTTTCCGTCAGCCCCTGTCACTAAACAGGTACTTGCTTGCAACGCGCACGAAGGATCGGACTCGAGCACTTCGCAATACTGATTGTCCGTCTCTGACGCACAAACATAGGTGAGGTTCGTTTTCCAGCAATCTTTGTAGATAGGCACGCCGTCAACGATGCGCGTTTCAGGGCCTTCCACGCAGACTTCTTCTCCCATCTCGCAATGATTCGTTTTTGATTGAGCGCGAGCAACTGTTGCATCTCTCGGACATGTGTCAGTGGGTGTCATACCCGTGTACTGAGTCTCACGCTCCATTTCTTGGATGTTCGGTGGAAGAGGCGTCAGTTCGGATGTACAGGTATACGCTTTGAGTGTCTCCGAGACAGGAGCCTCCTCGTTACATCCCAAGTTTTCCAAGGCTTGACAAGCATTAGTGTCACTTACACCATTGCACAAACGAGTCTGCGTTTCATTGACGCAAACCTCTTTAAAGACTTCATCAAAAGCGATGCATTGACGGTCTTTGATTTCGCAATTTCTCAAACTTGAACACGTGTCCTCAATAACTTCAACACGATCCAAAACGTCACGCGTATCCACTAATGCAATATCGGGGTGCGCGGGTAAGGCAATGCTTTCATGGCAGGCGAAATGCTTTTCATGGTCTGGCAACGGTACTTCTGTTTTTTGAACATTGCACCCTGCATTTTGTAAAAACGAACACGAGGGATTGGCCGGTGTCACCTCGCACTCCGAGCGTTTTTCTTTTTCTCCACAAGCAAGGGTGATCGTTACGCCATTAATCTCCCGAACTTCATCAGGCTTTGTGCACACTTCAATCGGTGTTTGGCAATTGTCTGAAAAAGCACAATCGTCCACCGCAACCCAGTGGTCTGTCACGGTCGGTTCACCGGGTAGTGCTGAAATACCTTCGGGTAAGGGACTTAAAGCGTCACGGCAGGCAAATGTTTTTTCTTCGATCGAACACTCACCTGGTGCCGTGCTGTCTTTACAGACGGAACTTCTTTCTTCGCAAGAGGCGCTTTCTAGGGGTTGGCAGAAGTTTTGCATTTCTCCCACTTCACAGCGTTTTGTTTCTTGCCACTGCCAACAATCGCGATAAACCGCAATACCGTTGATCAGTCGCATCTCTGCACCTTGCGTACAGGTTTGAGAGGTGACCGTGCAGGTATTCGCGAGAATAAATGCCGGTGACAATAAGAGCCCAAAGTAAATCAAAGGAAGCACTACTGGCATGATTCGTCCCATCGATCAATTTGCAGTGGGTTAACTGAGAGTTTGGGTTGACGCACGGTGACAATGCGCGTGCCCAAGCCCTTCTCAACATTGGTGACCGTAATTAAGTATTCGCCCTTGTCTTCTTCTAGCGTAAAGACAAAATCCAAGATGTAGGTTGCATTCACGGTTGATGGAACAGAAGGAAACGACCCTAACGTCTTGTTCCCAAACTTAATTAAAAGTCCACGAAATGGCTCACGGCAGTATTGCGTGAGATGCATGGTTTGGTAACGGTTCGATGCTGTGTAGCCTACCTCTTTAAAGACTTCAAGAGAAGCACTTGATTGATACGAAGTGGAGCAGCCTTGCACAACATCAACGGTGAGCGTTCGGATGCACTTTTTCTCTTTCGTTTGCGTTTGATGCACTTCGCACTGATAGGGAAAGACTTGGGTGACAGTGGCATCGTTAATAAAACGGCAAATTTTTTCTTCGGTTTGAGCGGGTGTTGCTAAGCACGAGACAATGTTTTCTTTGTGTCCGACCGCTTTTTGGAGAATCACACATTCTTTTTGAACGGCATTTTGCAGTGTCGAGCAGTGGTAAAGAATTTTCAATTCCTTACTCATTTTCCAACCTTGTGTGCACGCAACGCTTTCAAAAAGAAGTCCTTCATCACACACTTCTAATTGCTCACGCCCTGGAATGACGGTGGTTACCGTTTCGCAACGAATTTCAGAGGACACCAAATCGCTTCCGCCTTCTGTTAAATCATTGGCGTTATCAATAATGTCTTGGTAGCCATCGTGAATTTCATTTTTGGTTGCTTCATCCAAGGTAGGCACTTGATTGGCGTTGCCTTTGACCACTTGAATGGCCAAACACTCAGGGTCACCCAGCGTCATGCAGTTTTGCGTTTTGTTGGTGGCGGGTGAAAAGATGTCTCCCATCCCATCATCGCCTTTGAGATTTTCAAGGCTTTCCGTATCACCCAGTGCATCCGTCGGAAGGGTATTGACGCGATTGTCATGCGTAAGCATCTCTCCATAGGATGGTGTTGTCACTTTAGAGGCCTCTTGAGCTGCTTCTTCAACGGTGATGGCAAAACTGACGACAGGGACGGTCATCAAAAGAAAGAGTGCTATTTTCATTGAGCCTCTTCCTTTCGTAAACGCGCTAAGGCCTTTTGAAGTTTGGCTTTGACAGTTTCTGCGTCGTTTTCGGGCAAACCTTCCTCCGGTAAGTTTGCGAGCAAATACTCCAACGCATAATCCAACGTGACATCGCCTCGAGCACGAAGAATCCAAGTGGGGTTTTGTTGACATTGCCCACGATTTTCACAATGGCGCATCACGATGACTTGAGGAACATCGAAAATACCCGCGGCTTTAAAGCGAGTCGGATCAATTTGAAGCACAGCTCCTGTTTGCGTGACAAATGCCCAATCATCCATGTGACGAGCAATCCAGTGTCGTCCATAGGTTTCAAGAACAGTTTTATCCATGGTGTTTTTCTCGGGTTTTGTGCCCACACCTTGAAGGACCAAAGGAACTTGGGCTTTAGCAGCATCTCGAGCCAAACGCTCCAAAGAGGTTTTAGGCATGCTCTTAGAAATCGCTACAAATAGGTCAATTGACGTTGACTCTTTCGCTTCTTCCATTGTTTGTAAAATCGCTTGAGCTTCCTGAATGCTTCTCTTAATGTCTTCCGAACTTCTATGCACTTGATTAGGAATCTGTGCAAGAGCAACGGATGAGACCACCCCCATCAAAAAGGGACAAAAATATTTCGTCTTTAAAAGAGAGCGTATCTTCATTTTTGAGCTCCGAGATTCATGCCTTGGCAACAGTCTTTTCGACGCCAAACGAGGTAGGCCCCATCTTCACCGGTGATTAATGGTGTTGTTCCCCCTAAAGCAAAGGATGCGGTTTCCTCCCCAAACGGTCGGCAACAACGCCCCTGCGTTTGACGAGAAGGCCAAACCATTTGGGTGCGATAGACGTCTTTTGTCATGGTCCACTCCAATTGCGGAGCGCATTGACCGTCTTTGCCCCATTGACGCCAAAGAAGTCCCTCACGGTGCATCTTCATCGTGAAGCGCTGAATGAGAAGACTGAAGGCTTGCTCTGACGTGATGTGACTGGCAACCCATCCGGTTAAAGGAAAGATAGAACCGGCGCAACCACCACACCAATAAAGAGAATTCATGGGAAGGTGGGTGGAAGCGGCAACGCAATCCATGGCGCAAGCGCCAACGGCCACGGAATTGGCGAAAAGCGCTACGTCAGGACTTAAGAGAAAGCTCGTTAGGGCATCATCCCAAAGGGGATCAAGTTCGGTCATGTAGGCCAAATCCCAAGGGGACTGTTCTAAACAGCGTGTATCCAATAGCAGTTCTAAAAGGTAAGGCCAAGGCGTGTGGTACCAATGCACTTGATAAAAACTTGTACGGTGACTTCGTGCTTTGGCGTTTGGCGTTCTGCTGTGTGCGGGTGCCCAATGGCTATCGGTTAATTGAAGGCCGCCTAAACTGGGAAAACAAAAAGGACGACGCACAATTTCAATCGTGCGGATCGGTTCCCAAAATCCGATATTAAGGCCCATGGTGATCGAAACCTTGCCTTCGCAAGCGCAAAAGGGATCGGCATCGGTTTTGACATCTTGAAATTTCCCGTTGGAAAGACTCACGTTATTGCCAAGCGTGATAGGAAAGACGCATTCCCAACACACATCCGTGACGGGGTTGGTGATGCGTCCCTGACAAGTGCCGTTAGCAAAAGCACTATTTGAGGACAATGTCACCAAGGAAAAAAAGAAATAGAGCCACTTTTTCACTTTGAGTTTTCCTTTAAAAATCGTTTTAAAGGAAAGGCTTTTGCGGGAGCAGAGACTTTTTGAATCGATGCACGTTTAAAAGTGACAAGTGTTGGTACCACGTCAATTTTTAATCGAGCAGTGAGTCTTGCGCCTTGGTCAAACCAAAGACGGGTTTGAAGTTCTTCTTGCACTTTTCCCAAGGGACCAGCGGTTAAGATCATGCGACAGTGGGCAGCGTTATCGCAATGTTTAAGAAAGCGTTTAGCGAGCAACACTTGTGCTTGATCATTGGCATCAATAAAAAGCCAGTCTCGACGATAAGAGTCGTCAAGCATCGCCAATGGGCTTGAGATCGCAAGTGATTCATGCAAAACATTCGTGGCAACAGGAAATGCCTTTCCTGCTGGGTTCGTTGCCCAACGTTGCATTTGTTCCTGCGCTTTAAGTTGACGCTTACGAGTTTCATTTTCAGACTCTCGAGCGTGCACTTGAAGCATCTCTAAAAGATTGGGTTCAAGAATGGGATAAATGGGCCCTAATGACGCCCCTAAAGCCTGAACTGAAGGTGCCATCAACCCCAAAGATCCAACAAAGACAATTCGACTAATAGCGATTAGCAAAGGATTTTTCATCATGCGCTCTTCAGAAAATGGGAATCGCTCGACCCACCATTTGGGCATGATTCACAAAACCCGTTAAGGCATATCGGCTATCAAGGCTATCCGGGTGCGGGGCATGGACAAAGTAATGCTTTTCAGGAATCTCCCCGGTGGTGCCGGGAATAAGCACAGCGCCGTTTCGAGCAAAAGGTTTAATGAGTGAAATCGCTTTACCGTTGATTTCAACCCATAACCCATCCTTCTTTTGTCGATGATGAACGCTGTCACCTGCCACGCCTACCACTTCTTTAATCACAACGATGTCGTTGGGAATGGGGCCACCCTTGACCCAACGGAAAGCCATGTAATCCCCACGCGTCACGTTGTGATTGTTCTTCTCAATCAAAAATAAGGTTTGCGGAAGGCTGTGCGTGACGTTAAGTGCCAATTGATAGCGACTCGTCAGACAAAAAATGAGGCTTAAGAAAAGACCAAACCATAGGCCGTAACGGCGGCCAATGATGAGTAAGGTACGTCCGAGTTGACGGACGTTTGAGTGTAATTGGTTCATGATCATTACTTGGAAAGACCGAATGTTTGACGTTGCAAAAGCGCACGGGCCGTGCTTGCCGCTTGCGGTTCAATGTTTAAAAGAGCAAAGAGTTCCGGCGTTAAATCTTGTGCGTTTTGTGCTGCCAAAACGCCTTGATTTAAAAGAATGACGTTGTGCTTTTGACTGAGTACTCGAAGTGCTTCTTGCATTTTGTGAGGAAAGCGCTGCGATTCTTTTAAAAACGACTCGTAAGCCTCTATCGTCTGACCGAGGCGATTTAGTTCTCGTAACCAAAGCACTTTCTGGCTTTCAATCACCGATTGAGTATCCACCACGGCAAAGACGGGCATTGGGGATTGAAAACGATGAGTAAGGCTAAGTGTCAACGCCACTAAACTGAGTGCAACATTTAAAAAATTCAAGACAGACAGAGTCTTAGTCGATAAATTTAAAAAACGACGAGGCATTATTTTTACCCTTTCAAAATAGCATTGAGTTTTTTCTGATAATTACGATCGTGCTGTAGGCTCACTTGAACATAAGGAGAGGCCCTTTGAGCGGCGCGCACTTCTCTACGCTCTGCGTTTTTCTGAGCGGGTGTTTTCATGTCACGCTTAAGTCCCTTGTGTTTAGCAATCTTGTCTTCAAAGGGGTTTTTCACTTCAAACCAGTGTTCGCCAACGGGGAGCGCATTGTCGATAGCAAACCCATCGTGATCGGGGTGGTGATGAAATTCGTTGGTCATGCTTATTTTTAGTGTTTATGAATGAGAGAGAAAATGGCTTGAGTTAACGTCATGCCCTGTTTCATGGCGTGCTCAATTCGAGCCATATCAGTGGCTTTGGTTGAGTACAAAAGACGAGAGAAATCATCAAAGCGGATTTGCAAAGTCGCGGGTGGCGTCGTCGGACTCATAAAAAGGCATTCAGCATAGGCGTTTTCTTCCATTCGAAGGGATTTAATCGCTCGCATCTCCCAAGGGGAGAAGACGACTTTTTTCTCTTTTTCCAAAAAGGCAATCGATTCCGATTTTTGACGCAAAATGAAACGCAAGTCAGCATTGGCAAGCGTTGCTTTGGCCGTTTCGTTTTTGTAATAGTCTTCAAAGGATTGCGTGATGGTGATAAACGCTGCGTTTTGTTTTCGCGCACGGCGATAACCGTTTTCAATAAAGCTTGCTGCATGGCGATGTGACAACAAGTCCCACGCCTCATCAATCACAACCATCTTGCGTTGCGATAAATCGCCTTGTGTTAAGTCTTGAGTAATTAGGAAAATGAGGCAGAGCAAAATCACGCTTTGTAAGCTCTTTCTGCTCTTTAACCCTTCAAGCTCTAAAACCATGAAGTTGGACGTAAAGTTCACAGTACTTTTGCCACAAAAGTAATGACCGTAAATGCCATGACGAGAGTAGGGTGCCAATTGTGTCGCCAAATCCAAAATCCGACTGTCAGGCTTTAAAACCTTCCCCTCAATGACCGCATCAGGATCGGCAATGCCACGACGCAAACTTCTAACTAAATCGGTGATTTCTGGCGTGACATTCGTGTTCTTCGCTTTCGTTAAGACGTGCAAAGCATGTGCTTGAAGCACGCTTAACAAAAAGTCAGAGAGCCCCTCATTGGGAGAGGCCATCTCAACAAGAATCGGGATTAAAAATCCCATGTCTTCTTTAATGTCACGGATGAGTTCAAAGGGATTGATCACCAAGTAATGCTCTTTTGTGTACTCAATCCATTGACCTTCTAAAAGATGAACGAGTTTTTTATACGACCCGCCTACGTCAATCACGTACGTTTTGCCCCCGGTGCCCAAGTTACTGGTGATCAAGTCGTTGGTGAGCGCACTTTTACCCGACCCTGAAGAGCCCACAATCACGGCATTGAAGTTCCCGACATTGGCAAAGATATCAATGGGTGTGACTTGCCCATGACGACCGTTTAAAAGCAAAAGGGGAGTAATGCTTTCATCACCGTCTCTTGCCCCCGTACCTCGTAATTCGCCTAAAATCGGCACCATATGGCAGACATTGGTGAGTGTTTTTGTGCTAAAGCGCCGAGCGATCTTGATGTCAGTTGCAAAGGAGGGCGTTAACGTCATCGGAAGGCTTGTTAAGAAACTTTGTAAATGCATACAAGCGTCTTCTGAGACTTCGAGATGAGCACTTTTAAAAACGGAACGGGCGGCTTCGACCGCTTGGGTTTCAACGCCCTTAGGTGCAAATAAAAGCACTTGATGCGTCAGTTGAATAAGAGCACCGTTTTTCGCATATTCCTCCGTCACGATTTCATAGTCTTGTGCTCGCTTTTTTAAGGACGGTAAGTAATGCGCCACTTCACTTGAAGCAATTTGTTTACTGCGAGCGGCCATCAGGTTGGCATGAGACTTTGTTTTTTCGTAGTTTGGAAACGCAATCGCAGTGGTAATCAAAAAGGGACACGGGATATCTTCCTTATCACTTCCGATCCAATCTTTGACTAACGGTAAAGCATAGTCTGACGGATAGCCTTGAACCGACATACCAATAGCAGTTACAGCCTTCTCCAAAGGGTTGCTCTTAGACTGATGAGTCGAAAAAGTCAGTCCTGTGTCTGTGATACGAATATGTGTATCACGAGAGAGTACTTGATGGGCGATGCAATCGACGGGGTTTGCAGAGTAAAGCGTTGATGCCTCTGCTTGCTCATTTAAAAGACTCTTTTGAGGGTTAGTCAGCACCTTCAGGGTTGCGAGTAAATCATCACGACTCCAAGTGTGCTGATAGAGATGAAAAGTCTTTAAAGCCGCAATATGGCGATCACGCAAAGTTTTAACTTTTTCTTTTTGAACGAACAAATCTTCTCGCAAATGATTCGTAGGAATCACGACCGATACCCAAGCGCGGAAGTGGCGCATACGGAAAGTACTGCCGGCGGTTAACGCTTCGCACGTACCGTTTTGTAAATAACGGGTACGTTCCAGTGCTAAGGCTTCTAAAACAGAGGCTTGTTCGGGGTATTGCGCAACGCAACTGGGCGTGCGACTGCACGAATACGCTCGAGTTGCCCAATCAATCGCGGGCGACGCAAAAAGAGAGACTTGAATCCCGGCGCCTGATGGCAACTCACTACTAAAAATGCTCTCAAGATGATGGGCGAGTTCCGGTGTTGCCCCTGTTTGAGGGGCAATTTCCAATACATACCCTAAAGCTTCAACAGATTCACTATCTGTCGCATGAATCGTAAAAATTCCCTTATCAAGCTCCAAGCCAAAAGGTAAAAGACTGCCGAAGCGATCAATGACGACACGTTTGGGATCACGAGTATTCATAGTTGTCGATTCAACTGTCACATTCGCCCGTTCTTTACGGGAGAGCATTTGGCGTTGGGCCTGTCGTCGAAGGCGACGCGTCCAATGCGCGGACTTCTGAAGTAAAGACGCCATTAATTACCTCACTCGGACTTCACGAACGGATCGTTGATCATCAAGAGGATGAAGAATATTGGCGTCATCGTTTCTCGGAACAACTAACGAAGCAGGACTCCAAGAGGCAGCTTTGACCGTGACATGAATGCGTTGCTCATCATGAAGGTCTCCCGCTTCATCGACAAAGGGGGCAATCCAAACGGTAAGAATTTCTTCTCTTTGTCGACGAGGTTGCATAGGTGAGACGGGCTTTTCTTTTAAACCACCTTCCTTATCCATGGTTAAAACAATGCGTTCAGTAATTTCGCCAGACGTGCGCTGTGGTTTTTCTCCGTCGCTCTTCGAGAAGGCGACGTTGTGTTTGTCGGTGCGTGATAACCCCTCATGAACTTGCGTCATCGAAGCACATTGCGCAGGCATCTCTACCGAACACGCAAAATCCGATTGGGCGTTTTCTAACCCGGTGATGGAACCGCACCCTGTCAGCACCAAGGGTAAAACACTGATTTTCAATAATCTGAAACTAACCATGAGGCGAATCCTTTAGTTTTTAAGAGGGGGTGTGGTCGTTAACTTTTGAGCAAGCTTTTGCGTTTCTTGAGCTTCTTTCATGCCATCAATGAGTTGCTTGCGGGTCAACGCACCCGTTGCACGCCTGCCATCGGCAAAGAAAATCGTGGGCGTGCCCTTAATCGCTAACGTTTGCATGAGTTTTTCATTGGCAAGCACCGGGCTTTCACATTGGGCAGGTGTTTGGCCCAATGACTGTTTCTTTACCATTACGTCTTCTAAAGCTTGAGCCGGGTTGGGTGCGCACCAAATTTGAGCCGATATTTCACGAGCTGTGGGGTGGAGCGTCACCAAGGGGGTTAAGAACGTATAAATGCGTACGTTATCTAAAGTGGACAATGTTTCCTCAAGCTTGGCGCAATAGGGGCATAAGGGATCGGTGAAAACATAGAGAGTATTTTCAGCATTACCTTTTTCACGGACAATGGCATTTTTGATGGGCAAGGCTTTCACATCAATCATTTGAGCCAACGTCTTTAAGTCTTTCGTCAACTCTTTCTTTTCAACCATGTCAAACATCACTCCACCAAAGAGCCAGTAGCGAAAAAGCTCTGGCTTTTGCGGATCGTTTTCACCGGACAATGTGATTTTTTGAAGAAACTCTTCATCGACATAAACAAAACTCACACCGGTGCCAAGAATCACTTCATAGAGTCCCTTGATGGGCGTTTGGCGAGCAAAACGCACACCGTTATTGGGAAATCCGGCTTGAAGGTTTTTGAGCACTTTGGTTTCAGACTCCGTTATTTGCATTTCAGGGAAATATTGAGTCAAAGGGCTTTGCGCCATGGTGTCCGTAATAGAAAAGTTCATAAAAAAGGTTCCTAAAAGAAGGGCTAAAGGAAAGGTTTTAAAAATGGGTTTCTTCATTCTTTTAAACATTAAAAAAGTGGTTTTTCGGTTTTAATCAAAGCGCTTTGGGTAATCACAATTTCCACTTGACGGCCGGCATCAATTTCTAAAACAGGGAAAATCTTGTCGGCAAGCTTCAAGTAGTAATCTGCGACACGTCCTAAAGCGTCTTGCATCCCATCGCCCAATCCGGCTTTCCAAGGATTGGTGACGGATTCCGTGACAGTGCCGGAGAAATGCGTTGTGGACTCCTGGGCAGCCAAACTGACCGCTTTACCAAGTCCCGAGAGTGATCCCACGAGAAGGGCATTGGCAATCGCTTGACCTGAGCGCGTCACAACACGGGCTTTGATTCCTGTTTTGCCATCTTCTCCTGAAACGTAACCCGTGAGTTTCACGTCAATGGCCATTCCTTTCTTTGTTAAGCAAGAGAGACGATCAAGACGCACAAGCACACGTTCACTTGATAGGTCGCCCGTGGCATTAGCGGTCACAAAACAGCGCTTAATGTCAGAGCGGAAGCGGTTGGGTAAGACCGCGGCGTCAGTCAGCTCCATTAATAGGGGAACAGGGTTGCCGTTAGCTTGCCCTCCCGTCGGGGCATCCACACCATTAAGTAACCGAGCTTTAGCGAAAGTGCCCGTAATCAGAAGCTCTTCACCGGACGTTTGCGGTGTACGGTTACGAGCGACAGGATTTTTCTCAACTTTTTCTTCCTTGGGTTTAACATTGGCCACTTTTTTCAAAGCCAAGCGATTAACGGGTGCACTTTGTTGGGGAATCCTTGGTGAGACGGAGGCGCTGTGAGGAAACGCGGGACCGCCCTCCATAAAGTTCATTGCGTCTTGAGCTTCAAGTGCCAAAGTCTCTTGGGAAGCGAGATTGCGTTGACGGCGTTTTTCATCCAACGCTTTTTGTTGAGCAACTTGTGTTTGCAAATCACGAATCTCTTTTTGAAGAGAGTTCATCTGTGCGCCATAAGAGGCGACAAAATGCTCTTCCCCTAAGCGACTATCGTTAATCTGAATGCGTGTGGTGGGCTTTTCTTTCGCCGGCATGACGTGGTCATCTTGTGTGACATAAGCCATCACGACAGCGAGAAAAATGACGGCAACGAGCACAACAATAAGGAGCAACCATTGTTGGAATCGAACGGTGGTTTTCATAAATGGGGCAAAAAAGGTCAACCGACTTAAAAAAATCGGAGACGTTCATCAAGTAAAGAGAGAAAAAGGTGTTTTATTGATGATCGGCAAATGCACTTCTGACTAATCTACGAATGATGTAGACCGTACTGCTTTCACCGATACGCAAATGGGGTTGAGTGATGGCGACGGCTAAAACCCCTTTTTGATAAAACGATCGTTCCGATAGCGTTACTGGATGAAGTCTTTTATTTTGAAAACGAATGGCTTTGGCGTCGTAGTTTTCTGAAACGTACTGGCGAAGGCAGTTCTCACCGCAACGATTATTGACAGAGAAACCTTCGGGGATTTCATTGCGTGCCATGGCAATCATTAAGTTTTTCATAGCCTGAGGAAAAGTATCGGCGGTCTCAACGGGAAGAGCAGAAAGTCGTACTTCAATTGAGCTTTCTAACGCTGTGCGAGAGGAGGCTTTTTCAGAAAGTGGACTTTTGCCTTTAATCACGATTTCTTGACTTTCGGTCTTTTGAGGAATGAGCGTCAAGGAGTGCGTTTGTTGTTGATCCGTTGTCAAAAACAATGCTTGTGGTGTCTTTGTGCGAGGGATGACAAAAATTTGACCATTTGTCTCATCGGTTTGAACTTCCAATTGTGTTTGATCGTAAATGGCTTGAACAATCTTTTGTCCTTGAATCGCAATGCGATTGAGGCCGGAGTCACTCACAGGAAACCCAGGTAAAGTGCGAGCAACGGTCCCGGATTCCATCGCTTTTTTAACGTCACGCACGGGTTTGGGTTCATCAACAATGCCGAAATCGGCATTGGTCAAGGGTTCTTTAAGAACCAACGAGGGAGCGGTCTCTGCGAAGACGGATTCAAAGCAGACAGACAACAAAAGAGGAGCAACAAGACGAATGTGTTTCATAAGAGTGTTAGGGAGAATGGTTTCTGACAAGCCAATTAAGAGGCTTTGTTTTGCGTTTCTTCATGCGTCGCACGACTACGAAGATCCACTTCATGCAAGGACTTCAAGTAAAGGCGCCCTGCAATGAATTGCAATTCCATGACTAAACGCTTTTTCTCGCGCAACGTTTCCTTTTGTCCGATGTAGTGAAGTCGGAAACCTTCAAAAATCACGGATAAGGCTTCGGGTTCCATATCGACTTGATCGATTACAAAGAAGGTACTCGCACGAAGACGCTTGAGTTCTGCTGCCTTTTCTTTGAGCGCAAGATCCATTTCACCAAAGCTTGCCGGAGTGACGTGTTGCAAAAGCGATTTGCGATTAAAGTCCACGTTTTCAGGTGTGTTATTCATCGCAAGCGCTAAAAAGTCTCGAGCTACTAGCAAAAGATAATCATTAGAAACCTGTTGATTGGACAGCGTCATGGGCGACTCGTGCGTCAATGCACTCATGGGTAAAAGCACCGTGGTGACGGTTTGGTCACGCAACAAAAGTGTGAGAGATAACGCAAAATTCACCGTCAAAGAAATGGTCAAAACACCAACCGTGGCACGTTTGAGTCCAAGTTTTGCAGCTCGATTTTCGGAAATCAGTTCGTAGGCATTCATAGGGCGATCAAAAGCACAGAATAATTAACCGATAAATTCACGACGATGAGAGACCGGCAAACACTTGAAAAACTTGCACGGCAAATACCAATACAGAAGGTGAAGCCCGAAACCAGCGTGACGACCAACTTTCAAACGTGTTAAGCCCTTAGCAAGAAAGATACCTAGAAGGAGACCTAGCCAAAGATTTCCCAACAAAACACCGATAGCAAATCCGAAAAAGAAAGCACAAACGACATCCAAGTCCCAAATGAAGAACTTGGTGCCAGAGTCCAACTCTCGTATGACAGGACAAAAATCGGAATGATTTTGCATGGCCGGAATCTCCCTTTAGGTTTTTAAATGACAGCGGAGATGATGCTTTCAATGACTGACGGCGCAATCAATAAGCACATGGCCGCAGCAATGCAACCGACAGCAGAAATGATGCTTCCGCGGATGACACCGACACCCAAACCAATCAACAAAAAGACCAAAGCGATGGAGCGACCAAGATAGCCGTTGGTCCAACCTTTGACCATCGTGTAGAGGTCTTGGAATTCAGTGCCGTCAGTGCCGGCAAAGACAGGGGAAGACGCCACAAGGGCTGTCAAAGCGATACAAGAGATTTTTGAGAACTTCATATTTTCCTCAAATGAATTAATCAAAGTCCAAAAGCAAAATCGCAATTGGAAAATGGCTTTTGCTTTTGAAGGACGCACTTTGCCTGAGAGCAAATGAGGAAAACAAGACTAGGGTTTGTGATAGAAAATGCCCAAGGTTTGAGCAAAAATAGTCGACTTCTTCAACTTTTCCCACCGAAGCGCTTGTTAATAGATAGTTACGTGGGAAAAGTGAAAAAACGCTAATGAGAAGAAAATTTGATTTTTGTCAAAAATCCGAAAAATTTAGTAATAAAGCAACGAAAGACTCATCTCTGTATGCATGAATAAGTAAATAAAAACATAGAGTTATTGATTGTTGTTATCTGATTTTGAGCTTTTGAAGACAAAAGATACAATGTGCGACTTTTGAAAACAAGAAGAGAAAACCCTATGCATACGAGTACGCACAATTTGTGTGCCATTGTTCAATTTTTAAAGGCACATTACGAAATGAATCAAGTGACATTCAGGAACAATAAGGTTCACAGTGTTTGTGGTCTTAAAGAAGCCGATATTACATACCTTCTTACCTTGTTAATGTTGGTTCGTAAGCTCCTGTATCGTTTGAGTATTTCTCCCACATCAAGAGCAACCAATGAGTTTTGGCAACGTTGGCTGATTAACGATCTTCATCGTTTGATTGAAAGACAACATGGTGATGAAAAATTGCTTCCGATGCTGATAAAGGAACAGTACATTCTGAGTCAAGAAGATTTGGACGGACGGGCTTTTCAGATTATTTCAACAGAGCCTCCGGTTTATGCCGAAATTTGCTTTTCATCTTTGATGGATAGAAAAGACTGGACAGCTAAGGGGTGGTGTTCACATTATGATCCGTTTAGTGAAGCTTGGCGCAAGCAGAGTTTGTTGACGAGAAGAGTTGAATGGACAAGTTTGTTGGAAATGAACTGTCCATCAACGTTACTTGCCGCTATGACAAAGAAAAGTAAGAAGAACATTGAAATGGCTCGACAGGAATTTTTGCATCCTCAAAAAAGGGTTCGTCATCGGGATTGTGGTCCGCAGTTGAAATTGTTGTCGGAGAGTCGCAATGCGTGTTTCTTTGTTTTTAAAGCGTCTCTTATCTTCAAGTATTGTCGTTCCTTGGGACTTTCTTCGGTGGCTGCTTATTACTGGGCTATCAGTGAAGTGAAGGCTATCTCCAAATTTGAACACCATGTGCCGAATGGATTTTGGCTGGAAATCAATGTTTTCTATTGGTTGCGAGCCAACGGATATTTTGATGATTTAAACATTAAAGATCGAGACATTGGTGTTGATCATTTTCCAAAAGAATTGCGTTCTTACTGGAGAGGTTGTTGCAAGGAAAAGTTGCCGAAGTTTTCACTTCGTCATTTGAGCTTTAGTATCAAACTTAGTATGGAACCCGATCTGAAACGCTTCATTCTGCGTCTCAATACAAGTCTTGAAAACGAAGAACCGCTTTTGCCTATTTTTTATGACTACCTCCGTGGAGCTCTCTAGTGAATTGGATGAAGTGGTTAGAAAACGCATTGAAAACAAAGTGGCCCAAGGAGGAGTCTTCGATAGCTCCGGATGGCTGTCGGTTACCTGTCTACTTACAGCCAATTGACCCCGACGAACATTTGTTGCTCAAGAAGGCCGAGATTGAACGACTCCAAATTGCATGGTCAGATGAAAAGACGTGGGAGACATTGATCGTTCCGGCGCTTCGAAACTTATCTAAAGTTGTTCAGAGGCTACCCGTGACGGCTGACGGCGTTTTTTCTGAACCCGATGGAATATTTTTGGCTTCCATTAAAAGTGCCACCTATGCCGTTGAAGTGATGGAAGGCACGGTGCAACTTGAGCGTAACATCATGGCGCAGGAACTGCTTCAGACGCGCCTTAAAGGAGCTGCGTTATTGGTAGCACTGTGTTCATTTGTGAAAGTGCTCGTTAATGAAATGGAAATCAAAAGGCCATCAATGAAAACGCATCCATTTTTTGAAATGGATGAGGTGCATTTTGTTGAAAACCTTCCCTTTAATCCTTTGGCACAAACCTATTACGAGTGGGTGAGAGAGGCGTTAAAGAAAGACCAAGATTTGAAATTGTGTCTTAATTGGCGAGAGGCTCGTTACCGTCCTGTGAATGCCAAACGCACGAATCTCCAATTATTTGTGGCAAGGATGATTCTCCCTAGCCAAACACTTGCTTGGTTAGGCAATGCCGGATATGCACCTTTGCTTGAACTGATGAGAGCGTTAAGTGTCACGGAGTCCGCTGACTTTGACCCTTCATCGGTCATTTACGCACGAGACTTAGGGGTTTATCGAGCTTGTCAATTGGAGCGGGAGCGATTAGGCGCGAAGTTGGGAAGAGTCTTAAAGCCCTACGGATGGCAAGAAACATTGATTCGTTGCTTACGTGCCCGCGTTTGGCAAGATTGGACCATTAATGCAAAAGAAAGCCCTTTGCGTCGAGGAGGAGATGGTCTGTTTCTATTTTGGCCGGATGTGTGTGATGTTTTAGTTAAAGATTTAAAAGATCAAGGCCTTAATGATTTGCCTGACGATCCTAATCTTTGGGCGGGACTGTTGCTTGATGCCAGTATCACCTTGCCATCGCGTCGCGGTACGGCCACGGTGATGATTGCAGTCACGCCGAACGCAAAACCTCGAGAAGCGGTGAAATTGGCCGATGAAAAGTTCTTTACCGTGGGACAAATTGATCCAAAGAAAACGAAACGCGCTTTTGAGTGTGAAGATTTGAGTCTTGCGCAAGAGGTGGGGCTTAGTCGCTTAACACGAGAGGTGATTGAACTCTCTCAAAAAGCTTTTGAGAGTCATATTCCACAAGTGGTTGAAAAGCCTTCTATGATCGATTGGCGTCTTGAAATCGATTGCCAACTGAAAGAAACACAAGAAAAACTCTTGGCATTTGCAACACTACTCACTCATCTTGGCGAAGAGGTCGATGACTTTATTGTGGATGAAGGGATTTTATTGCCATCCGGTTTGTTAGAACGAGACAAGGGAATCGGATCGCCATCACTTTTTATTGCGAATTTGGAAAGCGAAGGTTACTTGCATCGAAATGAGGCGGGAAGTGTTCTCTTTGCAAAATATCCGAAAGAAAATGGCGATATTGAAACAGCATCTATTTTGCTTCCTTCGATTCTGAGCATTCGTTTTAAAGGGAATGGCACACAAGAAAAGGTCGATTTTGATCGGTTGTTTAGCTATTTAAAGGGAAGGAAACGTCAAAGCAGTAAAGCCAAAGAAGAAGCCTTTCAGTTAGATCTTTTTAAGGGCGAGAATGCATGAGTGCCGAGAAAACCTCTCAAACTTTTGAACGATACGAGTCTTGGCGTCCCGCCTACGAATTGGTTGCGGTAGGAGCCTGGCTTTTGAGTTTTACATGGGTGACGTGGCTTTATTTGGGTGGAAAGTTACCTCTGACTTGGTGTGCGGTTTTGTGGACGGTCATCGTTTTATTGATTGTGGTACGGAGTTATCAAGCGACTCGAATCTTGATTGCAAGAGCGGCGCTATCGGGTTCTCAACTAACGTTTATCGACTATGAAGAACTTGCTCTAATTATGAAGGGACACGAAGATGACTTGTGGTTGGGCGTGGGCTTTCGCTGGTGGCCGGAACACTCTCAAAAACTTTACGAATTGATGAAACTGGATTGGACAAAGTTGCAACTTCATCCTTGGATTTCTAAGTTATTGTTAGGCGTTGCCGTTTTACCTGATGAAGCACAAGGGCTACCGATTATTCATGGGGTGAGCAGTACAGATGACTCACTATTTCGTCCCCTAAAAAATTTTGAAGGTGGTTTGTGCTTGTGCGGAACAACGCAAGCGGGGAAAGGGGTTTATTTAAGCCATTTGGTTGCTCAAGCCATTAGTCGAGGGGATGTCGTGATAGTGATTGACCCGAAGCACTCCTCCCGCTTAAAAGACAACATTCTTCACGCTTGTCGAGCGAGTAACCGTTTGGATCCTTTGACATTTCATCCTGCATTTCCTGATGTCGGGATTCGATTGGATCCAATGCATACCTTTACCAATGCAACGGAAATTGCCTCTCGCATTCGACAGGCGTTTCCTCCGAACATGGATGAGAGCTTTGCCAACTTTGCTTGGATGGCTGTGAACGCTATTGCTCAAGGATTGATTGCTTTGGAAATTCGCCCGACGTTGCCGTTAATTGCAAAGCACGTTCGATTAGGAATTTATGATTTGTTAGAGCCTTTGTTAGAGCGCCACGTTGAGAAGTACGCAAGAGCCAATTGGGAAGAGGATGCCGGAGAATTGTTAGCCAATGCCGGTTGGGCACCTAGCTCCGCAGTCACTCAACGCTTAATGCTGTTGGTCGCTTTTTACGAAAAAGAACTTCATTTTGTGAAAACCGATCCTGCAATTGATGGTTTAGTCGAAGTCTTTCGCCATAATCGGGAGCACTACTCAAAAATTACCGCTTCATTACTGCCGGTGCTTTCAATGCTCACAACAGGAAAGTTGGCGGACAGTTTGTCACCCACAGTAACGGATGTGTACGATACCCGTCCCGTTATGAACTTAGAGAAAGTTATTAACGGGCGGCATGTTCTATACATCGGGTTGGACTCTATGCCTAATCCCACGGTTGCCTCAACATTAGCAGGGATTTGGTTAGCCGACTTAGCCAATATCGCAGGTCGTCGCTACAACTTAGGGCTTTCTGGCGGGAAAGCCCCTCGAATCAGTTTGTTCGTTGATGAGGTATCAAACGTTATTAATGTTCCGCTAATTGAAATTCTCAATAAAGGGGCTGAGTCGGGTATTCATACAACGTGCGCAATGCAAACGATTGCTGACTTGGCTCACCGTATGGGAAGTGTTGAGGCGGCTCACGTTGTTTTAGGTAACTTAAATAATTTGATTGCTTTGAGAACCAAAGATCGAATGACGCAAGACTTTGTTGTAGCTACGTTAGGTAAAACCTACATTACCAATCAAACGTTATCGGTTTCATCACGTGCTTCAACGAACTTAAATCCTGATTACACCGGGGGTGTTGCTCGTCAAATGTCTACGAATTTAGAAGCATTGTTTCCCACAGAATTTTTAGGACGACTTCCCAATTGTGAGGCCATTGTTCAAGTATCTGCCGGTTACTTGTATAAAACGCGTTGTCCAATTTTGGTAGTGAAGAAAGGGTAGGCGATGGCAAGAGTTTTCTGGATAGTGCTGATTGTTGGCGTTACCGTTTCGCTGATTTGGTGGCCGGGGATGAGAAACGAAGCTTACATTTTTGATTTGATTGAAAAAGAACGTTTGTGGCAGGTACAAAATCTCGGGTTTGATTTGGTTCAGATGATTGATTGGGGAATGAAAAGTATACAAGCGGGATGGGTAAATCCGATACCCAAGGGAAGTGAGAGTTCAATCTTTACGACAATTGGATTGGCAGAAGATGAAACGGTCGCGGCTACAGGGCGAGTGGGAGAGACACCTTACTTTCAAGCATTTTTCGCATTATTGGTTTTAGCGTTGGGGCGATTGTGTACTACGGTTGTGTTGAGCGTGTTGTTACTTCCGGTATTGGGGGCGTGTTGGATTGATGGATTGACGCAACGAGAAGCGCGTTTAGCAAAATTTAAAAATCCTGAGAGTTTTCACTTTCGGGTTGCTTGGGCTTTGATGTTTGCTTTAGTGGAAGCGATGATACTAATGAGTTTGGTACCCATTTGGATTCATCCAATGTGGATTTTGATGAGTGTGAGTGTGTTGGGAATCTTAGTTTTTGTGTTGTCTTTGAATTTGTATAAATCCTAAAAAGAATTGAAAGACGTTAATGATCTATAATCAAAAGGTCAGAGTTACTTCGTTAGAAAAGAGATGAGGGTGATTCCTTTTTTATATGAAACAAAAAAATGTTGTGAGATTTCTGCATGTGGTATGACGTTGGATTTTTCTCGCCAACGTCTTAATAACGATCAATGGGAATCGCTTCTGAATCTTGCAAAAGAGCGCAATTTAATTGCAACGCAGATTGAAATGACAAAGGGAGCGGTTGTCAATAAGACAGAGAATCGACAAGCTTTACATACGTCGTTGAGATCAAAAAGCTCAAGCTCTCCGTTTTATGCAGAGGTTCAAGAAGAGCTCGCTCGTATGAAACATCTTGCCAAGAATGTGAGAGAAGGGAGTTGGAGAGGAGCGACAGGAAAACGAATTACGGATGTGATCAACATTGGTATTGGGGGGTCTGAAATGGGTCCTCATGCGGTTTATCACGCATTACGGGCAGTAAAGCAGAATGTTCACCTTCATTTTTTGTCTGCAGTTGATGGCGTTTTATTAGATAGAGTTTTAGAGGATCTTAATCCAGAAACAACTCTAGCAATTATTTCTAGTAAAAGTTTCGCAACGCAAGAAACGTTGATTAATGCGGAAGCGGTCAACCTTTGGTTTAAAGAAGCTGGTATTTCATCCTATGAAGATCGAGCGAAACACTTTGTCGTTGTGAGTGCTAAGCGAGATGCGTATAAGCAAGTGGCCGTTCCATCAGACAATCAATTTCATATGTGGGATTGGGTTGGTGGTCGTTTTTCTGTGTGGAGTGCTGTTGGTTTACCCGTACTAATTGCTTTAGGTGAAAGTGTTTTTCAAGAGTTCTTAGACGGCGCTTATGAAATGGATCAACATTTGTGCGTTGCGCCTATTGAAACAAATTTACCTGTTACATTGGCCTTACTATCATATTTTTCCCATACAGAGTTAAGTCTTCATTCACACTGTTTGTTACCTTATGATGAAAGATTGAGATTATTAGTTCCATGGTTGCAGCAATTAGAGATGGAGAGTTTGGGAAAAGCTCGTAGTCCAACTAATGAGTTGATTCGGGGAATGAGTGGACAAGCAGTTTGGGGTGGAATGGGAAATGAAGCTCAACATTCTTTTTATCAGTGGATAAGGGAAGGTGTTGGTCGAACGAATATTGGTATATTGTGGTGTAAAAAACCTGGTCATAATCATGCATTTCATCACAAAGTTATGATGGCAAATGCTAAGGCTCAAGCTGAGGCATTAATTAGGGTGGAAAGAGATAGCTGTATCAATGCCATTTCAACTTTAGTTCTTGATGAATTGACACCAAAGACTCTTGGAGCATTGATGGCTCTATACGAACATAAAACTGCCATTTTAGGTGCTCTTTATGGCATTAATGCGTTTGATCAGCCAGGAGTTGAACTGGGGAAGAAATTGAGCAAACTGTTTGAAAAAGTAGGTTTAGTTTAAATTGGTGCATTTCTTTAATTGTTGATAAGGATGTTTTATGGCTACTTATAGTATGACGGGTTTCGCTCACTGCCAAGTGCAAACGCTTTTAGGTTTTTTAAACCTTGAAATGAAAGCGGTAAACTCTCGTTTTTTAGAAGTCACTTGTCGCCTTCCCGATGAATTAAAAGCATGGGAAGGGGATATTCGCACATTGATTACCTCGAATGTTAAGCGTGGTAAGGTCGATTGTCGTTTAAGTTGGGTGGGTGATGTTAAAGTAACAAAAACGCTTGATCAAGAAACGTTACAAAGTCTTCTGGCACTTCAGAAAGATGTTTTAACTTTGCAACCTACAGCAGTTCCATTGACTGTGGAAAGTATTTTGAATTACCCGGGATTGTTAAAACCTCAAGTAATCGATACAGAACTTTTGAAATCTGAAGTGATGAACGGTTTGAGTGAAGTCTTAGCGGTTTTTAATGCTTCACGTGAGCGTGAAGGTGCTGCTTTAGCGAAAGTAATTACAGACTATTGTGATCAAATTGAGGAGATTGTTGGGACTCTTCAACCGAAACTTCCATTAATGCTTGACAATCTTCAAACAAAACTTGAACAACGTTTGTCGGAATCGTTAGAAAAAGTTTTGTCTTCTAAGAGTGAATTGACATCAGAGGAAGTGCGGGATCGCATTCGTCAAGAAGTTTTGCTTTACGCTATCAAGATGGATGTGGATGAGGAAATGAATAGACTTTTAACACATGTGAAAGAAGTGAGGCGTGTCCTTGCTTATAGCAATGAATCAGGAAAAAAACTTGATTTCATGATGCAAGAACTTAATCGTGAGGCGAATACTTTGGGAAGTAAGGCCGTTGCGATTGAAATGACGCAAACATCTGTGACACTAAAGGTCATTATTGAAAAGATGCGTGAGCAAATTCAAAATTTACAGTAATAAGGAATATTATGCGTATTTTATTGACGGGCGGCGCTGGTTTTATCGGCTCTCATACCGCCGTTGAAATGACTCAAGCCGGCCACGATGTGGTGATCTTTGATAACTTCTGCAATAGCGATGCCACGGTGCTTGACCGCTTGGAAACGATTCTTGGTAAGCGCCTTGCCTTTGAAGAGGGCGATATCCGCGACTACGATCGCATGCGTGAAGTCCTTGAGAAGCACCAAATCGAAGCCGTGGTGCATTTTGCCGGGCTCAAGGCCGTGGGCGAATCTTGCGAAAAGCCCCTTGAATATTTCGATAACAACATCACGGGCACGCTTGTGCTTTTGCAAGCCATGAAGTCCCTTGGCATTAAGCGCATTATCTTTTCTTCTTCTGCGACGGTTTACGGCACGCCCCAATACCTTCCCTTGGATGAAAAGCATCCCTTGTCGGTCACGAACCCCTATGGTCGTACCAAACTTCAAGTCGAAGAAATCTTGTCCGACCTCTGCGCTTCTGACGCCGAATGGACTGCCGTGTGCTTACGTTACTTCAACCCCATCGGCGCTCATGAGAGCGGCTTGATCGGTGAAAATCCTCGCGGTATCCCGAATAACCTTTTGCCCTACGTGGCACGCGTGGCAGCGGGTCAATTAGAAGCGCTTCAAGTCTTCGGTAACGACTACGATACGCCTGACGGTACGGGCGTGCGTGACTACATCCACGTAGTCGATTTAGCGAAAGGCCACGTTTTGGCCGCTCAATATGCCCTTACCCACACCGGTTGGATTGCCATTAACTTAGGTACAGGTATCGGCTACTCGGTCTTAGACATTGTGAAGGCTTATGAAAAGGCTTGCGGTAAGCCCGTGCCTTATAAGATCGTGGCACGTCGCCCCGGTGACGTTGCGAGTAACTGGGCTAATCCTAAGCTCGCAAAAGAGCTTTTAGGTTGGGAGGCTCAATACACCTTGCAAGACATGTGCGAGCATTCTTGGAACTTCCAAAATGCGAGTTGTATGTAACTAAAGTTGAATATTCCTTACATTTGTTCGAGATGGAAGAATTCCTAAGTTGGTTTGATACGGTTAACCTTAAGCCAATTAGCGTCAAATATCTCGACAAATGAAAGGTCTGATTTTTCATGTAAAATTGCAATAAATATATTGCCAAGGAATATATAAAAATATTCGTTAATTGTATTTAATTATATGATGAGATTAATCGTTATTGGGGGGGGGTATTTTGGCCTTTACCTCGCTTGGTATTTTTCCCATAAGAATATAGAAGTTCATCTTTTCGAAAAAGAAGATGAGTTTATGTTGAGGGCTTCCTATCATAACCAAGCCCGAGTACATAATGGCTATCATTACCCAAGAAGTGTATTAACTGCAATTCGTTCTCGTATTTCCTTCCCTCGTTTTGTTAAAGAATTTCCTAATTGCATAAAAAGTGACTTCGATAAATATTACATGGTTGGTCAACCACTTGGAAAAGTGACTGCTTACCAGTTTCGACGATTTTGTGAGCGTATTGGAGCGGACATTTCTTCTGCGCCAGAATCAATTACCAAATTAGTCAACACTCAACACATTGAAGCGGTGTTCGCAACTAAAGAATATGCATTCGATGCAATTAAACTTCGACAAGCTTTATTGGAACGACTTCATGATCTTCCCGTTCATTTGCATTTGAGTACGGAGGTAAAAAAAGTTGAATCAATAGACGGAGAGCTATTAGTTCATTTTTACGATAAAACCTCTGATGAGAATGACTGTCTTCGGGCTTCCCATGTATTTAATTGCACATACTCGCGCATTAATTATTTATTACATGAAAGTGGACTTGAACTTATTCCTCTAAAACACGAAATGACGGAAATGTGCCTAGTTGACGTACCTCCTGAAATTAAAAATATGGGGATTACTGTTATGTGTGGACCTTTTTTTTCGGTCATGCCTTTTCCTGCTGTAACACATAATTCCCAGTTTGCTCATTCATTTAGCCATGTACGCTATACACCTCATTACGAATGGTTTGATAGTCCAGATAAACCATACATTGACGCACATCTCCGCTTCACAAATGATGCTAAATACTCTGCGTGGGAATATATGAAAAAGGATGCTCAACGTTATATCCCCTGTCTTTCTGATTGCAACTATTTAGATTCATTGTGGGAAGTTAAAACTGTACTACCTCGTAGTGAAGTGGATGACTCGCGCCCAATCTTATGTCGATTTAATCATGGGCTGAAAGGCTTTCATAGCGTCATGGGAGGCAAAATTGACAATGTTTATGACGCTGTTGAAGCAATTAATGATGAATTAGGAATTTAATATGATAACCAGCTTAGAAAAAAGTCAATCGTTCATCTCGGTTGTAATGGCACTAGATATCCAAACGCTGGATGTGCTGAAAAGTCTCGAAAAGATACAGCGCTGTCTAGAAGAACGCTACACCGACTACGAAATATTGTTGATGGTTAAGAAGAATGCTCAGAATACGGTTCATTCAGAACTAGATGCTTTGTTGACAAAAATTCCAGCAATTCGATATTTGCAACTTACAAATAATGCCCCAAATGATGTCGCCTTTGCTGCAGGTCTTGAAAATGCAATCGGTGATTTCATTGTTCTGTTTAACCCATTAACGGATCCGATTGAAATCATTCAAAAATCTGTTGATATGTGTAAGTCTGGATCGGATGTTGTTATTGGAACTTCACAGATTCCGTGCTCAATTATGTATTCTCTAGTTCGTCCCTTAGTTTCACGCTTGCTGACAAGCATCGATTATCGTCTCCCTCGCAATGCAACGGTATTTCGTTGTTTGAGTCGTAGAGCAGCAAACGCTGTAATGGCAACAGGACGTTTTCATCAACGTTTTTTCATGCAAATCCAAAAAAGTGGTTTTGAGGCTAATGAATTACCCTATACATCATTAGCTTATCATCATAAGACTTTCTTAAATGGTTTTCGTGAAGTGATGCACCTGATGGTCTTTAACTCTTCAGCGCCGTTGCGATTAATGTCTGTTTTAGGATTGGTAGGTTCTACAATTGCTTGTTTAGTCTCACTTTATGCGTTGGCAGTACGCTTCATGCAAGAAAGTGTTATTAGTGGTTGGGCTTCAACTGTTTTGTTAATTTCATTTTTCTCATTAATTCAATTTATTATCCTGTCCTTTATCAGTGAATATTTAGCTCGGCTGTTAGCAGAACAGCATCATTCACAAGCCTACTCTATTGTATTTGAAAAGAATTCATTGGTTATGGTGAATCAAGACCGTATTAATGTTTTGGAAACAAGTACAAATGATGACATTAATAAAGTTCAAACCGGTCGAAATAAATAAGGATAAACGATATGAGAACCGCATTAATTGGCTACACCGGATTTGTTGGACAGACCTTATTACGATCAACTGGATTTGACGACTTATATCGTTCCACAAATATTGAGGACATTGAAAATCAAAAATACGAGTTAGTTATCGGAGCCGGAGCTCCCGCAAAAAAATGGCTCGCTAATAAAGATCCAATTGCTGATGCAGAAGCAATTGATAAATTGATTCATCATCTCTCAACAGTTCAAGCTAAAACATTTGTTCTCATTAGCACCGTTGATGTATTCAAATCTCCTTTGGGAGTTAATGAATCTACTACTGTTGATACGAACAATTTGCATCCTTATGGTTTTAATCGTTGGCGACTGGAGGAATTTGTAAAAAATCACTTTTCAAAACACCTAATTATTCGTTTGCCTGGTTTAGTAGGAAATGGACTAAAGAAAAATATCATTTTTGATTTTCTAAACGATAATCAAGTCGAGAAGATTGAGTCCCGTAATGTATTTCAGTTCTACCCAATGCACCGTTTGTGGGATGATATTCAAATCGCTCTGAAAAACAATTTGTCACTTTTGCATCTTACAGCGGAACCTATTGATGTTTCTACAGTTGCGTCATTGACTGGAAAATGGACTAATTTTACTAATGAATTGGATAAGTCATTAGTAAAGTATGACATGCAATCTATTCATGCACCGCTTTGGGGCAAAACGCATTATCAATACTCCCGTATTCAATGTATGGAAGCCATTGAACAATACTATAAAACGGAACCGAGATCATTATGAAAACAGTGATTTCAATTTCGAACATTGCGTGGGAAAAATCTTTAGATGAAGAGGTTGCAAAAACCTTACAGGAGTTTGGTGTCTCTTGTATCGATATCGCTCCAGGGAAGTACTTTTCTGATTTTTCAAAAACAACAGATACTCAAATACAGGTCGTACGACAAAAATGGGCGGATTGGGGCTTCTCGATCATAGGTATGCAGTCACTTCTTTATGGAACTCAGGGACTCAATGTATTTGGAGAAAGAAACTCCCAAATTGCGATGCTCAATCATCTTCAGCATGTTTGTCATATAGGAGCCCAATTGGGTGCAACGAAACTTGTATTTGGATCTCCCAAAAATCGTGATTGTTCAGGTTTGACAGGAGAAAGAGTGAATGAAATTGCATTGAACTTTTTCTCCAGCTTGGGAAAAATCGCAGCTGAAGAAGGCGTAACCATTTGTTTAGAAACAAATCCAATCTGTTATGGTGCAAATTTCTTGACTAAAACTATTGACACCTACAATTTTGTTAAAAAATTAGCTCACCCAAATATCCGAATGCAACTTGATACCGGAGCGATTTTCCTTAATCAAGAATCAATTGATGTCATTGAGTACGTTTGGGAATTGGTCGGTCATATTCACATCAGTGAACCGAACCTATCTCCACTTGGTTTTGAAAAAGTAAATCACAAAATTGTTGGTGAAAAACTCTTGTCATTAGAAATTTCAATGCCAAAAACCATTGAAATGCTAACGAAAAGCGAAACTCTTCGAGACATTGCCAATGCAGTAAAACTAACCCAACAATTCTATGGTGACTCATATGAACAATAAAGAAGTCCCCCAATACTCAATAATTTTTGAGAAATCTCGGTCTAAAGACTTCTGTTTGGTTGTCCCTGTAATTAATGAAGGGGATCGAATTTTGTCGTTGCTGACAAAAATTCATTCCTTAAACATTCATCAATTATTAGATGTCATTATTGTTGACGGCGGATCTACAGATGGTTCTTTGGAACCATTGCGTTTAAAAAATTTAGGGGTTAACTCACTCCTTTTAAAACAAGGAGCTGGCAAATTAAGTGCACAACTTCGTTGTGCATACGATTATGCTTTAAATGCTAGCTATGAAGGTATTGTGACTATTGATGGCAATAATAAGGATAATCCAAACGCTATCCCAAACTTTATAGAGAAACTTAAAGAAGGATACGATTTTGTTCAAGCCTCCCGATTTGTTGAAGGTGGCGTTGCTCAAAATACACCTCTTTCGCGAGATTTAGCGATCCGTTTCATTCATGCTCCGGTTTTGAGCATAGCATCTGGTTTTCATTGGACAGATACAACTCAAGGTTTTAGAGCGTATTCCAATAGAATGCTCTCTGATCCGCAGATTAATATCTTCAGAAATGTTTTTTCTGGCTATGAACTTTTAGCGTATTTATCTTACATTGCCCCAAAGCTGGGCTACAAGTGTATTGAAATTCCCACAGAACGGAGCTACCCAAAGGGAGAAGTCCCTTCCAAAATCAGTGCAGTAAGAGGTAATTTGGAAGTTTTAAAAGTTCTGTTTTCGACAGCCTTTGGACAATATAACCCCAAAGGAGATGAGAGATAATGAAATGGCTTATTTTGATTGTTGGTATATTAGCTAATGCTTCAGCTAGTGTACTTATTAAGTTAGCTATGATGCCTCCAAGAAAGTTCCCATCGCTATCAGATCCTTACGCAGCTATCACTAATTGGCCATTATGGTTAGGTTTGGTTCTGTATGGATTGGCTTTTATACTATACGCCTTAGCACTAACTCGATTACCACTAAATATTGCCCACCCAATACTTACTTCTGGTTCAATAGCAACTGTTGCCTTATGTGCATTTTATTTTTTTAATGAACCATTCTCGATTTCTACTATTGTTGGAATTGTTCTTATCGTCATGGGAGTTACTTTAATCTCAATAAATTCATAAAAACAAACCATTTTAAAAATCTTCGGATGACTCTCTATGCTTAAAAACTCTTTCTTTTCCATTATAAGCTACTTTAAAAATACCCCTGAACTGCCTAGGAGCACGTTTTATTTCGTAGGACTGTTATTTGCAACTTTAATATCCACGTTGTTTTATCCTGGTTTTTTTTCAAATGACTCATTTAACCAATGGGGTCAGGTTGAATCTGGTCAACTAGAAACTTGGCACCCAATTATTATGACGGTCATTTGGAAATATATGGCGAACGCATTTGGAGTTGGAGGTTTTTTTATACTTAATCAAATTATGTATTGGTTTGGATTCGCTATTTTTATTGATGTTTGTTTTAAACGTAAATTATTGTTTTATGCAGTAGCACTATTTCCGCCAATATTGACAATGTCTCTTGATGTTTGGAAAGATGTAGCCAATTTTGTCGCACTACTATTGAGTGTGAGCTTATTCCTTTCATATCTGAAGTGTCATAAAAAAATCCTTTTTCTTCCAATTATTTTGCTATTAATTTATGCTTCTCTTGTGAGAATTAATGGATTAATTCCTGCTGTAGTTTTAGTTTTCTGTGGATCATATCTTCTTGCTAAAAAGAAAAAGATGTTTTTAGCAGTTATGTTTACTTTCTGCTTTATCTTTTCTGTAAAGCTTTCTAGTGATTTGATAACGAATTTTTATAAACCTCAAATTTCGAGACCTCTTGCATCTTTACTTTTATGGGATATAGCTGGCATTTCTCATTTCTCTGGACAATATATTGAGTTACCCAAAGAAATTCCAGTTAGAGATGAGGAAAAAGTCAAGGGATGGGCATCTCATTATTTGTCAGAAAATTGCTCTCTTTGTTGGACTGCTGGTCTTGTATGCGAAACACGGTCTTCAACGGATGATAAAAAATTATTATCTATATGGATGCGTGAAATTCGGAATAGACCACTAGCTTATCTCGAACACAGACTTTCACTAGCAAGTTCATTGTTTGGAATTCGGCTTAAAATTTACTATCCCTATCATGGTTATGAGTCAAATATTATGGCCTCAAAAAAATTTCATATTAGCAATCACGCTAGGTCAATTTTTGATTATTGGACTTCGATTTATTTTGTCTTTGAAAAGTCTTTTCTTTTTCATCCTTTTATCTGGATAATTTTTGAGACTTTAATACTTATAAAGTTTGCCTTTTCGGTTTTAAAAAAAATAAATCTAAAAGTAAAACAAAAAATTGTGTGTATACTCTCTTTATCTGGTTTAGTAAATGCTTTTTCTTTAATAGTGCTCGCTGTAGCAGCTGATTACCGCTACATCATTTGGACTGTTTTGTCGGGTTTCATTGCGTTGTGTCTCAGCTTCTCAAAAGCTTCATTTGATTAACGATTATTGTGTCAAGCGTCAAAACAATCTTGTAGTATTATGAGTGGATAAAGTAATGGATTCAATAAATTAAATTCGTCCACTCGCAGAACCACCCTATCTACATTTTCAGAAGATAGGGTAGTTGCCGCTTTTATTACTTTCTTATGACATTTATATGGGGTAGTCTGGTGGTAGCTGATTAATTATTCATTTTTCTTTGAATATATTTCTTCAACTTTTGTTTAATTACTTTACTATCAAATAACCACCAATAAACCGCTTTTTTCAATGTTGCCTTAAATCCCTTTCCCTTTAAAAAATACGGAATCGTTGATTTTGAATTGGTTGTATCCGAATTTTCTGCATTTGAGTTCATAGCTTGCAAAGATTGGAGTTGATTCCAAAAGTGATTTAAGCCAAAACTATTTTTGTATCCTCCAAATTGGTCCTCAAATTGAACTGATGATAAAAAATACTTATCGTCAGAGTCAGCGTATAACAAAAAGTACTCAAAAAATAGTGCTGGATCTATTTTTCGGAAGTATAGTTTGCCAAGATCATTTGAGAAGATATCAATCATTTTACGTGAAAAATCAACTGCTGCTTTTTGCGCAATTTCTGTAGAGATGCGTGCAGAATATGACAAATTAGTGTCAGTCTTAAAGGTGGGGATGATTTTGTTGTCGAACTCCTTATAACCAGTACAAGACGGAGTACACTCGCTCATCAACCACTCTCGAACACTTCCTTTTATTATTGGGCTGAAACCATAAAATGTTCGTAATCTTTGATTATCATTCAGTCTTTTAAATCCGATATCTAAGTTAGAGTGAACGTAGAATGCTGTTACGTCAAATCCAAATTTTTTCCGTAGTAACCCTTCCATCCTACCAGAATATCCCACATCAAATGTAGCGCACTTCCCCTTAAAAAAAGATTCTAAATAATGCTTAAACGATTTTTCTTTGCCATATGGGAAAGTATTTAATAAATATTTTGCAAAAATTGAGGCCGCAAGTTCACGTTTTGTCTCTGAATTGAGTTCAGAGCTAGGCTCAATTCCTTGAGCCTCTGCTTCAATATAAATTGATTGTTTAAGATCATTAAGGATATTAGGAGCCAATAGTGTCAAGGCTTCATCAAAAGATTTGTTACAAATGTTTGGTACAGAATTCAATAAGCAAAGCAAGTCGGTCGCATTGGTATAATACAATGGCAAAAGTGCTTGTCGAGAAACAGGGAAGTAATGCGTCTTAGGTTTGTCTGGAGTGTTTCTTAGTAGTGTGTCAAAGACTTTATAGACAACCCAGCCATCTCGAGCGACGAAGGTTATATTTTCGAAATTTTTAGTATTTCTTATGACCCAACTAACTAATGCAAAAATATAAAAACCAAAGGGGAAGTATCCAATAAATGTGGAACTGTATCCAAAATTAGTCGCATCGTACTTATGGCGCCAAGGATTATCAAACATAGTATTAGCAACTACAGCTAACATAGTACGAATTCCGAGAAAGTCCATAACAGCTTTATTTTCTATCATACCCAAAGAGTCGTTTAAAAAGGAGTTTAAAAAACGACTCTGGTATAACGCTGGGTATTTGCCTAAAAATACGTCAACAGTTCGAGGGATATGAGCGGCCTGCCAACCTTTCGATAGTGGAACATCATAGTCTGCACTTTTATTATCACCGAGATGCAAACAATCATTAGGCTTAAATCCGTATGTATTTTCAAAGGCTTCACCAGACGATTTTGTTTTCATGGTTTGTGAAGAAACCTTCAAATCGCAGTTTACAACCCCACATCGTGAGAGGATACTTTTCACCGTATCTTCTGGAAGATACATATCAGAAATACAAAGTACCTTTTTTCCTAAATATTGAGCGAGGTTCAATAATTCGATAATAGAGTTTCTCGGTTGGGCTAAAGATATTTCAGTACTGCATTCTAATTCTGAAATGTCATGCGCAACTTTACGATCGAAATGGTATTTATTAATTAACACATCATAAATGTCTTGAAGGGTTACTTCGTTTCGTTTGTATTGTTTCCATGCTATTTCTCTTGCGATGAGTTCAGCTCGAACTCTAAGTTTTGAAAAAGCTTCGGCATCAACTAAGTTTAATGAATCGCGAAGTTTGCAATCAAGGAATGCAAAAAGATCTGCAGGTTTCAAAAACGGTCTTGTTACTAAAGTATCAAAAACATCAAAACTAACAACTTGGGCCTCAATAATCTTTCGTTTTATATCTTCAAAGGGAAGTTCGTAAATTGCTTGCTCCTTATAGAAAAAATCATTATCAGAAGGAGGAAATTTATATTTTTCAGTTTTTATATACGAAATATCACAGAGATTTAACAATCTGCGGTTATTGGGATGATTTTTTTTGACCACATTTTCCCACATCGCAATGTATCGATTTCTCCAAATTCTTGCGTCTTTCAGATATTGAAAATGATTTAAGGAGCGGAAATATTCCTCCAAGAGATCAAAAACTTTAATCAATTCATTAATTTTTTGCTCGGTTTGCTCTACAGAACCCGTAGCGGATGTATTTGTTTGGGAAGATTTATCATAGAGATAATAATTGTCATGGATGTTAACGACTTTATGTGCGTTAGTCCAAATGACAGAGGATTGAAGCACATCCTCACACATGACGATGTGTTCTTTAATGGATTCTAACCAGACATAAGATTTTTCTAAAAGAGCCCGAGTATACAGCTTTCCACATAAAATATGCCATGAAAAATCGAGTCCTTGTTGTCCAAAGAACTTATCTTGTACTTCACCACCTTGGAGATTTATATCACATTGCCATAATTCTGAGGCAGGAAAGTAAGTCATGCGATCCGCATAATTAAGTAACAATCCTCCAATTACAATATCTGCGTTCTCTTTTTCAGCCTTTACAACAGCGGCTCGGACCCAATCAACAGTTAACTCATCATCACTATCAATAAAAGC
>DYCH01000051.1:33423-34903 GCA_019418235.1 Sutterella sp.
TTTTTTTCATGTTGAACAAATTTAACTTGTGGGTATTTTGCTTTGAGTGTGGATAAATCCTCATCGGAACCATCGTCAACAACGATAATTTCAATGGATTTATATGTTTGGTTTGTTAAGCTAGTTAGACATTTGTCAATGGTTTTACTAGATTTATAATATGGCACGAGTAGCGTGACTAATTTTTCACTATGTGTGGTACTCATTCTTATTCTCCGACTAGAATGCTAAGTTATTGGCGATAATTATAAGAGTAAATAATAATTTTTTAATATTTGTTTCCCGTACAACTGAACTGTGTTATCAATTTACTGAGATGTTGCTATGTTAAACATTGTTATTTTGGCTGCAGGGATGGGCAAACGCATGCGTTCGCGTTTGCCGAAAGTACTTCAGCCATTGGCAGAAAAACCTCTTTTGTCTCACGTGTTGGATAAGGCTCGTGCTGTTGAGGGTGAAAAGCGTTTGATTGTTGTTGTGGGGCACGGAGCCGAAGCGGTCAAAGCGCATTTGAAGGATGCAACCGATGTGACTTTTGCCTTTGAAGAACAGCAATTGGGTACGGGGCACGCTTTAATGCAAGCCTTGCCTTACTGCGATCCCCAAGCGCCGACTTTGGTGCTATTGGGTGATGTTCCTTTAATTGAGACGCAAACATTAGAAAACTTACGCCAAAAAGCCGGTGGCGATCTCGGTCTTTTGACGGTGAAGTTAGATAACCCCAAGGGCTATGGTCGCATTGTTCGTGAAAACGGTAATGTCAAAGGCATTGTTGAAGAAAAAGACGCTACTGACGAACAAAGAAAGATTGATGAAGTCAACACGGGCATTATGCTTTTGCCGACACGTCGATTAGAGACTTGGCTGTCTTCGCTGTCCAATAGCAATGCACAAGGTGAATACTATTTAACCGATGTGATTGCCAAAGCCGTTGAAGAGTCGATTCCTGTACATACGGCTTTTGCGACGTGCGCCAATGAAGTCGAAGGCATTAACAGTAAGCCTCAATTGGCAGCTTTAGAGCGTGCTTATCAGGTCGCTCAGGCGCAACGCCTGATGCAAGAAGGTGTGACGTTGATTGACCCGGCTCGCTTTGATTTGCGTGGTGAACTCATCTGCGGCAAAGACGTGACGATTGATGTGGGTTGCGTTTTCAGTGGTCGCGTTGTTTTAGCTGATGGTGTTCGTATTGGTGCCTATTGCATCCTTAAAGATGTTGAAATTGGTGCAGAAACCGAAGTGTTGCCATATTGCCATTTTGAAAACGCAACGGTAGGGGCGGAAGCTCGCCTTGGTCCCTACTCGCGTTTACGCCCGGGTGCTAAGTTAGCCGACCAAACGCATGTCGGCAACTTTGTTGAAATTAAAAAGTCCAATATTGGTTTAGGTAGTAAGGTTAATCACCTCTCCTATATTGGGGACACCGATATGGGCGCTCGAGTCAATATCGGGGCAGGTACCATCACCTGTAATTATGATG
>DYCH01000052.1 GCA_019418235.1 Sutterella sp.
TGACTAAACTTATTCTCCCCCATTTCGGGAGGGAGGAGTGATCCATGTCATTAAAAGAAGAAAAACGAAGAGGTCCTTTTGGGACCTCTTTTTGTTGGCATTTGGTAAGTAAAACTATGCAGAAAAAAGCCCAACTTAGTACTTTTGGGTAGTTTCTGAGTATCGTATTTGTTTGAGAATTTTGGCACTATTAACAGTACGAAATTCATTTTGCTCTTCTTTATTTTTCTTCACCCCCTGCGCTTCGCGTTTGGGGGTTTTCTTTTTTGAATTCAAGATGTTGTACAAAAAACTAGGAAGATTGAAGACGTTAAATATATGCAGAAAGCCTATTCAAGAAATATTGAATCCAGTACAGATATGCTTTGATAATTTGGATTGTTAGGGCGGTTTTAGTAAACGAGAAAGGTATAGAAAAAGCCTGAAACTTTGTGAGTTTCAGGCTTGTATCGCAGCTGTCGATTACAGGAATTGTGCAGCGATAACCCCTGCTAACATCAAAGGAATGTTATAGACCAAGAACGTAGGTACACAGGTGTCCATAATGTGGCTGTGTTGTCCGTCAGCATTTAAACCACTTGTTGGGCCCAAGGTACTGTCGGAAGCAGGAGAGCCTGCGTCACCCAAAGCGCCCGCTGCCGTAAGCAGCAAGATCGTAGCGGGAGCAGAGAACCCAACAGCAGCACAGAGCGGAACATAAATGACAGCCAAAATCGGAACCGTACCAAAAGAGGTACCAATCCCCATCGTAACGACGAGACCAATGAGGTTGATCACAATCGCAGCTAACCATTTGTTTTGACCGATGTAAGGAACAACACTTTCAATGAGCGTCGGAACAGCGCCAGTTTCCTTCAAGATGCCAGCGTAGCCACCGGCGATCAACATGACAAACGCAATAAAGCCCATCATGGAAATGCCGCTTGCCACTTGCTTGTCGACTTCGTTAAAGCGGAAGGCGCGACCGGCTAACATAATCGTCAAACCCATCAATGCAGCCAAAGGAAGCGATTCCAACATGAGTTGAACAACCACAGCCAACACAATAGCCAACAAGGTCATCCAGTGTTTGAAACTAAACTTCGTTTCCACATTGTCCATGTCTTCCGTTCCCATGACTGGGAGGTCTTGGTATTGGCGAGGTTTGCGATAAAAGACAAAGATGGCCAATAACAAAGCAGCAAACATGGAAAGTCCCAAGATCCAAGCTACAGAGGCAACATCATCAACAGTGGTTGCCATGCCACTTGAAGTCATAGAATCGGCCACAATGCCTTGGAAGATTAAGCCAAAACCGATCGGCAAAGAAATGTACGGTGCGGTTAAGCCAAAGCCCAAAGCACACGCTACAGCACGACGGTCAAGTTGCATCTTGTTCATTAAAACAAGCAACGGCGGAATCAACAGCGGAATGAATGCAATGTGAACCGGAACAACGTTTTGAGACAAGCACGCAATAAAAGCGATCGTCAAACAAAAAACGATGGGACGTTCGCCCATGTGATGACTCAACCACTTCACAAGCATTTGCATAAGACCCGTGCGGGCAATGGCAATTGCAAAAGTTCCTAAAAGGATATAAGCAAGAGCGGTAGTGGCATTAGCACTAAAACCATTGGCCAAAAGCTCCATGGTCTTAGAAATGGTCAAACCGCCGCAAAGGCCGGCTGTGATGGCTGCGATGATCAAAGACAATAAAACATTGAGTTTGAACAGGCATAGTGCACACAGCACAATGACCGAAACAATAATGGGGTTAAAGAGGATATCCATTTTTTTCTCTTTCAAAGTAGATTTAGAGGGATGGATCTACGTTATCACTGCAAAGAGACGGTGGATACAGGCGTAGTACCTAGAAAAGAGCAAATTGATAAAGCACATAAGCAAAAAGGCTGACACTTGTGAATGTCAGCCTTTAAGCTTGAAAATTAGGAAAAATTACTTGACGGCGTTTAATTCTTCGACCATCTTGGCAAAGAGTTCAAGGCCTTCAGGCAAGCTTTCCGTATCTTGGATGCAGAAGTCACCGCGGTGATGACCGTGGTGGTTGCAACCGTAGTAGAAGAACATGGCTTTGCCACCGTGAGATTGAACCTTTTGCATCAACAAAGAGCAGTCTTCACTACCGGGGCAACCGTGGATATCAAAAACACGCTTCACCGTGGGCATACCCTTTGCAATCTTTTCAAAAGCATCGCAAAGTTCTTTATCGCTCACGATATTCGTGGCTTGACCGACGATGTCAATCTTGTGTTGCACGCCGTAACTTTCTGCCGCACCGCGAATCATGCGTTCTGCCGTTTCTTGCATATAGGCGTTAATTTCGTTGGTAGAACCACGAACTTCCAATTCCATCGAGGCGTGTACAGGAACCACATTGCGACCTTCACCAGCACGGATCGTCCCTACGTTTACGCTCGTTTCACCATCACCGTGACGGGCAATCCCCATGATTTGCATGGCAGCTGTGCAAGCAGCCATCAAAGCATTACGACCGGCGTGAGCGGAGGAGCCTGCGTGAGCAGGAACACCAAGGAAGGAGCAATTCAATTTCGTGGTGGATAAGAAACCTTCACGAATAATGGCAATTTCGTGCAACTTAGCAGCAACACCAACGTGACCGCCGACGAGATAATCGACATCGTCAAGGTTCGTGGAGTGAGCAATACCGCTGGCACCCTTCGTGCCTTCTTCAGCCGGTTGGAAAAGAATCTTGATCGTACCGCAGAGTTGGTCAGCATTGTCGTGGATCCAATGGGCCATGGCAAGACCCATTGCAGCGTGAGCATCGTGACCACAGGCGTGCATCAAGCCTTCGTTGTGGCTTGTAAAGCCTTCCTTCGTGGCTTCGTTTTCTTCGCCCATGGACTCTTCAACGTTTACACAGTCAATATCAAAGCGAAGCGCCGTGACGGGGCCCGGACGACCCGTTTCCCAAATGGCCAAGCAACCCGTAAAACCATCAAGTTCTTTCATCAAAGCCGGATCCATGCCGTCAGCCAACGCTTTGGCTTTTGCCTTTTCAATGACGGATTCAATGCGACCTAAAGCAAATTCAGGATTAAAGAGCGCTTTACCAACAACCGTTTTAAAACCCAATTCACGAACGCGTTTAACGATCGTTTGCGTCGTTAAAAATTCCGTCCAGGCAATTTCCGGATTTTGGTGGAATTCACGACGGGTTTTAATCATTTCAGGAATGTAAGCAGCAACGGATAACATTTTGGATTCGCTCCTTATTTATTAAAAAAGTCTGGCTAAAAATCAAGCCATTAACTTAATCATTTTAGGACGACAGATAAAAAGAAAGCTCCTGACTTTCCCCAAGTCAGAAGCTTCTTTAGTGTAAAGATTAAGCGTACTTTTGAATTACGTCACGCATACGCTTTAAACCCTTTTTGACCGTTTCCATGTCAGGGCCGTAAGAGAGTCGAACCCAATGGCGGTAAGGTTCTTCTGCCGGACGAACGCGGTAGGGACGAACATCAAAGAAGTGGCCCGGAACCGTCAAAACTTTTTCTTCTAAGCAGGCAAAGAAGAAATCATCAGCGTCATTAATCGGGGCTGGTAATTTTTCAATATTGGCCCAGATGTAGAACGTACCGTTCGGAGCTTGAGCCGGTTCAATGCCCATGTCTTTGAGTTCTTTGAGCATGTAGTCACGCTTTTTAGCAAACTCATTGCGTAAAGCCTTGGTTGTTGTTGCGACGCGATCGGGCTTTAAAGCTTCCAATGCAGCACGTTGTGTGAGCATTGAAGGACCACCGTCCACGGCGCTTGCTGCACGGTTCATTTGCTCAATGATGTGCTTGGGACCTACGGCCCAGCCGGCGCGCCAACCCGGATAGCGGTAGCTCTTTGTTAAACCATCGAAAACAACGACGGGGTCTTTGTCAACATCTTCAACAAATTCCAATGCAGACACAGGGCCTTGGGCGGGAGTACCGTCATCGTTGTAGATGAAATGCGAATAGAACTCATCGCAACCGAGGAGGCAATTTTCGGTTCGCGCAATTTCAACGTAACGCTGGAGCGTTTCGCCTTGAATCACTTCACCAGTGGGGTTACAGGGATTAGAGAAGACAAAACAGTTAACGCGCTCTTGATGAATGATGTCCGCGAGTTCTTGGGCCGGAATACGGAAAGCGTTTTCAGACTTTGTGTAAATGGGTAAAAGCATGCAACGGTTGCGAAGGCCGTAAAGGTAGTCTTCGTATGCCGTGTAGTCCGGATTTTTATAAGCAATTCGACAGCCGTCAGCCAAGATCGTATAGAGGCGAGTCAAGGAGAGCCGACCACCAGCTGCAAAACTGATATTGTCAGCCGTGTAAGGCATTTTGCCTTGACGGTATTGGTGATTAATCATATCAGCGATGGCTTGACGGACTTCTAACGAGCCTCCAACGGGACCATAGGCATGATCTTGAGGCTCTAAATCAATGTGGTTAATGCGAGGGTAGTCCCCTTGCATTTCACCCACTTCGGGCTGACCTTGACCGAGATTGCACCAATCGGGAT
Source organism: Sutterella sp. (assembly GCA_019418235.1). Classification (GTDB taxonomy): domain Bacteria; phylum Pseudomonadota; class Gammaproteobacteria; order Burkholderiales; family Burkholderiaceae_F; genus Aphodousia. The sequence goes on from DYCH01000052.1 coordinate 4,519, forward strand.
CACCATTGGTAAAACCTCGGAGGCTGGCTTGATGAACAACCCAAATAACCCCCATGTAGGGGACTTCTCGAACCATTGGAAATTGATTGTTGGTCATAAAATGTCCTACAAAAGTGTTGTTAACTTTGTTTTCCAGTCTGAGGAATGATTTTTTGACTTTCAGATCGCAAAACAAAGAGTAATCCAAACAAAATGGCCGCAAGTCCAAGACTTGCTCCCACGGAAATCGGTTCATGTACGACAACGATCGCTAAGATAAATGCCATCACAGGTTCTAATAATCCTAATGCAACGGCCGTCGATACATTAATCATTTTGAGAGCCGTGGAGTAAAGCAAGTAGGCAAACCCAGTGACCACAAGTCCTAGATAGGCAACAATGAAAAGATCTTTCCAATAAAAAACAGGAATCCCAGATGTTGTCCAAGCAACCGGGACGGCGATTAACGCTGCAATTAAGAAAATATGGGCAGAGGCTTGAAGCGGAGTGGCGTCTTTGACGAGCGTTTTAGCGGTGACTGAATAAAGCGAGTAACAAAAGCCCGCTGCTACACAAATGGCCAAACCGAAGATGTTGAATTCAATTGTCTGGGCTTGAGAGATGGCCATTAATGCACCACCACTCACAGCAATACCGATGCCCAAGAACCAACTTTTAGACGGCACTTTTTTATTAAGAAGATACTCTAAGAGACCCGCCCAAAGGGGAGCAGAACCAATGGTTGTGCAAGAACCAAGAGCAACGCCTGCTTCTTTAATGCCTGAGAAAAACAATAGGTTAAAAAACGCCATGCTTAAACCGGCAACGATAACTTTGATGTAGTAACTCTTTGCCGGTTTGTCTGTTACTGTTTTCGCCCATGTGCGTTGTCGCCAAGCCAAAAGCGGGAAAAGAAAGACGCAGGCAAAAAGAACACGAAAAGCCCCCACCCATAGAGTACTAAAACCACCGGGTGTAATGAAACTTTGCGCAGTACCCGCCGTGCCCCATAAGGAAGCTGCAATGGCCGCCAAAGCAATGCCAATAACGGGTTTTGAAACAGAATGGTTGGTCGACATGTCCGCTCTCAATATCATTCGATTATATCAATTGAGGCCCCTTAAATTTTGGGAAATACTCAGGACGGAAAGATATTTTCTAGGCCCTTGAAATGCAAGGTAAAATTAAACATCTTTCCTCTGGAGTTCTAAAAAGTGATTAGTGCACTTATTTGTCTTGTGGCGCTTGGCTTGGCCGGTTGGGCCATTGCCAAAAATTACGATGCCAAAGTGGTGTTGTTTGCGGTTGGTTTGACGCTCATGTTTTGTGCGGTCATCATGGGCTATCCCGTTGTGAGCGCAAAGGCAGCTTCAGGTTTAGCCTGGGTGGATCCCTTTAAGGCGGTGAAGGATTTATTTATCCGTCAATACTCTAACGCCGGTTTAATCATTTTGACGTTGTTCGGTTTTGCGGCCTACATGTCTCACATTGGCGCCAATGACATGGTGATTCGTGTTTTAAGTAAACCTTTGGAGCGCATTCGCTCTCCTTATGTCTTGGTTCCTTTGGTTTTCTGGTTGGGAACCATTTTGTCCATCATTATTCCGAGCGCTTCGTCTTTGGCAGTGATTTTGATGGCAACACTTTATCCTGTTTTACGAGCTGCCAAGATGAGTGCTTTAACGGCCGCCGGTGTCATTGCCACGACGGCGACGATTGTGCCGACGCCCTTGGGAGGGGATAACGTGGTAGCTGCTCGAGTTTTGGGTTTTGAGCATGTCGTTGACTACGTCTTTTATCACCACGCACCGATCACGATTCCTGCCTTGATTATCATGGGTGTTGTGCATTATTTCTGGCAAAAGTACATGGATAAAAAAGAGGGTGACAGTGTTCAGGCAGAGTTTGATGAAAGTAAACTTGCTCAAAAAACGTTGGATGCTCCCACTTACTATGCGCTTTTCCCGATTCTTCCTTTGATTTTGACCATTTTCTTCTGGGCATTTTTCAAGTCCGTCAAGGTCGGTTTGGTTGAAATTACGTTGTTCTCCTTTGCTTTGGCGTTTGTATGCGAATTGATTCGCAAGGGGGATGTGAAAAACGGCATGAGTGATGCTGGTATCTTCTTTAAGGGTATGGGAACGGGTTTTTCTCAAGTCGTGGTTTTGATTGTTGCTGCATCAACTATGGTGGCAGGTCTTAGTGCCATGGGCATGATTAAGATGATTTCAAACTCTATCCAAGGGTTGGAAAACGCCGATACCGGTTTGATGTTTGCGTTCTCCGGTATTACGGCTTTGATTACGTTCATTAGTGGCTCGGGCAACGCAGTTTTCTATAGTTTCATTGAGTTGATTCCTCAGTTGACCCAACAAGCTCAAATTGATCCGATTATGGTTGCTTTGCCCATGCAATGCACTTCCAATTTGATTCGTGCAGTCTCACCCGTTTCTGCCGTTGTCATTATCGTGGCGGCCGTGGTCAAGGTGAACCCGTTAATCATTGTCAAGCGTACTGCCGTACCGCTTTTAGTGGGTTGGGTGAGCGTGATGGCAATCTCTTTAATTCGTTATCTTTAATTTTTGAAAAGGTGGCTTCTCATGGCATATCAAGAACCGATCAATCAATCGTGGCTCGTTGAAAAACGTCGTGAAATACACGCTTGGCCGGAACCCGGTTGGGCTGAGTTTGTCTCCAGTGCTCGTGCGATTGAGTATTTGGAAAAAGAAGGCTTTAAAGTTCTTTGTGGCCGAGAAGTCATCAATGAAGATTTTATTCGAGGCGCTAAACCCTTGGAAATTGAAGAGGGTTTGAAGTTTGCTCGTGAGCGTGGCGTGAGCGAAGAGTTTCTGGCCCGCATGAACGGTGTAACGGGTGTTGTGGGTATTTTTGATACCGGTCGCCCAGGTCCTGTTATCGGTTTTCGCTGTGAATTAGATTGCATCCCTGTGACGGAAACAAGCGATCCTGAGCATATCCCGAATAAGGAAGGTTTTGCTTCTCAACACCCGGGCTACATGCACGCTTGTTCCCACGATGGCCCTCAAGCTGTGTTGATGGGTTTGGCCTCTTGGATTAAGGCCAATGCTGATCAGTTGTGCGGGACGGTCAAAATTATTTATCAACCGGCCGAAGAGGGTGGTCGTGGTGGTCGCCCGATGGCAGAAAGTGGCATTTTGGATGATTTGGATTTCTTATATTGCGGCCACTTCGGTTGTGATATCCCAGCTGGTGAAGTTATTACAGCTCCGGAAAAATTCTTGTGTTCGACGAAGTTCGACCTTCAATACAAGGGCTCTCCCTCACATGCTGCTATGCAACCCGAAGTGGGTCGCAATGCTCTTATGGCAGCCGCTACCGCCTCTTTGTCCTTGATGAGTTTGCCCCGCCATGGTTTGGGGATGACGCGCGTAAATGTCGGTACGCTTCGTGCTGGTGAAGGGCGCAACGTGATTGCATCCAAGGCTGAAATGCAATGCGAAGTGCGTGGTGAAACGGCCAAGATTAATGAGGATATGTTTAACGAAGCCATGACGCGAGCAAAGGCTGCTGCCGCTATGTACGGTTGCGAATTTGATTGCAAGATTTTAGGCGAGACGTTGGACTTTAATCCCGATCTGGAAGCCCGAGACAATATTGCTAATGCTGCTGAAGGCGTGAGTCACGTTGAAAAGATCACGGCTTGGATGAACTTTAACGGTAGTGAAGATGCAACGGTTTTGGCTCAACGAGTTCAACGCTTGGGTGGCAAATGCAGTTACGTTGTTGTGGGTTCTGAATTAAAGGCAGGTCACCATCAATGTGCATTCGATTTTGAAGAAAAGCGCCTGATTTCGCTTTTTGAAATTTATCGTAATTTGGTGATTCATCACTTGGCGAAGTAACAAAAAAGCCCCGATTTAAAAATCGGGGCATTTTTTGTCAGTCTACTGCTTACCAAACTTTGAGGTTATCGAGTTGCGTGACAGTAGCGACATAAAAGTCATAACGATCTTGACTGATTTGACCTGCCTCAACGGCGGCCTTTACAGAACAATTCGGTTCTTTCAAGTGACGGCAATTCGCAAAGCGGCATCCCTCAACATGAGGCAAGATATCGGGCATGGCTCGCAAAATATCATTGAGTTCCAAATGTGCTAACCCAAACTCTTGAAAACCCGGTGAATCGATAACAAAGCCATCGGCACGATCAAGGTCATAAAGCGTTGTCGACGTTGTTGTTTGACGACCCAAATTGAGCGCTTGAGAATACTCTTGGGTACGAGCGTTAGCTTCTTCAACCAACAGATTTAAAATCGTGGATTTACCCATACCGGACTGACCGACCAAAAGAGACTTTTTCTCGTTAAAAATACGATCGAGAAGAGCAATCGTTTCACTGCCTTCATCAAGAGCGGAAAGGTGGTAGGTCTCATATCCCATTGCAGTGAGATCATCTAAAAAATGCTGAGCTTCTTCTGCACCTTCGGTTAAGTCGGTCTTATTGCGAATAATGATGGGATGGACGCGAGCTGCATGGGCTGCTAAAAGAGCCTTCCAGACAAACCAAGGATTAAAGCGGGGAGCGCTGGCGTAAACAATCACTAATTGGTTAATGTTGGCTGCCAGCGTTTTCGTTCGCCACTCGTCTTGGCGGAAAAGCAAAGACTCTCGGTCCTTGATCGATTCAATGGCAACGGTATTGTCAAAAGCTTGGGAGCATTGTACCCAGTCGCCAACGACGACGTCAGCCTTTTTTCCACGACGGTGCGCTTCAAAGAGCGCACCTTCTGCATTACGCACGAAATGATGACGTCCGTGAGAAGAGATCACCTGAGCAGTAAAGGTCTCCGAATGGTTACTTTGTTTCTTCGGCGGTCTCATGTTTTTTCTCTTCAAATGCACTATGGCGTTGATGCAACTGCTTTAATGCCGCTTTGCGTCGTCCAGAGCTTGGGCGCTTGAAGGCTGCTTTTGTTGCAGGATTTTCTTCTGTTGAAGCAGGGTGAATCTCCGTGGTTTCATCAACTTTTGTTTCTGCAATTTCTGAAACAATACTTTCCTCAGAGGGTTCTGTTTCGACCGTTTCTTCGATGATTTCCGAAGTTTCTGTCAATTCAGACTCTGCCGTTTCAATGTCGGTATCTTTTTGACTTTCAGATTCAACTGCATTGCTATCTATTTCTTCGACAGATGTTTCCGAAATAGATTCTTTGTTGCGAGCAACGTCTGAAGCCTCATTACTGACTGATTCGATCGTCATTTCGTTCGGATCTTCTTCAAGCGGAATTTTCTTTTGAGTTAAATCCTCGTCAGAAGCATCGGGTACTTCGGTCTTTTCCGAAATCTCAGGAGTCGGATTCATTGATGTGTTCGACTGTTTGACCTTGTTTGTTTCAACAGGTTCTTCGAGATTTTCTTCGTTTTTATCGGCAACAACGGGCTCTACTACAGAGTTTTCTGTCAAATTGTCATTCGAGACAATCTCGTCAACTTGAGCGACTACAGCAGGTTGGGTCTCTTCGTTTTGTTTGACCTCAGATACTTGTAAGCGCTCCTCAGGATTTTGTTGTGTGAGAGTCTTGTCCTTACGTTTGGCTCGATAATCCTTTTGCATTTTGTTGAGACGTTGAACGATATCAACAAAGCCTTGCCAGATACTCATCTTGTAGGTGCGGTGTTGAGTATTGTCTTGGCTAAATGCCTTTTCATTGATTTCTTGTGCGGGGTCAATGTAGCTACCTAATGGTTGCGTGACGTCGTTGCGTTGTGCCTCGGCCTTCGCAATCAATTCGGCTTCTTTTTTATGAGCAAGCTCACGTTGAAGATTTTCTTGACGATCATAATCAACTAAAGACTTTTGTTTGTTGTGCTCATCCAATGCAAGACTAACGTTGACGATATTGCGGTTTCTTGCTAAATCGGCTTCAAACTTTTGTTGTTCAAGCAGCTCGTTTTTAATCTTCATGTAGTCTTTTTGAACACGGTTGATACGTGCCATCAAGCTCGGCTCGTGTGAAAAGAGCAGATCAAAAAACTCAAGCGTTACACAGGAGTGACGGATCGGAGACGGTGTTAACTCAATCAGTGCATTAGTGATGGAATTTAATCCTGCGTAGTGCAATGCAAAAAGGTCCGAACGGAAGATTAAATGGCGCAAAAAGGCTTCCATCGGCAACTTAAATGGAAAGAGGATAACCGGTAAAGCCACAATCGCAAAGGCAAGTAATGAGCCATAGTAGGGGCCTGGGCCAATCGCTTTAAACCCGATTTCATTTAAGAACCAAGATTGGGGAGCGAGCCACCCTAAGAACATGAAGACCAGTAAGCTCACTAATGCACAAACGGCCCAAGCTTGGAAATACATATGGCTTAAGTTACGTGCCAAAGCGTGGGCACTGATGGCCATCAAATTGTCTTCTGAGAGTTTGGTGTAAACATCGTGACGAATAAAAAGACGAACTTTTTTTCGGTGACCAAAAGCAAAAGCGGGAGGCAGTTGGTCGTTATGTTCTGGGTTAGTCACTCGAATGTCATCAATTTGAATGCCCGCACGTGTACCTAATTTTTTCAAGCGGTCGATAAGCGGTTCGTTGTTGCATTTGTCTGCCATTGATGGATGTAAGGAATAGCGCAAACGGCATGCCAACTGCAGCGGGAAAATCAGATAGGCAGAAAACACAACCCAACCGGCAATCCACCACAAGGAACCACTTTGTCGCCAAAGCCACAAGACAATCCACAAAATCGGTAACGCAGCCAACCAACCTAAAATTGACATTAAAGCGAAACGGCCGAACCATCGACTGGGTTGTTCGCGCATATAGCCATAAGCTTCACGCAAGCGAAACTCTTTATACCAGCTAAAGGGGAGGTCAACGATTAAAAAGATAAAGCCAATGAGGGCTGGGAGCATCCAATGGAAAGCAAATTGGTCACCGACTTGATCAATTAAAAATTCAGAAAGATCGTCAATGCCTTGAAATAAAGTCAACGCCAAAATTACGCAAGTCGTCACCGTTACTTCTAATAAGTTAAGTTTGGTGCGAGCAATGTCGTAGCGGGCCGCTTTCGTATGTTGGGCCAGAGTAATCTTCTCGCGCAAAACCGCAGGCACTTCAGAAATGGTGCGTTTTAAGTGCACGATTTCTGCCGTGCAGGTAAAAACATGCACTAGGAAGTAAAAAAGAAGTGCAGCCAAGAAAATTTGTTCAAAAGTAAAAGGCATTGAATTGTGGCAATATTAGGTATCTCTAAACACCGAAGTGTAAAGGATTTATTGCTCAAAATGGGACAAGAAATTCAAAAAGACCCACGTTATAGTGATGACAATCTCATTTGGGTCGATATGGAAATGACTGGGTTACAACCCGAAGTCAATCGAGTTATTGAAGTGGCGGCCGTCATTACGGACGCTCAACTCAATATTTTGCATGAGTGCCAAGTGATCGCCATTCATCAAAGTGAACGCACGATGAATGCAATGGATGCTTGGAATACGGATACGCATGGCCGATCCGGCTTAACGAAGCGTGTCTTGGAGTCCACGATTGATGAAGAGACAGCAAGCGATATGCTCTTAGAGGAGTTTGCTCGATTCGTACCGCCTGGCAAGAGCCCGATGTGTGGTAACTCGATCGGTCAAGATCGTCGTTTTATGGCTCGTTGGATGCCGCGTTTGGAAAATTATTTCCACTATCGCAATTTGGACGTTTCTACGTTTAAAGAATTGGCACGTCGTTGGGCTCCAGAAGTTCATCAAAGTTTCAAGAAACGTACTAAGCATGAAGCACTTTCCGACATTTTGGAAAGTATTGATGAATTGCAACATTATCGTAAGCATTTAATGAAATGCTGATACTGTCTAGTACCTTGATTTGTAAGAAAAACGAAAAATCTTTCCTTTTCAATAAGAAAGACTCGAAATTCTTTCCTAATTAGGGTACAATGGCGATTCTTCACGGCATGGCCTAACTTCCATGTCCGCTTGTTTTATTTTTTAAAGGTTAAATAACATGTCTGTTCAAGATATCAAAAAGTCCGAAATCGTCGCTCAATATCAACGTAAGGCCGGTGACACGGGTTCTCCCGAAGTGCAAGTCGCTTTGTTGACGGCTCGTATCAATGAATTGACGCCGCACTTCAAGGAACACGCCAAGGATCACCACTCCCGTCGCGGTTTGTTGAAGATGGTTTCTCGTCGTCGTAAGTTGCTCGACTACTTGAAGCGTACGGACGTTGACGCTTACCGTAAGTTGATCTCTGCTTTGAACTTGCGTAAGTAATCAAAACAGCGAAAAGGCGACCTCTAGCAGGTCGTCTTTTTTTAGAAATTAACCCAGAGACGGATTTTTGTTGGTTTTCGGTTTGTGCGTTGCGATGAGAACGCTTTTGATTAAGAGCCTTCCCACCGCAGCGTATCGGAAACACCGTCTCTTAGAATCTAACTCTTTATAAGGAAAAGACTCATCATGACGATGTTTAATAAAGTTAGTAAGTCCTTCCGCTTTGGCGCACATGACGTGACGTTGACGACGGGTGAAATCGCTCGTCAAGCCACCGGTGCTGTGATGTGCCAAATGGGCGAAACGGTTGTTTTGGCTACGGTTGTTGCCAAGAAGGAAGCCAAGCCTGGTCAAGACTTCTTCCCGTTAACGGTTGACTACATCGAAAAGACGTACTCTGCCGGTAAGATCCCTGGCGGTTTCTTCAAGCGCGAAGGCCGTCCTTCTGAAAAGGAAACGTTGACGTCTCGTTTGATTGACCGTCCGATCCGTCCGCTCTTCCCGGAAGGTTTCTTCAATGAAGTTCAAGTGATCGTTCACGTGATGTCTGTTGATCCTGAAGTGGATCCGGATATCCCCTCTATGATCGGTGCTTCTGCCGCTTTGGCTATCTCCGGTATTCCGTTTAATGGCCCGATCGGCGCTTGCCGCGTTGGTTACATTGACGGAGAATTCGTTGCTAACCCGAAGCTCTCTGAAATGCCCAAGAGCCGTTTGGACTTGGTTGTCTCCGGTACGGAACGTGCTGTGTTGATGGTTGAATCTGAAGCCGATTGCTTGCCCGAAGACGTCATGCTCAATGCAGTGATGTTCGGTCATGAACAACAACAAGTGGCTATCAACGCTATCAACGAATTGGTTGAAGAAGCTGGTAAGCCTGCTTGGGATTGGGAACCCGCTCCGAAGAACGAAGCTTTGATTGCTCGTATCGCTGAATTGGCTCAAGCCGAATTGAAGGTTGCCTACGGTATTCGTAGCAAGCAAGCTCGTACGGAAAAGTTGCGTGAAATCTATGCCATGGTTGACGAAGCTTTGGCCAAAGACGCTGAAGCTGCCGGTACGGAAGCTCCGGATGCAAACGAAGTCGCTGGTATCCTCTTTGAAATGGAAGCCACGCTCGTTCGCTCTAACATCTTGAATGGCGAACCGCGTATCGACGGTCGTGACACGAAGACGGTTCGTCCGATCGAAATCCGTCAAGGTGTGTTGCCGCGCACGCACGGTTCTGCTCTCTTTACGCGTGGTGAAACGCAAGCTCTCGTTGTGACGACCTTGGGTACCAAGCAAGACGAACAAGTGATCGATGGTCTCTTGGGCGAAACGCGTGAACGCTTTATGTTGCACTACAACATGCCTCCGTTTGCCACGGGTGAAACGGGTCGTGTCGGTAGCCCGAAGCGTCGTGAAATCGGTCACGGTCGTTTGGCCAAGCGTGCTTTGTTGGCTGTGTTGCCCTCTGAAGAAGATTTCCAATACAGTATTCGCGTTGTGAGCGAAATCTGTGAATCCAACGGCTCTTCCTCTATGGCGAGCGTCTGCGGCGGTTGCTTGTCTTTGATGGACGCCGGTGTCCCTGTTAAGGATTACGTTGCCGGCGTGGCCATGGGCTTGATCAAGGAAGGCAATAAGTTTGCTGTCTTGACGGACATCTTGGGTGACGAAGACCACTTGGGTGATATGGACTTTAAGGTTGCCGGTACGGAAAACGGCGTGACGGCCTTGCAAATGGATATCAAGATTGAAGGTATCAACAAGGAAATCATGCAAGTGGCCTTGGCTCAAGCTCATGACGGTCGTCAACACATTTTGAACGAAATGCGTACGCAAGCCGCCGGCGGTGCTAAGGAATTGTCTCGCTTTGCTCCGCGTATGATCACGATGAAGATCAACCCGGAAAAGATCCGTGATGTGATCGGTAAGGGTGGTGCTGTGATTCGTGGTATCACGGAAGAAACGGGCGCAACGATCAATATCGAAGACGATGGTTCTGTGACGATCGCCTCCGTGGATCCGCAAGCCGGTCTTGCTGCTCAAAAGCGTATCAGCGATATCGTTGCTGAAATCGAAAAGGGCCAAATCTACGAAGGTACGGTGACCCGTTTGTTAGACTTCGGTGCCATCGTTCAATTATTGCCGGGTAAGGACGGTTTGTTGCACATCAGCCAAATCGCCAATGAACGTGTGAACGCTGTTTCCGACTACTTGAAGGAAGGTCAAACGGTTCGCGTTAAGGTGATCGAAGCTGACGAAAAGGGTCGTGTTCGTTTGTCCATGAAGGCTTTGCTCGAAGAAGCTAAGTCTGAGGAAGCTCCGGCTGAAACGCCCGCTGCCTAATCCTTAATCTAGGCTTTATCAAAGCATCCCGAGATTTTCGAATTTCGGGATGTTTTTTTTTCGTTCTAAGCAATTCCCCCTTATTGTGTAACTACCGAAACAAAGTACCTTGTGATATCGTTTCTTAGTTAGATGAAACAACATCGTCATTTTTTCTTAGGAGACTACAATGACTCAGTATTTAGATCCGGTTGCACTTTGGGAAGATTTGCACCAAATTCCCGAATTGGCTATGCAAGAAGTGAAAACCGCTGCTTATGTCGCCAAGACGTTGCAAGATCTCGGTATCGAAACGCAAACGCAATTGGGTGGTACGACTGGTGTGATGGGGATTATCCGCGGTTCTGAACCGGGGCCCGTTGTGATGTTGCGCGCCGATATGGACGCTCTTCCCTTTACGATCGATGGTAAGCCCTGCGCTATTCACGCTTGTGGCCACGACTCTCACACCGCCATGCTTTTGGCCGTTGCAAGCCGCATGAAGGATCAAGTCAAGAAGGGTACGTTGAAGCTTTTGTTCCAGCCGGCTGAAGAAGCAATCAGTGGCGCTTTGGCCATGATTGATGCTGGTGTTTTGGAAGATGTGGACTATGCTTTAAGTAGCCATATTCGTCCGATTCAAGACGTTGAAGCAGGTAAGGTTTGTCCGGGCGTGATGCACTCTGCCTCTCACACGATGTTTGTTGAAATCGAAGGTCGTAGCGCTCACGCTGCTCGTCCGCATTTGGGTGTCAACACCATTGATGTGGCATGTGCCATCATTCAAAATGTCCAAGCTCAATGGTTTAACCCGGCTGATGTTTGGTCTGCTAAGTGCACGCAATTGCACGCTGATGCAGGTGCTTCTAACTCTATTCCGGGCAAGGCTCGCTTGACGTTTGACTGCCGTGCCGGTACGAACCCCTTGATGGCAGACTTTAACGAACGTTTTGCTCGTATCGTGAAGAACACCGCTGAAGCTTTCGGTGCTAAGGCCGAAATCATTGAGGGTGGTAACTGCCCGGCCGCTGAATACGATGAAGACTTCAAGGAAATGGTTCGCGAAGCTATTGTCAATGTCTGTGGCGCCGATGCAGTGGCAAAGGACTGTGGCGGTGGCGGTGAAGACTTCCACTTCTTCAAGATGGCTAAGCCCTCCATTAAGGCTGCTTACTTTGGTGTCGGTGTTGGTGCCACGCCGGGCTTGCACAATGCCGATATGCACTTTGATCCGAAGTATTTGATCAACGGTGTGAACATTACGGTTGATGTTGCTAAGCGCTTGGTTGGCTAATCGCTTTCGCTTTTAAGTGCTAACTCAAACCTCTCACTGGGATTTTCTCGGTTGAGAGGTTTTTCTTTTCAATGATCAGAAAAGAGAATAGAATTTAAATTGAAATTTGAATTTAATTGAGACCGCTATGAACACAAAGAAAAAGCGCTTAATTGGTTTAGGTGTTGTTGCCGTGCTGGCCGTTGCGGGTTGGGGTGGTTACAAGTACATGAACACCGATGATGGCCTAAAACTTTACGGTGCGATAGACATGCGTACCGTCAGTTTGGCATTTGAAGAGTCGGGACGTTTAAAGGAAATGATGGTAGAGGAAGGCAGCGAAGTAGCCCCTAAGGACATCATTGCTCGTTTGGACGACCGACGTTATCTGATTGCCTATAACAACGCACAATCAGCTTTGGATACCGCTCAAGCGCAGTTAACGCTTTTGAGCGCAGGTCCAAGACCGCAAGAGGTGGAAGTGGCACGTGCTAAGGTCAATGCCGTGCAATCTCAATTGGCGCTCTCAACACGAACTTGCAATCGTGAAAAGAAAATGGGAGCAGCAACAAGTGTTATGCGTCGTGATCAGGCGTGCTCTCAAATGAAGGTTGATCAGGCTCTTTTGCAAGAAGCACAAAAGACATTAGATTTGGTTTTAGCCGGTACTCGAGAAGAAGAAATCGATGTTGCAAAAGCCCGTGTGCAACAGGCTCAAACCGTATTGGCCGACGCTAAGCGAGCACTTGAAAATTGCACGCTTCGCGCCCCCGGCGAAGGCGTGATTCGTTCCCGTATGAAGGAGCCCGGCGACATGGTTAGCGCCAATGCACCTATTGTTGAACTGGCTTTGATGAATCCTCTTTGGGCTCGCGTTTATATTGATGAAGTAAATTTGGGGAAAATCGCAATGGGGCAATCGGTGAAACTCACCGTGGACAGCTATCCTGATCAAGTTTTTGATGCTACGGTGGGGTTCATTTCAACCGTTGCAGAATTCACACCAAAAACCGTTCAAACCGAAGCGATTCGTACGCATTTGGTCTATGAAGTGCGTTTAACGGTTTCTGATCCCAATGGTTTGTTGCGGTTGGGGATGCCTGTGACGGCACAGTTGCAGTAAGGATCAGACATGACCCGCTACGCCTTAGAAGTCAATTCAGTCACACGAACTGAAAAAGAGGTTAAAGAACCTTTACTTTCAGCGTTGTCCTTAAATGTTAAGGAAGGACAGCTTGTTGCTTTAGTAGGCGCGGATGGTGCTGGTAAAACAACGTTGATGCGAACGTTAGCGGGTCTTTTAAAACCACAGGAAGGAACCGTTAAGGTTTTTGGCGAAAGCCTCTATGACAATCTTTCTAAGTTGCAGAGCTTGTGTGGCTATATGCCTCAAAAGTTTGGCCTTTATCAGGATTTAAGCGTTCTCGAAAACCTTTCGCTTTACGCAGATTTATTCAATTTAGATGCTTCTGAGAGAGAGAGTCGTTTTAAAGAACTCTTAGAAATGACGGACTTGACAGCGTTCACCGAACGTTTAGCCGGTCGTCTTTCGGGCGGTATGAAGCAAAAGTTGGGGCTTGCCTGTGCGCTTTTAAATCACCCCAAACTCCTTCTCTTGGATGAACCGAGTGTGGGTGTTGATCCGTTGTCACGTCAAGAGTTGTGGCGCATTTTGGAAAGAAATGTCCGGCAAGAATCCATGACCATTGTGGTGGCAACCACCTACATGGACGAAGCCTCTCTTTGTGATGAAGTGATTGTGCTTGAAAATGGCCACTTGGTGTTGATGGATACGCCGGACAATATCGCTCAAAAAGCCCAAGGTTTAACGTTTTTTGTTGAACCCGAGAAAGATGAGCGTAGTCGAGATTTACAAGCATTACTGCTCGACAATGATGAGTGGGTATTAGATGCTGTACCGCAAGCGGGCTTTGTTCGGATGCTTTTAAAACCCAGTTGCGATATAGAGGATTTTGTGTCGCAAATTGGAAATCATACCTATCATTCGACTGAACCTCGACTGGAGGATGGCTACTTGGTGGAGCGTTATCAAAACGAGCCTCGGCAAACCTATTCCATTATTAATGAACAAACCCAAGAGAGTGCAAAAAATCGCAAAGAAGCACTCATTACTGCTCGAAATCTAGTGCGACGTTTCGGAAATTTTGAAGCAGTAAAGAAAACTTCTTTTGATGTTTATCGAGGAGAAATCTTTGGTCTTTTGGGACCTAACGGTGCTGGGAAAACGACAACTTTTAAAATGCTCTGCGGACTGTTAACGGTCTCTGATGGGGAACTTAGTATTGATGGTCTTGATGTTAAAGAAGCATTGGAGCACGTGAAATCCAATTTGGGCTACATGTCTCAAAAATTTGCTCTCTACGGGGATTTAAGTGTTAGTGAAAATATGAATTTCTTTGCCAATGCTTACGGATTATTTGGCGAAGTAGCCAAGCGTCGCATTGAGTTATTAATTGAAGAATTTCAATTAGGGGAGTTTCAGGATCATCAATCGAAAACATTGCCAGGGGGCGTTAAACAGCGTTTAGCCATGGCGGTTGCTCTATTGCATAAACCGAAGATTTTATTTTTGGACGAACCCACCAGTGGCGCTGATGTGCCGACACGACGTCAATTTTGGCGTTGGATGACGGCATTGTCACAAGCAGGCACCACCATCATTGTGACAACGCACTTTATGGAAGAAGCACAGTATTGTGACCGTATGCTTATTCAGGATCGTGGAGAAGCTTTGATATTAGGGACACCTGAAGAGATTCGACAAAACTCTTCCACCATGGATGAAGCGTTTATTCGGGTTGTTAAGCAATTTAGAACGGAGGGCGAAAAATGAGTGAATTTTTAACCCACGTTCGAGCGCTCTGCATCAAAGAGATGCGCCAAATTATCCGAGATAAGAGTGCCATTTTGTTGGGTATTGTTTTACCCGTTATTTTGATTTTCCTTTTTGGTTTTGGCTTAAGTTTTGACGTTCAAAATATTCGATTAGGGATTGTGAAAGAACAATCTTCACAGACCACCACGCTTTATACACAAGCCTTTAGAGCGAACGCCACTTTTGATCACGTATCGGTTTTCCCTTCAAGAACGAGAGCTTTTGAAGCGCTAAAGAGCTTTGATATTGAAGCCATGGTCATCTTTGATTCCAATCAAAAGGTGCAATTGATTATTGATGGGTTGGACGCACCTCGCGCCACGATGGTTACGAATGTGGTGATGCAAACGATGGCAAGTGCCAGTGCCGCTCAAGGCGTAACGATGCCCGGTGTCCAGATTGTGCCTCGTATTTGGTTTAATGAAGGAGCGGAAAGTCGCTGGTATTTAGTGCCGGGGTTGATGGTCATTATTTTGACGATGACGGGGGCGATGTTAACGGGACTTGTGATTGCCAGAGAGTGGGAACGAGGAACGATGGAAGCATTGCTCGCAACGCCCGTGAGCGCCATAGCTTTGATTGCTTCAAAGACCATTCCTTACTTTCTCTTGGCGATGGTTGGGTGGTTACTTTGTTTGCTTTCGGCAATTTTTATTTATGAAATTCCCGTTCGAGGCAGTTTGGCATTAATTACGCTTTCGTCAATCATTTACCTTTTCTTCTGCTTAGGGTTGGGGTTGATGATTTCTGCCATTACGCGTTCGCAATTTTTGTCTTCTCAAATCACGTTATTGGCAAGTTTTCTTCCGGCCTTACTCTTATCGGGTTTCATTTTTGATTTACGCAGTGCACCGGCATGGGCTGATACTTTGGCTCATTTACTGCCTCCGGTGTATTACTTGGAATTACTCAAAGTCGGTTTCTTAACGGGGGGAATGACCTCCTTGATGATTAAGGACTTAATCATTTTGACTTTCTTTGCTGTATTGACATTGGCAGTGTCAGTAAAACTCAATCAGAAGCGGGTGAGAAAATGACTGAACGACTTCAACGCTTCCGAGCCTTAGCCCACAAGGAACTTTTAGCGACAGTTAAAGAAAAAACGAGTCGAATGATTTTGATAGGCCCTTTGGTTTTGTACATTATTTTGTTTGGCTACATCGCAAGCTTTAATTTGGATCGCGTTCCTTATGCCCTGTGTGATCTGTCTAAAAGTGCACTATCAACGCAGTTTATTCAAGCAATTGACCACAATAGAATTTTTGAGCGTGTGGGAACTTATCATAGTCTTGCTCAGGTTCCACAAGCTGTTGATGAGGCCAATGCACTTTTAGTGGTGGTGATTCCAGCAAATTTCGCCGATACCGTGTATGAGAAAAAAACGGCCACGATTCAGGTCATTATTGATGGTCGAAATTCGACAACAGCTCAATTGGCCGCGGGCTATTTAGGCGTTATCGCAGAGGCCTTTAATGCACGAGCATTGGGGGTAGAGTCATTTTTGACTCCGAGGCTTTTATATAACCCAAACAGCATTACGCAGTGGTTCATCATGCCGGGGTTAATTGCGATGCTTTCAATGTTGCAAGTGCTCATTCTTTCAGCCTTAAGCGTTGCGCGTGAACGAGAGCAGGGAACGTTTGAACAATTATTGGTGTCACCTTATCGCACCATTGATTTGTTGCTCGCTAAAGCTTACATTCCGATGGCAATTGGCCTTTTCCAAGGCACCCTAATTTTTTTGGTGGATCTTTGGTGGTTTGATATTCCCATGGCAGGAAGCGTTTGGGTTTTGTACTTTGCATTATTAATCTTTATGACTGCGATTGTGGGGCTTGGATTAGCGATTTCTGCCTATAGTGAAACCATGCAACAGGGGTTACTTTTGGTTTTTGTGTTTATGGTGCCGATGGTGTTGTTGTCGGGTCTTTTTGCCCCTGTACAGAATATGCCAGAGTGGCTTCAACTTTTAACTTATGCAGATCCTTTGCGATTTGCGTTAACAACAATACGACGTGTATATCTGATTGGTATTGGATTTACTGAAGTGATAGTTGGATTGTGGCCTGTCATTTTAATGTCATTGGTGACATTACCTTTGGCCTACTATTTCTTCAAGAAACGGTTGTAAAACACTGGGAGATAATGGTGAGAAAAGCGACTTCAAAGTTAAGAAATGACGGGGAAAAAACCCGAGAACGCCTGATTGAAGAGGCGGGGAAATTGGTAGCTGAAAAAGGCTGGAGCGCAGTGACGGCGCGAGACGTGTGTCAAAATGCCGGTACCAATGCCGCTAGCATCAATTATTGGTTTGGTGGGCGAGACTCACTTTATCAAGCGGTTTTGGGGAAAATTCCTCAAACGATTTTCAGCCAAGAGCTGGAAATTGAGATGGTTCAATATGAGTCGTCTGAAGCAGCCTTGGACTTTTATTTTAGTTCGTTGATTCAGCGAGTATTGCAAGAAGAGAACTGGCCGATTCGGGTTTGGGTTAGAGAAGTGGTTGCTCCTTCGCCTCAGTTCTACAATCTTATTATGCTTTATGGGAAAGAGCGCATTACGCATTTAAAAACTTTTTTTGCTAACTACTTAGGGATTGAGAATTACGAAGATCAAAGGGTTGAGGCGGTATTCGTGGCTTCAATGGCGCCGGTTTTTCTGATGGCCATTGCAGATCCAAAAGTGAAAGAAAAGATGCTTCCGAGCTCTTTATCGCAAACGGAGTCTTTCTCTAAGTTGCTTAAAGAACAAGTGATGGCGGGCTTGAATTCAGCCCGCGAGCGACTAAAGGATTCGTCCGACTAATTCGCCACCGGAAAGGTAAGCACGGATGTTGCGCAATTTTTCTTGCGCAGCATCTTCGCGCGCTTCTTGCGTAGCCCCACCGATGTGCGGGGTTAAGACAACATTTTCGAATTGCGTCAAACGAGGATCGATGTTGGGTTCATTCTCGTAGACATCAAGGCCGGCACCTGCAATGGTGTGATTTTCTAATGCTTGTACTAAAGCTTCGGTATCGACTAATGCGCCGCGACCGATATTGATCAAGAATCCATTGGGTCCTAATTTTTCCAAAACGTTAGCATTAACGATGTGGAAGGTTTGCTCATTGGCGGGAAGCGCCATGACAAGAAAGTCTGCCCACTCAGCAAGCGTTTCAACGGAATCAAAACGAGTGAACTCTTCACTGGCTTGACGACGATCGAGATAGCCCACTTGCATGCGGAAACCTTGTGCACGACAGGCAAGTTCCTTACCGATATGACCAAAGCCCGCAATCCCAATTTTCTTACCTGCTACACGAAAAGCCGGGCGTTTAGGCCATTGAATGTTTTTCGTTTCTAAGAGCCCTTGATGAACTTGCGGAATGTGACGAGCCAATCCCACCATGAGACCAATCGTCAAATCAGCAACGTCATTGAAATTGGCATTGGGGGTATTGGTAAAGATAATGCCTCGTTTAGCAATAGCGGCCATATCTGAACGATCAAACCCGACACCCCAACTGGCGATGTATTTGAGATTCGGGAAGTGACCGAGAACTGTCTCATCCACCGTTACCATGGGAGCAATGGAGAGAATTTCGGTCTTTGGACCGATCTCACTTTTTTGCGCATCGGATAATTCATTCCAGTAATAAAGCTCGCCAATGTCATTGAGACCATCGTAGAGCGATTGGCCTAAGCCTTGCGTTAAGGTAACGATGATGGGTTTCACGGTTTATTCCTCGTCAGTTTCTTCGACTTTTTCCAAAGAGTCAACTTTGGGGCTGACCATCGGATGGATGAAGCGATAGAGCTCACGAGCGCTCTTGGGAGGCTTGTTCGTTTCTGCTTCTTTGCGAGCACCACGAATGAGTCGACGAATGTTTTGTACGTCAACGTCAGGGAATTCTCCGATAAAATCGGTTAAATAGCCGTCATCTGCGATTAAACGGTCACGCATGCGTTCGGCTTTATGGTGAGCGGCAACAGCGGCTTTACTTTCGCCTGTAGCTAAATCAATCGATGTGCGAACCTTTTCGTAGTCAAGCGTGCTCATCTTCTTGCCAATCAATTGCAACTGACGGCGTTGAGCACCAAAAGAGCGCATTTTCTTGTACTCATCGATGGCTTCGCGAACGTCTTCAGGCAACGGAATGCGGTTGAGCGTTTCAGGGGCTAAACCTGTCATTTCTTTGCCAAGATCTTGCAAAGCTTGTAATTCGCGCTTGATTTGAGACTTACTCGGGCGATCGTAAAAATCGTCATCTTCATCATCGAGTTCGTCGTTTCGGGTATCCCAATTTCGTGCCATAAGTGTTTAATTCAAAAAGTTAATTAATAATCCTGCCATTCTACCGATTACTAGTGATCATTAAAAGCTAAGAAAAGTCTTTTTGGATTTTTTCATTGGGACAAACTTGCGTTAAGATTAAAAGTTGCAAAAATTTTTTAGTAGTGAGATTCCGTGAGCGAAATCATCAAAAAATTTCCCAATTCACCCTTTGAATTGCATGCGCCTTATGAACCCTCGGGTGATCAACCCACTGCGATTGAAGAACTCAATGCGGGTCTCGATGACGGTTTGACGTTTCAAACGCTTTTAGGGGTAACGGGGTCGGGTAAAACTTTTACGATGGCTAACGTCATTGCTCGACAAGGCGTGCCCGCCATCATCATGGCTCCCAATAAAACATTGGCCGCGCAGTTGTATGCAGAAATGCGTGAGTTTTTCCCAAATAACGCCGTGGAGTATTTCGTCTCTTACTACGACTACTATCAGCCAGAAGCTTATGTGCCGAGTCGAGATCTTTTTATTGAAAAAGATTCAGCCATTAATGAACATATTGAACAGATGCGATTGTCGGCCACAAAGAGCGTTTTGGAGCGTCGAGATACCATCATTGTTGCAACGGTATCTGCCATTTACGGTATCGGTAAGCCTGAAAGCTACACGCAAATGCGTTTGATTATGCGCACGGGCGATACTAAGAGCCGGTCTGACTTCATCTCTCAACTTGTGAAGATGCAATACAAGCGTAGCGAAATGGACTTCTCTCGAGGGACGTTCCGAGTTCGCGGTGACACGATTGATGTTTTCCCTGCTGAACACGCTGAAATGGCCGTGCGTTTTGAGCTCTTTGATGATGAGTTGGAAAGCATCTGTTTGTTTGACCCATTAACGGGTGTCATCGTTCAAAAAGTGCCGCGCTTTGTGATTTATCCTGCCAGCCACTATGTGACACCTCGCGATGAAATCGTTCGAGCCATTGAAACGATTAAAGCGGAATTGCGAGATCGGAAACGAGAATTCTTGGCAGAAAATAAACTTGTTGAAGCACAGCGCTTGGAGCAACGAACGCTCTTTGACTTAGAAATGCTTGATCAAGTGGGCTTTTGCAAGGGCATTGAAAACTATTCCCGTCACTTAACGGGATTGGCTCCCGGTGAAGCGCCCCCTTGCTTAATTGACTACTTGCCTAAAGATTGCCTCATGTTTTTTGATGAAAGTCACGTCATGATGGGGCAGTTGGGCGGGATGTATCGTGGTGACCGTTCGCGTAAAGAAACATTAGTGCTTTATGGGTTCCGCCTGCCCTCTGCTTTGGATAACCGCCCCTTGCGTTTCGATGAATTTGAACGAAAGATGCGTCGTGGCGTTTTTGTATCGGCTACGCCTGCAAATTACGAGTTAGAGCATTCTTCCCAAATTGTTGAACAAGTGGTGCGCCCCACGGGCTTGGTGGATCCGGAAGTGATTGTTCGACCGGCGACCACCCAAGTTGACGATGTCTTAAGCGAGATTAATGAGCGTGTTGCTAAGGGCGATCGCGTGTTGGTGACAACGTTAACCAAACGCATGGCCGAAGACCTCACAGACTTCTTAAATGAAAATGGCGTCAAAGTACGCTATTTGCACTCAGACATTGACACGGTGGAACGCGTCGAAATCATTCGAGATTTGCGAGCCGGTCTTTTTGACGTTTTGGTTGGGATTAACCTTTTGCGAGAAGGTCTGGATATTCCAGAAGTGTCATTAGTAGCCATTTTGGACGCAGATAAAGAGGGCTTTTTGCGTAGCGAACGATCGCTCATCCAAACTATTGGCCGAGCAGCCCGAAACGTGGCGGGGACGGCGATTTTGTATGCAGATAAGATGACGGACTCGATGAAGCGAGCCATTGATGAAACGGAGCGTCGTCGTGCGAAACAAAAGGCTTATAACTTAGAGCACGGTATTACGCCAAAGAGCGTGAAAAAGGAAGTCAAAGACATCATTGATGGTGTTTATCGTTCGGATAATGCTTCCGTGTCTCACTTAACAGAAACAGTCGGCTCCATGAGTGAAAAAGACCTTTCTGCAGAAATTAAGAAATTGGAAAAACAAATGTTTGAATTTGCCAAGAATTTGGACTTTGAAAAAGCCGCGGCGGTACGTGATCGCTTGGCAGAATTGAAAGCTCAAGTTTTAGGACATTAAAGGAGAATAATAATGAGTCAAATGCCGACAACGATTCATACGGAGATGCGTCGTCAAGATCGAGCCGTGGACGATCCCGTTTTAATCAAAGCGTTCTTGCAACGCGCCCGTTCTGTTGTGGTTGCTTTTAATGACGAACCGCACCCGTATGCCGTTCCTTTGAGCTATGGCTTTGAAGTTTCCGACGATGGCTTAATTCTTTATTTCCATGGTGCCGCCGATGGTCATAAGGCCGATTTGATTGCGAAAAATCCTGAAGTGAGTTTCGTGATTGCTGAGCTCGGTGCCACCATGGTGATTGATGATCCGGTCTCGAAGTCCGGTCAAAACTATTTCTCTGTAATTGGAAGTGGTACGATGCAAAAGCTCGAAGGTGACAAGCGTATTCATGCTTTGGAACAAATCATGCATCACTACGCAGGCGACGATGGAGAATTAACATGGGAATTCCCGGAAGAACTTGTGGAGAAGATGGGTATTTGGGCGATTAATGTGAAAGAACTTTCTGCCAAAACGCGTCAACAGATGTTTTAACGAAAAAAGAGAGGCTAATTGCCTCTTTTAACGAAAAATGGGCGCTTTTAGCGCCCATTGTTCTATTAAGGAATGTAGTGGATGATATCCTCTTTTTCCCAACGAGATTTCGGTCGAGAGGCATTGGAGTCTTTGCTTGCACGATAGCCCAACGCAATACCTAAGATCGTACGGTGGTTTTTGGCTTTGATGCCTAAAAGGTCATCGAGCATATCAAAATCAATACCACCCAAGAGCGTGGAATCAATCCCCATTTCAGCCGCAGCAACGGTCAAACAGCCGGCAGCCAAATAGGCTTGGTTACTGGCGAAGTTAAACCATTCTTGAGGATCGGCTTCATACATTTTGGCGTACTCCATGCGCAGAGCATCGGGGCGCTCGTCAGAAGTCCACGTTTTGTAACGCCCATCTGCTTTTTCTTTTTCATAAAGCGCTTCCCAATAAGGCAGGCTTGTTGTGGCCGGTACAGCAAAAAAGATAAAGTCGGAGGCCGTCAAACGATTGACGTTGAAGTCCTTAATGGCAGGGCGGATTCTTTCGCGACCTTCAGGTGTCGTAACAACATAAAAGTGCCACGGCTGTGAATTAACGGAAGAAGGACACAAGCGAAGAACCTCTAAAAGTTTTTCCATGTCTTTGGCAGACACGTGACGCCCTTGATCAAAATGCTTGGTCGTATAGCGAGTTTGCATTAATTCCAAGATATCCATAAATATCTCCCCATTAATTAATCTTTTTCGTTAATAAAACACGAACAGCACCAGAGCCACCCTCACCGGGTAAGGCTTGGATAAAGGCTTGCACTTCATTCATTTGGCGAAGCCAACGACGTACCATCATTTTTAAAACGGGACCTTCGTCACTGTTCATGCCTTTACCGTGTACAACACGAACACAACGAATACCCTCTTGACGGGCGGCGATAATAAACGTCGTCAAAGCCGAACGGGCCTCTTCAATTGTGTAGCCGTGTAAATCTAAATGTGCACCAACGGGCCACAAACCACGTTTGAGTTTGCTGGCTAAGTCAACCCCGCAACCTATGGCGACATAATCACGATCGGCCCAGTCGTCCATGGACGTTGCGTCATAGTTATCAGACAGCTTCATCTCAACGTGAGCGCGAGTCGCAGGCGTTATGGGTTTGCGTGTTTTAACGCGCGCGGCCGGGTGTTTTTTATTGGATTGATCAAGCTCTGTGACACCTAAGCGTTGCATTTCTTTAGAAAACAGATCAGCGGCATCGTCTTGCTTTTCGGTTTTGATCATGCCAAGACGATGCATTTCAGCATCAAATTCTTTTTTGTTGAGCTTTTCTTGCTCGCGACGAGCCGCTAACTCTTCAGCCGACTCTTCACGTGCTTTTGTTTCTTCAAAGGCACGGGCTTTAATGCCCTTTAATGCCTCAAAACCTTTACTTCTCATTTTTACTCTT
Source organism: Sutterella sp. (assembly GCA_019418235.1). Classification (GTDB taxonomy): domain Bacteria; phylum Pseudomonadota; class Gammaproteobacteria; order Burkholderiales; family Burkholderiaceae_F; genus Aphodousia. The sequence goes on from DYCH01000052.1 coordinate 27,675, forward strand.
GGCTTTCTAAGTAACGTTGTGCGTCAAGTGCGGCCATGCAACCCGTGGCAGCAGAAGTGATGGCTTGACGGTAGGTTTGGTCTTGGCAGTCACCGGCAGCAAAGACGCCTTCAATGTTGGTCGCCGTTGCCGTGTGAGAACGCGTTCCTTGGGTAACGATATAGCCGTTATCAAGCTCCAATTGATCGGCGAAAATCTTGGTGTTGGGTGAATGGCCGATCGCAATGAAAACACCATCAAGCGTCAAGGATTCATCCGCAGCACCATCTGTTGCCTTGAGGGCAAGTCCAGTAACCCCTTGGTCATCGCCTAAGACTTCTTTCACTTCGCGGAAAAGGTGCAATTCAATGCGACCTTCTTCAACGGCAGCCATTAATTTCTTAACCATAATCGGTTCGGCTTTAAAGCGATCACGTCGGTGAATGAGGTGAACTTTGCTGGCGATATTGGACAAGTAAAGCGCTTCTTCCAAGGCTGCATTACCGCCCCCGACAACAGCAACCACCTTTTTACGATAGAAAAAGCCGTCACAGGTTGCGCAAGCAGAAACGCCACGTCCTTTGTAGCGTTGTTCGGATTCAAGACCCAAATACTTGGCAGAGGCTCCCGTTGCAATGATGAGAGCATCGCAGGTATAGGTGTTACCAAGGTCAGAAACCAAACGAATCGGCTTTTCTTTCAAGTAAGCTTCCGTCACCATGTCAAATTCAATTTGGGTACCGAAACGGCTGGCATGATCCAAGAATCGTTGCATGAGTTCAGGCCCTTGTACGCCATTGACGTCGGCCGGCCAGTTGTCGATTTCAGTTGTGGTCATCAACTGACCACCTTGCTCCATTCCGGTGATCAAGAGCGGTTCTAAATTGGCTCTCGCAGCATAAAGAGCGGCGGTATAACCTGCAGGCCCAGAACCCAAGACAATCACTTTGGCATGTTTCGTAGTGGACATAAAAAATCCTTTGTTTCTCTCATTAATTAACTCTTGCATTTTAACTTCAAAGCGAAAGAATTTAGCCTAAAAGAATTAGCCGAAAATATAAAAAAAGTAACGAGCTGAAAAATGCTTGCAAATTTGGGTGTTTATAGGCCCTATTAGCGATACAAAAAAGTACAATTAATGTTTCTAGAAATTGAATGTAAGAATTGATTTTTTGAATGAAAAAGCCGGCCCTCAATAAAGAAAAAGCCTCAAAAAACCTGCTGAAACCACCTACCAAACGCAAACGTTCTGTCAATGAAGGTCAGTTGGTGACGCCAGGAAACGAACTGGTTCTTAAGAATGCTTATTTAGAGGCACCTCAAACTCCTAAAGAAAAGGCAAAGATTCAACTTGCGCCTTTTATGGGGGTGTTTTTTGCCGTTTTCACCGTTTTATATTTGCTATCGCTCGTTTCTTATTCTCCGGCAGACCCATCTTTTACGCATGCCGCACCTTTAGTAGATGCCAAAAACTTTGTCGGTGGTTTTGGTGCTTATCTCTCTGACATTTCACTTTTTGTTTTTGGGTGGAGCGCCTATTGGCTCATCGGGGTTGGAGCAATGGTGGCATGGCGTTATGCATCCAGTCGCTATGTGAAAACACCTTTTGGTCGCCTCTATCACCTAATGGGTTTGGTATTACTTTTATGTGCTAGCACAACGCTAGAAGCGTTGCGTTTGTATCCTTATGCAGAGCGTTTGCCGGGCGAAGCTGGTGGCATCTTAGGTCAAGCTTTGGTGACAAACGTAGTTCCTTACATGGGAGCGATCGGTGCGACGTTAATCATGCTTGTTTTGGGCGCCTGGGGTATGGCGATTTTCTTTGAATTTTCTTGGCTCAATGTTTTCGAAGGATTGGGAGCTCGTGTGGAACGCCTCTACAAGCGAGATAATCGTCGAGAAGAAATCGTTAAAGCCGATTTCAATGAACCGGAAAAGAAGAAAGAAGCCATAACGTCTTCGTTACCGTTTTTTAAGAAAGAAGACAAGGTTGAAGATAACGAAGACGATCAACCCGGCCTTGCGATTGATATTAAGCCACAGGCTAAGGTTGAACAAAGTACGGTTGCTTTGCAATCGCAACAAGAAAGCCTTTTTGAAAACTCGGTTACGCCGATTCGTCCGGATTTGCGACTTTTTGATCCGGCCGTTAACTCAGAGCCTTCGATTGACAAGACCTCGCTTAGCATCATGAGTAACTTGATTGAAAGTAAGCTCGCTAGTTACGGAGTGAAAGTCACCGTAAGAGCGGCCAATCCGGGGCCGGTCGTGACGCGCTACGAAATTGAACCGGCCGAAGGTGTTAAGAGCTCTGCGATTAAAAATCTAGAAAACGACTTGGCGCGAGTTTTGAGTGTTCAATCCGTGCGTGTTTTGGAAACGGTTCCCAATACCCCTTACATGGGACTTGAAGTACCAAATCCGAAACGTCAGATTGTGAAACTTTCTGAACTTTTAGGTTCTCAAGACTTTGCTCGTTTTAAAGGTGCACTGCCTTTGTGTTTGGGTAAGTGCATCACGGGTGAACCGTTTGTCCAAGATTTGGCGAAAATGCCTCATTTACTTGTGGCGGGTACCACGGGTTCTGGTAAATCCGTGGGCGTCAATAGCATGATTTTGTCGCTTTTGTACCGCTTTGAACCCTCGAAGTTGCGATTGATTTTGATTGACCCGAAGAAAGTGGAATTTTCTTGGTATGAGGATATTCCGCACTTATTGTGTCCGGTGGTTGATCAAATGAATTTGGCTAAACACAGTCTTCAATGGTGCGTCAAAGAAATGGATCGTCGCTACCATTTGGCGCATTTGCTGAAGGTTCGAAACATTGACACCTATAACCAAAAGGTGCGTGAACTTGCCGCAAGCGGCACGACGATGCTCTCTCACTATCTCAAGGATGTGAAAGAAGACATGCCCTTGGAAGAGTTGCCTTACATCGTCGTTGTGGTTGACGAAATGGCAGACTTGTTGATGGTGGATAAAAAGGGTGTTGAAGACTCTTTGATTCGTTTGGCTCAAAAAGCGCGTGCTGCTGGTATTCACTTGATTTTGGCAACGCAACGCCCTAGCGCCGATGTGCTTTCCGGTCTTTTGAGAACCAATATTCCGTCCCGAGCTGCTTTCCAAGTAGCGACAGGTTCAGATAGTCGCATTATTTTGGACCAAATGGGCGCAGAAAATCTTTTAGGTAACGGTGACTTCTTATTCAAGATGCCTAGCCTTCAATCATTGGAACGTGTTCAAGGGGCTTTTGTGACCGATGGTGAGTTGGAGCGTATTACTTCAGCTTTGCGTCAAATGGCTAAGCCTAAGTACGTGACCGAAGTGTTGGTGACCGACGAGGATGAGGAAGGCGAAGGCGGTGAAAGTCGTCGCAGTCTAGGTGGCGCTCGAGATGCGCTTTTTGATAAAGCCGTGCAGATCATTCTCGACAGTAATAAGTGTTCGGTGACGTTCTTGCAACGCCGTTTAGGTGTGGGCTATCCGCGAGCTGCCAATATCGTTGATGAGTTGGAAGCCGAAGGCATTGTGAGTGCAGCAGACTCTAGCGGTCGCCGAACCATTAATGCTCGCCCTGATCAATTGGAGCTCTAAGTGCGTAAATTTTTAGTGTCCTTACTCTTAGCCGGTTGTTCGTTATCTGCTATGGCAGGGGCCATGGATGACCTGCAGGCCTTTTTGAAAAACACATCAAGTGCTGCCGGGACTTTTAATCAAAAAGTGATTACGGATAAGGGAGAGGATGCATCGGGGGCCGGTCAAGGGGAATTTAAATTCTTGCGTCCGGGATGCTTTAGTTGGCACTACGATGCGCCTTTCGAAGAATTGATGATGAGTGACGGCAAGACCCTATGGCTCTATGACGTAGAGATGGCTCAGGTGACCGTTAAAACACTCACGCAAGCGTTGCCTGCAACGCCTGCATCGATTCTTTTCGGAAACAACGATTTCACAAAAGATTTTGCGGTAAAAGAGCTTCCGGACAGCGAAGGGATGCATTGGTTGCTAGCAACCCCTAAAGATGATAATTCGCCATTTAGTGAAGTGAGAATCGCTTTTAAGAATCAATTGCCCACTCGCATGATTCTCAAAGATAATTTTGGTCAGCAAACGATTTTGGCTTTTTCAAATGTGAAAAAGAATCCGAAATTTAAGAAGACGGATTTCACATTCAAGACGCCTAAAGGTGTAGATATTTTGGAAGATCGATCGGGTCTTTAAACAAAAACGGTTGATTGGAAAACAAGCGGGAGAGCTCTTTTGGAACTCTCCCGTATTTGTTTGATAAACGGTTTTGTTTATTTCCCGAAGAGGGGATGGGTTAAATCAAAACCGGCTGTGGTTAAGAAGCGCTTAGGGAATCGCTTCACGACCCGGCATGTCGTCCACCACGTGAGTCATCCGGGCCGCTTTTTTTATCTTATGCGTCAAGTGATAGATGACAAAGCACGAAACGGTAAACGGAATGCCACAGTAAAGTGCAATACGTTGTTCGGGGTCAAAGCCCATACCGACCATCACAACGATGCACATGACAGCACCGGCAATGGGTACGAACGGGAACCAGGGACTCTTATATTTAAGTTGGTTCAAGTCGCCACCATTGGCCAAATATTGTTGGCGGAAGCGGTAGTGAGCGATGCAAATGCTTAACCAAACACCCACCGTAGAGAAACCTACGATAGAGATCAAAATCACAAAGACCGTATCAGCAGCCATCACGCTCGAAGCCAGAGCAAGCAAACCACCCAACATACTAAATGCCAAGGCGTTAACAGGAACACCTCGCTTATTGAGTTTGGCTAAGCCTGCCGGCATCATGCCATCATGACCCAACGACCACACCATACGACCGGAGGCAAACAACCCCGTGTTGGCCGATGACAAAATCGCCGTGATAATGACAAAGTTAAAGATGTCAGCTGCATAGGGGATCCCTAACTGCTCAAAGACCGTAATGAACGGGCTCTTTGAAACCGTGGCAGATTCTGCCGGCACCAACGTTGCAACAATCAAGACGGTGCCTACAAAGAAGACCACCAAGCGCAACAAAGAGGCGCGAACAGCAATCGGAATCACGCGTTCAGGATTATGCGTTTCGCCTGCAGCCACACCGATCAATTCGGTACCAGAGAAGGCAAAGCAAACCGTCACCATCGTAAATAACAGTGGTGTTATGCCGTTGGGCAACAAATCACCGTTACCGATCAAGTTTGACCAACCCGGAGAACCTGTTTCGCCAAATGGAATAACATCAAAGATGGCACAAGCCCCCAAGACGATGAAAACCTGAATAGTGATCACTTTGATAATCGAGAGGAAGAACTCACTTTCAGCAAAAAAGCGAGTATCAATCACATTCAAGAAGAAAATGATTGACCCGAAAATCACGCACCACATCCATATCGGTACTTGCGGGAACCAATACTGCATGGCAAAGCCAACAGCGGTGAATGCGGTCCCTAATGTGACCGTCCAATTCAACCAATACAACCACGCAACAGCATAACCGGCTGCCGGAGAGATGTATTTTGTTGCATAAAGATGAAAGGAGCCAGGGTCGGGGTGAGCCACAGAGAGTTCACCAAGACTTAACATGATCAAGTACACCATAAATGCACCGATTAAGTAAGCCAACACAGTACCGAAGGCACCAACGTTTGCGATGATGTGACCAGTTCCAAAGAAGAGGCCGCTGCCGATCACGCCACCTAAACTCAACATGATGAGGTGACGCAATTGCATTGAGCGTTGGAATTGGGACTCGTTATTCGCCGTATTATTTTGGGAGCGATTACTCATGCCTTTCCCCCAAAGTGTTGCTTCTGCTTTCTAGCACCGAGGGTACAGGCCTTATACCCAAGGACTCAGGATCTTGTCTTCGACGAAATATTCGCTTCGAAGCTAGTCTGACAGTTGCAACCCGTTTGTAAAAAGATGCTCGTCGTCCAAACGTTCATCTCTCGTTTTTCGAGGGTTTTCTCCCCCGACACGGTGGTCAACAAAATAAATTTGTTCTATTGACACCGCGATAATAGAGTCAAAATTCGGTGAGGGCAATAGGTAAAGCGAAAATAAATTGCAACAGTGCGCAAGTCTTTGGAAAATAAAAGGAAATTTTTAGAAATATTTTGTGGTTTTTTTGCCCAAAAACACAAAATATTGTTGACAAAGAAAAAGGAGAGGTTTTTTGACCTCTCCTTTGAATGGCTCCCCGAGTTGGGCTCGAACCAACGACCTGCGGATTAACAGTCCGTCGCTCTACCGACTGAGCTATCGGGGAATAAAACAGTTTTCGATGAAACTATCTTATTTGAAACTTGGCTCCCCGAGTTGGGCTCGAACCAACGACCTGCGGATTAACAGTCCGTCGCTC
>DYCH01000053.1 GCA_019418235.1 Sutterella sp.
AATATTGACAGTACAACAAATGACAGTACAACAAATGACAGTACAATGAATGACATAATGTTGTTGATATGAAATTTTATGGTAGAGAAATCGAAATGAACTACTGCGCACTTACGTGCACGAGACTGTAAATAAGTTTGTGTAAATCCAATATTTGCTAATCTCTTAGGAGTGAAGTAAATGGATATACCAATGAATTAAGACAAGCTTAAAAACCTAATCGCCAGTATTCCAACCGACCAGTTAAAAAGTGATGAAATTGAACCTTTCATCCAACAGATGCGCAAGCATTTGATTGAGCAAGCTTTACAAGGCGAAATGGACGCTCATCTTGGCTATGACCGATATGAGCGTCATAGTGGCACCAATAGCCGAAATGGCTCAAGCAAGAAGACGTTAAAGACCGAGAAGGGACCGATTGCCATTTCGGTTCCAAGAGATCGAGACGGCAGTTTCGAACCGCAAATCGTCCCCAAGGGACAAACGCGAACGGGCGTGCTCGATGACCAAATCATCGCCCTTTACAGCAAAGGGATGAGTACTCGTGAAATTAGTGAAACCATTAAGGAACTTTACGACGTCGATGTGTCGGCCACGCTCATTAGCAATGTGACTGGCCGAGTCATCAATGAAGTTATCCAGTGGCAAAATCGTCCCTTGGACGCGGTCTATCCGGTCGTTTTCATGGACTGTATCGTTGTCAAAGTCCGTGACAATCAACGTGTGGTCAACAAAGCCATCTTTGTCGCGTTGGGGATCAATTTATCCGGCAACAAAGAACTATTGGGTCTTTGGCTGGCAGAAAATGAAGGAGCCAAGTTCTGGCTATCGGTTTTAACCGAACTTAAGAACCGGGGTGTTGAAGATATTTTGATTGCTTGCATTGACGGTCTGAAAGGCTTCCCTGAGGCCATTGAGGCTGTCTATCCAAACACTCAAGTTCAATTGTGCGTTGTTCATATGGTTCGCAACAGCATGCGCTTTGTCAGTTGGAAAGACTACAAGCGTGTAGCAGCGCAGTTACGTACGATTTATCAGGCGGTAACCGAACAACAAGCCTTGGAAGCCCTGGAGCAGTTTGATACGAATTGGAAGGATAAGTATCCGGTGATTGCCGAGCAATGGCGCCGACATTGGGATCATCTTATCACGATGTTTAACTACCCAGAGGATATCCGTCGGGTGATCTATACAACCAATGCCATTGAGTCGGTCAATAGCGTTATTAGAAAAGCGACCACTCGTCATAAGATGTTCCCAAACGATGAGGCCGCTTTAAAGGTGGTTTATTTAGCCATTGACACCGCTTCCAAAAAATGGACCATGCCGATTAGGAATTGGCGACTGGCTTTAAACCGTTTTAGTATTGAGTTTGGTGACAGGATCACCAAATATCTCTAAATGGAATTTACACAAACGAATTTACAATCCCGGAATATGCTCTAGAACCACAATAAACATTGGTATGTTTGAATCCCTCCCAGAC
>DYCH01000054.1:0-6121 GCA_019418235.1 Sutterella sp.
TTCTAGCCCTGATACACAATATTGTGTGCTTTTTATCAACATATATGAATACAATTGACTATAGACGCTTCGGAGGCATTTCTCGACTCTTCGGGCGCGATAATTTTGAGAAACTCCAAAACGCTCATGTTTGTATCGTGGGCGTGGGCGGCGTAGGCAGCTGGGCGGTTGAAGCCATGGCTCGTACGGCTATCGGTCGGATCACGATTGTTGATGGCGATATGGTGGCTGAAAGCAACACCAACCGACAATCTCACGCAATGGATGGCAACTACGGATTAAAGAAAGTTGATGTGTTGGCTCAACGCATCAAAGCGATTAATCCTGCGGTTGAAGTGATTGCTTGTGACACGTTTATCGATGAAACGAATTTTGATGAGGTGATTGGTCGCCCTGACATGGTTTTGGATTGCATTGATTCTTTGAAAGCGAAAGCGCAGTTAATTGCGTGGGCAAAGAAAAATGATATTGACTTAATCGTGAGCGCCGGGGCCGGTGGTCGCGTGGATGCAACGCGTGTGAAAGTCGATGACTTGGCTCGTGTTTCAGGGGACGGTTTAGTTTCTGCTTTGCGCACCAACCTTCGTAAACATCACGGTTTCCCCAAAGGGAGTGCTCAGAGCAAAAGTACCAAATTTGGTTTCCCTTGTGTTTATAGCGATGAACCGGTTTTGCCCAGTCAAGACGGAGAGGATGGTTTTGGCGTCTTTGTAGGGGTTACGGCGGTTTTTGGCATGACCATGGCTTCGCTGGCAGTAAGGACTTTGTTAGAAAAATAGGGGTCTTTACCGAGTATTGCCTAGCATGACAAAAAAGCTTGATAAATGTCAGAGATTTCTTCCCCCTTTTATACAAAAAAGTCCTAAACTAAAATAAAAGAACACTTTTTCCGGAGTGACTATGTATAAAAAGATTCTTGTGCCGATTGATGGTAGTGAACTCTCTTACCAAGCTGTTGAAGGCGCTGCCAAGTTTGCAGCACCGATGAAAGCAAAGATTGTGCTTTTGACCGTGATTGAACCCTATTCTTATACGAATTTAAGTGAATATCGCCCGGAAAGCATCACTCAATACGACCAACGAGTTAAAGACCAAGCAATGGATCGTTTGGAACAAGCTCGTGATATTTTGGAAAAGACCGGTGTTGAAGTTACGCCTTGCTCGAAGAAGTCCTTCTCGCCCTCTGAAGCGATTATGGAAGTGAGCGAAGAGCTCGGTTGTGATTTGATTTTCATGGCTAGCCACGGTCGTAAGGGTTTGGCTGCTGTGTTGTTGGGTAGTGAAACGCAAAAAGTGTTGACGCACTCAAAGTTGCCGGTGGTGGTTTTCCGCTAAGAATCTGTTAGCTTTCGAGCTTTTGAATTGAGGGATGCGCTGTTGTGCGTCCCTTTTTTCGTTCTTATTAGGTTGGATAGTCACGATAATCGAGGGTAAATCGAATGGAATCGTATGGGAAATCGTATGAAACTTAATTTAAATGATAGTTCCTTTGTTTTTGACAGCGAAATTGTTTCCTTGCTTCTTGAAATCGAAGAATTTAAAGGAAGCTGGAAAGCCTATGGCAATCTTCCTTCCAAACGATTAGCCGAGCTTAAACGTATCGCCACCATTGAAAGTGTGGGTTCGTCCACTCGTATTGAAGGCAGCAGACTTTCTAATGCAGAGGTCTCTCGAATTATGGCGGGGTTATCCTCAAAATCTTTTGCCACGCGAGATGAGCAGGAGGTAGCAGGATATGCTTTGCTCATGAATGAGATTTTCGAGTCTTGGGAAGAAATGCCTTTGACGGAAAACATCATCAAACAGATGCATAGCATTCTTATGCGCGCAAGCGACAAGGATGAACGTCATCGAGGTGCTTATAAAACTGTTGAAAATAATGTAGTGGCTTTTGATAAAGACGGTAATCAAATCGGTATTGTGTTTGAAACTGCTTCAGCTTTTGAAACACCTTTGTGCATGGAAGAGTTGGTGGAGTGGACGAATCTGCGTCTTCAAGATCAGCGTTTGCCGGCATTGGTCGTGATTGGGATGTTCATTGTTTCATTTTTGGCAATTCACCCGTTTCAAGACGGCAATGGTCGATTGTCTCGTGCACTAACGATTTTGTTGCTCATGCGTGCCAGTTACGTTTACGTTCCATATAGCTCATTGGAAAGCATTGTTGAAGCATCAAAGCAAATCTATTACGTGTCCTTGCGCGCCACTCAGAAGACTTTACAAACTTCTGAGCCCAATTGGAATATTTGGTTAGTTTTCTTCTTGAAGACTTTGGTCAAGCAGATTCGGAACTTGAAGAGCAAAGTGGAGAGTGAACATCTCTTAAGGACAATGCCAGAAATTTCTCTTCGAATCATTGAGCAAATTCAGGCTAATGGTGCAATGAGCATTGCCGACTTGGAAACGCTACTAAAGGTCAACAAATACACGTTGCGAGACCATTTAAAGCGTTTGACGGAAGAAGGCTATTTGATTCGAGTGGGCTCAGGTCGCGCCACAAAATACAACTTGAAAGCGTTTAGCTAAATTGGTATCAAGTCAAAAAGTTACGATCTAACAACGACCAAAGTGATGGATTGTTGTTAGATCAAGCTTTTTTCTAGTTTTTTGAGTTCTCAAGCACTTTCTTTGCTTCTTCAACACCCTCAGTCCACAAACTGTGTCGGTGTAACACGTAGCGAGCTTTGACTCTCCCGTTAAACATGGCGGGTATTAACTCTCGATTAGCTTTGAAAATAAATGCCGCCATATGACCGATAAAAAGCACGATTGTTAAGAACATGCCGAGGTTATGCAATTGCGCGAGCCAAAAAAGCGCAGGATCAGGGAGGTCAATACCGGCTAAGTTTTTTCCTGCCTTTAGAAGTCCCGTCACAATCACCAAGGCAAAAACAACAGCAAAGCTCGCCCATGCCAAGCGTTGCTCAGGCAAGTATTTCTCTGAAGGCGGTTCTTCTTGTCCTGTCAACAAAGCTTTGATAATCGCAACACTTTTAACCAAATCCCCCTTTTTCGGAACGATGTCAAACTGCGCATCCAACGCATGGATCGTTACGTGGAAAACGCATAAAAAGGTAAAAACCAAACCGAAAATGTAGTGCCAGGTTAATGTTGTGAAATAATCTGCCGTCCATGGTGCAATGAGTGTTAAGCCGTATCGTTTGGCCACAGGCATTTGCAAAATCCCCGTGGCAATGAGGCCGAAGCAGGAAAGTGCAATTCCCCAATGCACTAAACGATTTCTCAGACTTTGACGAAGAATGGTCATGGTCTATTCCTCCTTGTCCGAAGAATTCGTTTTTGATGTCAACTTTTTGCGTTGTCGCAAAAGATAGGCTGCGCCGACTGCCGCAAGGGGAGCAGCTAAAGTGGCTTTGGCCCAACCCGAAGACGCTTGAAGTTTGGGCTCCGATTCTTGGAAACCGGCTCGGCCGTTGTTCTTCTTCTCAACGCCTGATTGAGCCAACGATTTTTGAAGTGTCTCAAAAGGAACAGAAGAGATATACCACGTGGCCGTGCCGCCATTTTCCTTTTGTCCGTAGAGATAGCGACCGTCTGCCATTTTTTGAATTTCTTTTTCAATCACCTTTAGTGGCGCAAAGATCATTGCTCCTTTCGGGCAGGCTTGAGCGCACGCCAGTGTCTCTCCCTTTTGCAAGCGATCGGCGCAAAAGTCGCACTTGTACATCACGCCGCCTCCGGCAAATTTGGGCGCAATATCAAGGTAAAGGCCAACGCCAGCTTGACGTTGCGGCACTTCCCACGGACAGACATCGCGACACTTTGCACCGCCAAAACAAACATTGGGATTGATGCCCACAGCGCCTTGCTCGGACTTATCAATGGCGCCAAAGGGGCAGATTTTTCGACATGGAGCGTCAAAGCAATGCATGCAGCGGCGTGGTGCGTAAACCGTGCGGTTGCCGACTTGAATCGTCTCGACGTAGAGCCAGTTGTAGGGTGTTAAACGGTCAATACGATTTCGGTCATCGGAGAAGTCCTCAAACTTTTTCTGAGGCCAATAAGGTTTAAGCGGCTTTTGAGGTTCGGGGAACTTCGTCTGGTTTTTCTCTTGACACGCCTTCACGCAGGCGGGAATCGGGGAACCGGCACAACCGTCACAGCGATCCAAATCAATGACACTAACCCATTGGTCATTTACGGGTGATTGTGCATGGGTTTGAGTGGCGCTCACCGCCAAAGAAGTAAAAACTGCACTTTTGAGGAAGGTTCGTCGATCGGTCACAAAACCTCCGAAAATAATGAATGAGTAACAATTTCTATTGTAGGGGGGATTCATTGAGAATTGTTGAAGAGAGGCACGAAGAAGTCTTGGTTTCTATGGCACGAATAGAAATAGAGACAAGAAATTGGAGCTCAACGCACAAAAGAGATACTTTTGAAGAGTCTTATCGAAAGTACTGTCGGGGGAGGGAGACTAGACGCACAAAAACAAAGAAGGGACAGTTTTTCAACTATCCCTTCAGTGCTTTTAGCAAACTTGCTGAATTAGGCCATAGCCTTGATAGCAGCAGACAAGCGGCTCTTATGACGAGCAGCAGCGTTTGCGTGCAAAATGTTCTTGCGGGCCATCGTGTCGATAACGATTTGAGCCAACTTGAAAGATTCAGCGGCAGCAGCCTTGTCACCAGCAACGATCAACTTGCGAACGGCCTTGATGGCGGTACGGTATTGAGAACGTTGAGCAGAAAGGTGCTGATTGCGCGCAACAGCTTGACGAGCGCGCTTACGAGCTTGTTTGGTATTAGCCATTGTTTTTCCTTGCCTTATTAAAAAGTTACGGCTGTTAAATGACAGCCGCTTTCAAAGGCATTAAGCATTTAAAAGGACGCTTCAGCAAAGGGAAGCGGCTGGTAATTCTCTGTTTTCCAATGAGTTTTCGAGCGTTCTCTCGGGCATAGTTAAACGTCCACGAAGAACGACCCCTTGGAAAAGTGCTTAACTATACCAAAAAGTTTCAAACCTCTCAAGCTCTTAGACGAATTTAATTGCTAATGTTTTCATTTGAAACGGTGAAAGTCCCAATTTTCCGCTAAGATTTCGAGCAGTATCAAGAATTTTTCTGAGTTGTTTTTTCAATGAGTCTTATTAAAGCGGCGGCGACCGTGTCGTCATTAACTCTTTTATCGCGTATCACAGGGGTGATTCGCGATATGTTGATTGCACGTTACTTCGGTTCGTCTGCTGCCACTGACGCTTTTTACGTTGCCTTCCGCATCCCCAATATGTTGCGTCGCCTTTTTGCCGAAGGTGCCTTTCAACAAGCCTTCGTGCCGATGCTCTCAGACATCAAAGCCAATAAGTCGCACGAAGAAGTCCAAGATTTTGTCAGTCGGGTTTTCTCGCTTTTAGCTTCTGCTTTAGTGATTGTCAGCATTTTGGGTGTGTTGGCCGCGCCGATTTTGGTTTGGTTAATTGCCGGTGGCTTGGCTGCCAATCCCGAAGCCTTTGACTTGGCAACAGAAATGACGCGTTGGATGTTTCCGTACATCTTTTTCATGAGTTTGGTGGCAATGAGTGCGGGGGTGCTTAATACCTGGAAGCACTTCGCCATTCCTGCGTTTACACCGGTTTTACTCAATATCGCCTTCATTACGAGCGTCTTGTTGGTGACGCCTTATTTAGAACGTCCGATTTTTGCTTTGGCTTTTGCCGTTTGCGTCGGTGGCGTTTTGCAATTAGGGATTCAAATTCCTTCTTTGATGAAGTTGGGCCTTTTGCCTCGGCCCGTCAATCCTGTCGCCGCCTTTAAAGACTTTGCGGTGCGCCGTGTATTGAAATTGATGGTACCGGCTCTATTTGGTGTGGGAGTTGCTCAGTTATCCCTTTTGATTAACACGAACATTGCCTCTCGTTTAACGACGGGGTCGGTGACGTGGTTGTCGTTTGCAGATCGTTTGATGGAATTCCCGACGGCGCTTTTGGGGGTTGCGTTAGGTTCAGTGTTGTTACCCAGTTTGTCGGCCGCATTTGCTAAAAATGACTTAACTCGTTACAACAGCTTGCTTGATCACGGCCTGCGTTTAATCTTTTTGTTAGCCGTTCCTGCTGCTGTGGGTATGGGGTTGATGTCAGACGCTTTGGTTGCACTTCTTTATCA
>DYCH01000054.1:6131-7845 GCA_019418235.1 Sutterella sp.
TCTTTATCAAGGAAAAAACTTCTTGGCAAGCGACGTTGCTCAAACAAGCTTAGCTGTCTTGGGCTACTCCATCGGTTTGGTGGGTTTAATCGGTATTAAGATTTTGGCACCGGCGTTTTACGCTCGAAAGGATATTCGCACGCCTGTTAAAGTGGCAGCTGTGAGTTTGGTGAGCGTTCAGTTGATTAACCTCATCACGGTTCCGCTTTTTAGTCATGCGGGGCTTGCGCTGTCTGTGGGTTTAGGCAGTTGCATCAATTGCCTCATTTTATTGGTGACACTCATCCGTCGCGGCCACTATAAACCGGTCGCCGGTTGGATGAAGTGGGCGCTTTCTGTAATCGTCGCAACGCTAGCTATGGCAGCCCTTTTATGGTTCTTGCAAGGCGATGTTGATTGGGCGGCCATGCAGTCGGAGTGGGTTAAGCGTGCAGGCTTAATCTTGGCCTATATCGTGGGAGCCGTTGTTGTTTATTTTGGTGTGTTGATTGCCTTTGGTTTTAGACCGAGGCACTTGAAGCCTCGCTACGATATTTAGAGCGCTCATTTTCTTATATAAATCGTTCAAGTGATTTTTGCTTCTTCAATGGCAGGGAAGCGAGGAATTGTTTCGTAATGAATCTTCCAAATATTGGGTCTATATTTAATTTTGTTGATTCTACTGAGGATGGTCTTTTTACTTGTGTGACTCCATTTATATTTTGGGGTACGAATGACTATTTTGTTGCACGAATTCGTCCTCAATGCAACGGTAAATTCATCATTGACGATGGTGGCGATACGCAATGGTTTACGGTTATCTCTGGGAATATTTTTTGTCGCGATTCTGTAATCCAGATTCTTCAAAACCTATTTGTAAACAGTGAAGTAGAAATCAATGACCAAGGAGTTGTTCAGATAACATCTCAAGATGAAGCAGGCATTTCTTTGGCGGTAGTACGTTTGGGGCAAGTAGTAACTACGTTATATGCATCTTTGATTAGTCGAAAGAAATAGCTTTTTAGGAGGCCTTTATTGGATTGAGACTATTTTTTCCATTCCTAATGAGGTTCAAAAATAATTCCGAAATTTGGCTCATGCTCTCAAGGTAACAAAGCGTCAAACCGCCTGAAAAATAGCACAATATCGGTACAATAACAGTCGTAGAAAGTTTTTTAGAAATACCCTTGAATTTCTTCAATTTTGGATTGAAGAAAACGGGGGAGTTTGTCTTTTTTGAGAGGATAAAATGGCTGATTTGGAACAAATGGATGCCAAGATGGATGTGTCTGCTTTAGTGCGTGAAGAAGTGGTGACGGATCGTAAGATCGGTTCCATTCGTGTTTTGACGCCGATCACCAAAGAGGGTGACCGTGATTTGACTCGCGAAGTGATTTATTTGGGCGAAACCCAAATTATGACGCAAATGGGTCCGTTGCCGATCAACTTTGAAATTAAGGCCGCTACGTTGGGCGAAGCTGTTGAGGCTTACGGCGAAGCTGCCAAGCAAGGC
The DNA here is from genome assembly GCA_019418235.1 of Sutterella sp. Classification (GTDB taxonomy): domain Bacteria; phylum Pseudomonadota; class Gammaproteobacteria; order Burkholderiales; family Burkholderiaceae_F; genus Aphodousia. The sequence goes on from DYCH01000054.1 coordinate 7,624, forward strand.
GTTCAAGAAACGATCGCTAAGCTTGAAGAAATGCGCAAGCAAGCTGCCAGCAAGATCGTGACGCCGGGTGATGCCGGTTTTGCAGCTACGGCTAACAAGATTCAAATGCCCTAATGACGGTAACAAGCATGTCTGAGAAGGTTTTTACTCGCGCCGAGATGCAACAAGCTCCCACGCGTTTATTGCGTGATGGACGAGCTGCCAATGCGTGCGTTTCTTGCG
>DYCH01000054.1:7855-20877 GCA_019418235.1 Sutterella sp.
AGAGTGGACGGTGAAGGATTTCTCAAGCCGTAATTTTTGGGTGAAAACCTTTTTGGCGCCTTTTTTGCTTGGACATGAATTAAAAATTTTGCGTCAACTTAAGGGCATTGATGGTGTGGCTCACGAGAGCTTTGCCATTGATTCAACGGCCATTGCCATTCGCTTTTTGCCGGGACGCTCTCTTGGACGCCTCAAGCCCGAAGAGATTTCTTCGGAGTTTCTTGAAGAAATGGAAGCACTCTTGGAGTCCGTTCACACGCGAGGTGTTGTGCATCTGGATACGCGTGGGACGGGGAATTGGCTGGTTTCGCCTGAAGGCAAGCCCTTGTTGATTGACTTCCAAGCCTCTCTTTTAACCGGTTGGATGCCCGCTTCTTGGCGCCATATTGTTGAATTGGTTGACATGAGTGGCGTTTATAAAAAGTGGCTTGAATGGCATCCGGAAACGATGACGGCAGCACGCCGAGCTCGTTTTGAAGAGGCGCAATATTGGCGTCAAAAGTGGAAGTTGCAAGGCTACTTCGGTATGAAGAAAAAGCCGGGCGATAACAAGTTTGGCGAGCACTGATTTTCCTTCGGCGTTTGTGTTAAACGCCGACTTTTTTAATGACTAACCGCAGATACGAGATATGGCTCAATACGTATTTACGATGAATCGCGTGGGTAAGATTGTTCCGCCCAAGCGTCAAATTCTCAAAGATATTTCCTTGTCCTTTTTCCCGGGCGCCAAGATTGGTGTTTTGGGTTTAAACGGGGCCGGTAAATCCACGCTTCTTAAGATCATGGCAGGCGTGGATACCGATATTGAAGGTGAAGCCATTCCGATGCCGGGCATCAAGATCGGCTACCTTCCCCAAGAACCGCAATTAAATCCCGAGCATACCGTTCGTGAAGCCGTTGAAGAAGGCATGGGCGAAATCATGGAAGCTCAAGCTCGCTTGGACGAAGTCTACGCAGCTTACGCCGATCCTGATGCTGACTTTGACGCTTTGGCTGCCGAGCAAGCTCGCTTAGAAGCCATCATCAATGCTGCCGGCACCAATGCTGAAACGCAAATGGAAATCGCTGCTGACGCTTTGCGCTTACCTGCTTGGGACGCAAAGATTGCTCATCTCTCCGGTGGTGAAAAGCGCCGTGTGGCCTTGTGCCGTTTGTTGCTTTCCGGCCCCGATATGCTTTTGTTGGACGAACCGACGAACCACTTGGACGCAGAAAGTGTGGAATGGTTGGAGCAATTCTTGCACCGCTTCCCCGGCACCGTGGTCGCTGTGACCCACGACCGTTATTTCTTGGATAACGCTGCCGAGTGGATTCTTGAATTGGACCGCGGTGAAGGTATTCCTTGGAAGGGTAACTACTCTTCTTGGTTGGATCAAAAAGAAAAGCGTCTTGAAATTGAAAAGCGTCAAGAAGATGCTCGTATGAAGGCGATTAAGCACGAATTGGAATGGGTTCGTCAAAACGCCAAGGGTCGTCAAGCCAAGAGTAAGGCTCGTTTGGCTCGCTTTGAAGAAATGTCGAGCTACGAATACCAAGCTCGTAATGAAACCAATGAAATCTTCATTCCGGTGGGTGAGCGCTTAGGTAACAACGTGATTGAATTCAATAATGTGAGCAAAGGCTTTGGCGATCGTTTGTTGATTGATGACTTAAGCTTCAAGATTCCGCCTGGAGCTATTGTTGGCGTGATCGGTCCTAACGGTGCCGGTAAGTCCACGCTCTTTAAGATGATTTTGGGTAAAGAGCAACCCGATAGCGGTGCCATCAACATTGGGCCGACGGTAAAGATCAGTGCCGTTGATCAAATGCGTGATTCGTTACCGAACGACAAGACCGCTTGGGAAGCGATCTCTGACGGCCAAGACATTCTCCAAGTCGGTAAGTTCTCGATGCCTTCTCGTGCTTATCTCGGTCGCTTTAACTTTAAGGGCGGCGATCAACAAAAGATGGTGGGTACGCTCTCCGGTGGTGAACGTGGTCGTTTGCACTTAGCTAAGACCTTGTTGTCGGGCGGCAATGTCTTGTTGTTGGACGAACCGTCTAACGACCTTGACGTTGAAACGTTGCGTGCTTTGGAAGACGCCTTGCTTGAATTTGCCGGCTGCGCCATGGTGACGTCTCACGACCGTTGGTTCTTAGACCGTATCGCAACGCACATCTTGGCCTTTGAAGGGGACTCCAAGGTGGTGTTCTTTGACGGCAACTACACCGAATACGAAGCCGATAAGCGCAAGCGCTTGGGAGAAGAAGCTGCTCAACCGCACCGTCTTCGTTTCAAACCCTTAACGCGTTAATCGCTTAGGACTAAAGGCGTCAGACCGGAAACGGAATGGCGCCTTTTGCATCTAGCTATGGAAACGATTGCTCCTGCCTTAGTCACACTTGAAGACGGTAAGCCCTATGCGCCGGCTTTTGGTGATATCTATGCCACGCGAAGCGGGGCGTACGGGCAGGCGTGTGCTGTTTTCTTGGCGCAAGGTGAAATTGCCCGTCGTTGGGCTAACAAACCCGTTTTCACGGTTTTGGAAAATGGGTTTGGTTTAGGAACCAATTTCTTGGCCACGCTAAAAGCATGGCGTGAAGATCCCCACCGCAGTCAACGCCTGCATTTTGTCTCCATTGAACGCTATCCCGTCTCCAGTGATGAACTCGTGAGCTTTGCTGCCCCCGAAGTGGCAGAACTTGCCAAAGAATTAGCCAAAAAGTGGCCCGTTCGAATCCCAGGATTTCACACCATCGACTTTGATGAAGGGCGAGTGAAACTCACGTTGGTTTTCCACGATAGTGATGAGATCGCACCTAAACTTTCACTTCATTACGATGCTTTGTATTTGGACGGTTTTGCTCCGAACAAAAACGAAGCGATGTGGGACGATCGCCTGTTGATGACCTTGGCTCGAAAGGCTCGTCACGGTGCCAGTGTGACAACGTGGTGCACGGCAGGACACGTTCGCCGAGCCCTTGAGCGAGCCGGATTTGAGTTACACCGATTGGAAGGCTTTGGTAAAAAGTCCGAACGCCTTTTCGGTGAAATGAAAGCCCCTCGTACGCGTTGTGTTGACGCTCGTCCGATCCGAGATGTGATTGTGATCGGTGGGGGACTGTCTGGCGCCAATGCGGCTTATGCATTAACGCAACGGGGTCTTAAAGTTCGTGTGGTGGATGCAGCACCAGTGCCGGGAGCGGCTGCAAGCGCACTTGCCTGGGGGATTCTCCATCCTCACTACTCTCGTGACGACAACTTGCTTTCTCGATTGTCCCGCCAAGGTTTTTTAACCACGAGAAACCGATTAAAGCACTTAGAGGCGTTGACAGAAGAAGAACTTTTTAGCGACACAGGATGTCTGCAAATGGCTCATAGCGATGCCATAGAACGCGAGTGGCATGAAGCCAAAGATAAAGATCTACCGTTTGCAATGCCTAAAGATTATGCACAACTCATCGACCAAGAGAGTGCTTCTGAAAAAGCGGGCTTAGCACTTCAACGTGGCGGTTGGTGGTTTCCGATGGCGGGGATGGTGAGAGTCGGGGCCTACTGTCGTGCGCTGATGACAGCCTCTGCTGTGCCTTATCGAGGCAATACTGAAGTGCGTCGTATCGAATCCACAGAGACCGGTTGGCGTTTAATTGGTGAATATGGCGAAGTCATTGATGAGGCAAGCGATGTCGTTGTCGCTTGTGCTGGCGACTCCGCTCGACTGTTAGAGCCTTACCAACACATGGCCATTGATGCGCTCAAAGGTCGCATTACGCTTTTACGTGATACGGATCTTGAGGGGCTGCAAATTCCGGTCTCAGGCGAAGGCTACATTGTTCGTATGAAAGATGGCTACAGCGGTATTGGCGCGACTTATGAATTGCCGCAAAAGGGGCCTTGGACAGAGAATATGGCCCATGAGGCTAACCTATCTAAGCTTGAAACGATTCTCAAAAATCCGACACCTTGTGTAGTGACGGGAGCTTATTGTGGTGCGCGTGCAGTGGGTGCGGGGCGAGTACCGATTGTGGGTGGTGTATGCAATGAAGCCCAATGGCTAGCTGTTGCCAGAGATAATGTCTCACGTGTGGATTATGAAAAAGGCCCTCTGATTCCCGGACTTTGGGTGATGACCGCTATGGGCTCTCGCGGCGTGTCGATGTCGGCACTATGCTCAGAGGTGTTGGCCTCTGAAATGACCGATGAAGCCATGATTTTGGATGCCCCGACAATCAAGGGGATCGGTGCTCGACGATTGATGCGTCAACGTATCAAAGAAGAGATTCTCGAGAAAAATTCCTGAAAAACAAAACAGGATCGCGAAGGATCCTGTTTCTCGGCTAAAGCAGCGCTAGGAAATTAATTCTTTCCGCAGCATTGCTTGTATTTTTTACCCGAACCGCAAGGGCACGGGTCATTACGACCGACCTTGGGTTCTTCTCGACTAATCGGCTTATTCGGGCGATTAAGACGAGCGATTTCCAAAACGCCTTCCATCATATTAACCATGGCTTCTTCCAAGCTCTTGAGCGGTGTCATCTTTTCGATTTCGGCACGAAGGGCTTGGTTTTGTTCGTAGTCTTCGTCTTCGGGATCGAGTTCCAAATGACGATGAATCTTACAAAGGTTGGCTTCGATTGCATCGGTGACTTCCACTCGATCGGAGAATTGGCTCAAAGCGGCATAAAAGCCCGTGGCCCAAGGAGCCAATGCCACAATCCCTTCTTTGGTAAGAATCGGTTGTTCATCGTCGTCTTCCAACGGGAAGATGATGGGGTTGTAGAAGTGACGTTGAGCTTGGTAGGCAACAATTTCTTGGTAGCGTTGCATGATAAGTTGATGCACGGTTTCAGGCTCATCAACTTGGCTGTCACGCCCATCGATATCAAAGATGTACGGGTACCAGTCCGATTCGTCTTCCAATGCGGGATTTAAGAGCGCAATGGCAGAGAGGTAGCCGTCAAGCATGCTGACATCAAACGTATCAAAGTCTTCTGGCGTGGTGGCAAGTAATTCATCCAAACGATTAATGTCTTCATCGTTTAAGGGGCGAAATTTTTGAACCATGGTGTTCAACCTTTTAAAGAAAACGCCACTGAGATGTGGCGTATTAAAAACAAAGATCTTCTCAATTATTGAGCAGGTTTGTCTTCACTGCTTAGCGTGGTGTCACACAAAGCAATTAAATTGTCAATGTCCGAAGCCGTTTGATTCATCTTGGCAACTGCGCGATTGACTTCCTCGACCTCTTGGCGTTGGAGCAAGTTTTCATACGCAATACGAAGAGCGGCTAAAACAGCAACGGAGTCAGGCGAGAAGACACGACCGGGTTGGTGAATCTCTTGCATCTTTTTTTCAACCATGAGGGCACAAGCCTTTAAGTTGGCTTCCTCTTCCGGGGCTACCGAGAGGCGGTAGTCACGTCCCATGATCGTCAAAGTTAAAGTGTTACGCGTGCTCATCGTCAAAGGCCCTTATTAGAACGTGGCCGTCGGAGTTTCTTCGCTGGTGACGGTTTGTTGGGTCTTTTCAATAGAACGAATCAAGGCATCCAAGCGTTCGATCGCTTCTTGCGTTTCCGTCTTCGTCAAACCGGCTTCATTTTCTTTTTGAATCAAAAGATTTTGCAATTCTTCATTTTGTGCACGAAGATCATTCACTTCTTGAATTAAGGCGCGAATGCGATCGGCTAAGAGTTCAAGCTTTTGTTGCATCTTTATTCAATCCTTAGAGTAGGGTGTTGTTTAGCGAGCGGATTGCTCGATATCTTTTTGAATTTGTTGTTCTTGGTCGACCACGGTCACATCGTTGCTACCGACAAATTCTGCACCATCCTTATCCAAAATGATTTGGTCAGCGAGCGTTTCGCTGGGCATCGGGGTGAATTCATACTTTTGCAAACGTTCGTTTTCATCAAAGAAAACCGTTAAGCGACGGCGCTCCGGATCACCAAAGCGGGGATTTAAGTAATAGACGTAGTCCCAACGGTTTTGATGGAACATATCACGCAACAAAGGAACACCAAGTAAGAATTGCACTTGCAACTTCGTCATGCCGACGTGGAGTTGCTCGATCATTTCTTGGGTGACTAAATTGCCTTGTTGCATGTCAGGACGATAAGGATTAATCACAGAGGTGATGGCCTTACCGGGTTGCCACCATTCATTGAAGGCATTCCACTGATTTTCGACCGTTGAGCAACCGCTCAAACCGATCGTCATGACGCCAACAGTACCGAGCAAAAGACTTTTCTTAAGCATAGATTGAAACCAAGTCTGTTCATTAAAACATTAACCCTTCAATGATAAACTAATCGTTCTCTCTACGCCTATACTTACTGAACAATTTCGCACTTTCTGACAACTTCGAGAGGGCAAAATATTGTTTCAACAGGTAAGATAAAGGTTTATGGATCTTAATTTCGTTTTTTTGAGGACAATGTGGTGAGTTTTGATCAGAGTGAATTAAAAGATAAGGGGTTAAAGGTAACGGTACCGCGTTTGCGTATTTTGGAGCTTTTCCAAAAAGCTGCAGCCAGTGACAACCGCCATTTAACGGCAGACGATGTTTTTTCTTTGCTCAAAGATGAAGGGGGTGATCCTGTTGGATTGGCCACCGTTTATCGCGTTCTTTCTCAGTTTGAGGTTGCCGGTCTCATCCGTCGCCATCACTTTGATACTGAAACCGCAAGCTATGAATTGGGTGAGCCTGAACATCATGACCATTTGGTTTGTGTGAAGTGCGGGCACATTGAGGAGTTCGTGGACGTTGAAATCGAACGCCGTCAGAAAGAAATTGCCAAGCGCTTTGGGTTTGAACTTCAACACCACACGCTTTGTCTTTACGGTATTTGTAAGGACTGTCAAAAGGCCGGAGAATAAAACAAAAGAGACCTCGATTGAGGTCTCAGTTGTTTTAAGCTTGGGCTAAATCCAATAGTTCCTGAGCGTTCGCTCGTACCTTATCGGTAATTCCCTGACCGCCAAGCATTCGGGCAATTTCTTCAATGCGCTCTTTGCCAGAGAGAGGCTCAACTTGACTTAACGTCTTGCCATCACGATCGGTTTTGCTGACGTGGAGGTGTTGATGTCCGTAACAGGCCACTTGAGGCTGGTGCGTGACGCACAAAACTTGATGATCTTGACCGAGCGTCCGCAATAGTTTCCCGACAACATCGGCCGTCGCACCACCAATACCGGAATCGACTTCGTCAAAAATCAACGTATCAACGGGCGTGGCACGACTGGTGATAACTGAAATCGCTAAGCTGATACGAGACAGTTCACCCCCGGAGGCCACTTTCGATAAAGACCGGGGAGCGACACCGGTGTGGCCCGCGACTAAAAATTCGCAACGCTCAAGACCGATGGCTGCCGGTTCACACGCCTGAAGTTGCACTTCAAAAACACCACCTTTCATCGAAAGCGTTTGCATGGCATCAGTAACTTTCTCGCTCAACACCTTGGCACTTTTCTTTCTCAAAAGAGAGAGCGCTTTAGCGGTGCTTTCAAAAGCGGCTTTTGCACTTTGCTCTTTTTGAACCAACGCTTCAATATCAAGGCTTTGTTGCAGGGATTGAAGTTTTTCTTCCGTTTGTTGAAGTTTGCCGTACAAATCTTCCGGCAGAACGTGGAATTTGCGTGCTGCATTAAAAAAGAGTGAAACGCGAGCGTCAATCTCTTCAAAACGGCTTTCATCCAAGTCGGTGCGATTACGGTAGCGGTCAAGCTCTCGAGCAGCGTCAGACACCAAGCCTTGAGCTTCGTAGAGCTGCTGAGCAATTTCACCCAAACGTTCATCGTATTGCGACAAGCTTTCTAAGCGAGCTGCGTGATGCGAGAGAATGTCACTTGCGCTCTCATCCCCATCAACTAAGCCTTCTGCGGCCGCTTCTAGTGCTTGAAGAATGTCGTGGGCATTGCCTAAGCGTTTGTGTTCATTGTTGAGCTCTTCCCACTCATTTTCTTTCGGATTGATTTGAGAGAGTTCTTCTTGCACCCAAGCCAAACGATCGGCTTCATCCGTTAGTTTTTGAGCTTGCTCTTTCGCCTCAATTAAAGCTTTTTTTGCGTCTTGCCAAACATCAAACGCTTCACGTGTGGCTTTAAGTTCCTTCGTATAACCGCCGAAGGTATCCAACAAAAGCAATTGACCGGCAGGCTTCATTAAGGATTGATGGGCGTGTTGACCATGAATGTCTAATAGCGCTTCACCAACGTCTTTAACTTGACCAGCGGTGACAGCAACACCATTAATCCATGCACGAGATCGTCCGTTTTGGTCAATGACGCGACGGATGATGACGTTGCGCTCAAGCATGTCATCTTCGGGCATGAGGGCCGCTTCCTGGAGGGCTTCTGCGACTTTGTCGTTAACTTCAAAAATTCCCGTTAAGTCCGTCTGCGTTGCACCTTCACGGATCACTCCCGTGTCAGCTCTGGCGCCGAGAATAAACTGCAAAGCGTCAATTAAAATGGACTTCCCGGCCCCGGTCTCGCCGGTTAAAACCGTCAGGCCCTCAGACAGATCGAGTGCCAACTGATCCACAATAACAAAATCTTTAAGCGACAAATGCGTGAGCATAAAACGCCTTTCTAGTCCTTAATCGGTAAAGACGGGTTGTCCGACGGCATACGATTCCAATAGAGCTTTTGTCTCAAGGTATCGTAGTGATTGTGCTCGGTCGGATGAAGCATGGTAAAGGCCCCTGCGATGGATTGCACGCGCAAAATATCGCCCGGCTGCATCGGATGAAAGTCTTGCATATCGCAGTAGGCAGAAGCCTCACGAGCTTCAATCAATTCAATATCAATGGCGCTCGTCGAAGGCAGAACAATCGGGCGGTTTGAGAGCGTGTGAGGCGCAACCGGTACCAACACCATGGCATTTAAAGACGGGTGAAGGATGGGGCCACCGGCGGCCATTGCATAGGCGGTTGACCCTGTTGCCGAAGCCACAATTAAACCATCTGCACGTTGCGTAGCCATAGGTTTACCATCAACCCAGACGTTAAATTCCACCATGGAGCCGGCACGACCGTGTGTGATGCCAATGTCATTAATGGCGGTGTGCTCCCAGAGCAGAACACCTTGAGCGTTATAGAGTTTGGCTTGAAGCATGGCACGGGTATCGGCTTGATACTCACCGTGCAAAAGCGGAGGCAAACCTTCGGCCATGCCTTCAAGAGTGAAATCGGTAATAAAGCCTAAGCGACCGGCGTTAATGGCAATGATGGGAAGCTTATATTTGGCCATGCGTCGGGCAATGCCGAGCGTGGTTCCATCGCCGCCGATAATGATGATGACGTCGGCTTTTGTGCCCAATGTTTCAAGGTCGTAGCCTTGAGCTTGAGGTAAATGAGTGGCCGTACTTTCTTCAAGCAATACGTCAACACCTTCTTTTTGAAGAATGTCTAAAAGCATTTGCAAAGCATGCCCCATGGGTTCGGAGCGCTTGGCGAAAACGGCAGCAGTTTTAAATTTGATCATAATCCGAAAACGATAACAGAAAAAAAGCTACTTCGAAAGTGCTCGAAGTAGCTCGTTTTCAAAAATGATTAATTTTCAAAATTAATCATTGATGTTGTCGCCGATGGCCACAGAGTGGAAACCGGCATCGGCGTGAATCACTTCACCGGTGACGGCAGAGGCCATATCGGACAATAAGAACGCAGCCAAGTTACCCACTTCTTCGGTTGTGACCGTGCGACGCAATGGAGCCGTTTCTTCCATGTGATGGAGCATCTTGCTAAAGCCTTGGATGCCGGAAGCAGCCAACGTCTTGATGGGGCCGGCGGAAATGGCGTTACAACGGATGCCCTTGGGGCCAACGGAGCTGGCGATATAGCGCGTGCTAGCTTCCAATGCGGCCTTACAAAGACCCATGGTGTTGTAGTTCGGAACAACACGTTCGCCACCCAAATAGGTGAGCGTTAAGAAGGCGCCGTTACGGCCTTCCATCAAAGGCAATGCTGCACGAGCAATCGCGGGGAAGGAGTAAGCGGAAATGTCCATCGCGACCTTAAAGGCATCGCGCGTGCAACCTTCCAAGAAGTCACCAGCAATGGCTTCACGCGGTGCAAAGCCGATGGAGTGAACCACACCGTCAATGCCACCCCAAACTTCCTTCAATTGGGCAAAGCAGTCAGTGATTTGTTGATCATCGGAGACGTCCATGCGGAAAACCAAGTTGCTGCCAAAGTCTGCGGCAAATTCCGTCACACGATCCTTAAAGCGTTCGTTGGCATAGCTAAAAGCCAATTCAGCCCCTTCGCGTTTGCAGCATTGTGCAATGCCGTAAGCGATGGAACGGTTGGAGACGATACCGGTGATTAAAATCTTTTTACCTTGAAGAAAACCCATTTGAGGCCTCATAAATATGGTTAAGTTACAACTAATCCATTTTAATCAATAAAAACGCGGGCAACAACGCCCGCGTGTAACCGATTAATTCAAGATTAATGCGGAATGACCAATCGTTGGCCGGGGATGAGTTCATGGCCGTTGAGGTCATTGGCATCTTTAATGGCGCTCACGCTGGTGCGCATGCGTTGTGCGATCGTAAAGAGTGAGTCGCCCTTTTTGACGCGGTAAACACTATTTTGCAAGCGTCGCCGTTGAACATCGGGCACCACCAATGTTAATCGTTGACCCACCTTAATGCGGTTCGATTTGAGCTTATTGGTGCGACGAATGTCGTTAGCCGAAATCCGGAAGCGTTGTGCAATTTTGGAGATGGAGTCGCCCTTTCGCACACGGTACGTGATGCGACGTTTGGACGGCAACGGATCCAACTTCATTTGTTCTTTGGCTTGATCGGCAGAGATGTCCTCTTGAACACCGTGGTTTTTAACGAGCAAAGAGCTTCCCGCCATCACTCGACGGTTTTTCGGAATCTTGTTGGCTGCGCGCAATTCGTCTTCGGTCATGTGAAAGCGTTTGGCAACGCTCTTTAACGTGTCCTTAGACTTCATCTTGTAGGTTGACCAATTAGAAAGCGGCTTACCTGACGTTTGCCACTCCAAGAGGTTACTGACAAAGACATCGGCTTTGTCAGCCGGGATGAGCAATGATCGTTGATGCGCTCCCAAGACCACCGGGCGGTTAAAGCTCGGGTTTAAGAGTCGGAACTCTTCCAAGTCCGTTTCAGCTAATTGAGCTGCTGTTTCCAAATCCAAATCGCGGTTTTTGTTCACACGAACGAAGTAGGGCTCATTGGCGATGTTGGGTAAGGTCAAGCCGTATTTTTGGGGCTCTGCAATAAGTTTTTTAATCGCCAAAAGTTTAGGCACATAACGCGCCGTTTCCGTTGGCAAACTAAGGCTCATGAAATCGGTATTAAGACCTTTGGCCGCATTGTTTTGAATCGCCCGACGGATGCTGCCTTCGCCCCAGTTGTAAGCGGCCAGTGCCAAATGCCAGTCACCAAACTGACCGTAGAGGGATTGCAGGTAATCTAACGCAGCACGTGTGCTTTCAATGACATCTAATCGGTCATCACGCCAACTCGATTGACGCAAATCGAAAATATCTCCCGTGGAAGGCAAGAATTGCCAAAGGCCTGCGGCTTGAGAACGAGACAAGGCTTCGGGTTGAAAAGCGCTTTCAACAAAGGGCAAAAGGGCAATCTCAGTGGGCATGCCACGGCGTTGCGCCTCACTCACAATGTAGTAAAGATACATTCGTGAGCGAAAGGCCATCTTTTGCGTATAGGGGAGACTGTGCGTGTAGAAATTCAGTTCCGGATCGACCACCGAATCGGGTAAGTCATTTAATCCGAAACCCTTGCGGATGCTTGCCCAAACAGAGTCTTCAGGGGCAATGCGGGAGTTTGCCGCTTCACGTAATTCAACGGCCTGAGCCAATTCATCTTCGATGGTAATGTTGCCCAAAAGGTCCACGTAGTTGGACGCAATGGCCTGCGTGCTCAAAAAGACACCGGCGGCCACAATGAAGGCTCGGATTTTATTCACTTGAAGTGCTCTCGATATTGAGGATTATTCGGTGGCAGTCTGTCCCGAAACAATCGTACGAAGGCCGTCGGCATCGACAATTTGAACATGCTTTTGATTCACAACAATCAAATTATCGTGCGAGAAGCGAGACAGTACGCGACTGACCGTTTCAAGCTTGAGGCCCAAATACGAACCGATTTCGGCACGCGTCATACGAAGTACAAACTCCGTGCGCGAATAACCTCGGGATTCAAAACGCTGTGCGAGATTTAAAAGGAAAGCTGCAAGGCGTTCCTCAGCGTGCATGGAACCTAATAAGAGCATAAGACCGTGTTGACGCACGATCTCACGAGAGAGAGTTTTTTGAAAGTGTTCGCTGTACTCAGGGATTTCATCACAAGCGGCCAAGATGCGTTCGTAAGGAATCACACAGACTTCGGTGTCCTCTAAAGCGACAACGTCGCACGAATGCACTTCATTGGCAATGCCGTCCAAACCGATCAATTCGCCGGCCATGTGAAAGTTCGTGACTTGTTCACGACCGTCGCTGCTCATGACAGAGCTCTTGAGAAAGCCTAAGCGGATAGCGTAAATAAATTCGAAACGGTCGCCGGCACTAAAAAGCGGCTCACCGCGACGAATGCGCTTGCGGTTGGAGACCAAATCTTCCAATCGATCAATTTCTTTGAGTGAGAGGCCCAAAGGAACACAGTGCTCACGCAAATTGCAATGAGTACAACTCACTCTTAAGGATGTAGCTGCAACAATAGGAGAAGAAATGGTTGACATCTTATAAGCACAAGCCGGTAAATCACTTAATTGTCATATGAATTTTGCAAGTAGCCAAATGTTTTTATTAAAGTTTTTGACCCAAAGCGATGCAAAATAAAGACAAATACATTTTTATCTTTTGATTTTAATCAAAAGTTATGAGCGAAATAATAACAGAACTTTCGTTCAAATCAAATGTTTGAACTTGTATTAACGTTTTTCTGAGAAAAAGAATTCCCAATAATTTCGCAAGAAAGCGCCAAACATACTAAAATTCACAAATTCGCCTATGAGTAATTATATGAATGTCTTTTGGGGCGA
>DYCH01000054.1:20887-32364 GCA_019418235.1 Sutterella sp.
TAATTAACTAAAGAGAATTTATATGGAAACTTCGCAAATCCGCGAGACCTTTTTGAAGTTCTTCGAAAGTAAAGGTCATACGATTGTGCATTCCAGTCCGGTGGTGCCTGGCAACGATCCCACGTTGCTTTTCACCAATGCTGGTATGAACCAATTTAAAGATGTGTTTTTGGGTTTTGATAAGCGCCCCTATACGCGTGCCACGACTTCTCAAAAGTGCATCCGCGCCGGTGGTAAGCACAACGACTTGGATAACGTCGGTTACACGGCCCGTCACCACACGTTCTTTGAAATGTTGGGCAACTTCAGCTTCGGTGACTACTTCAAGCGTGACGCTATTAAGAATGCTTGGGAATTGTTGACGAAGCACTTTAATTTGCCTGCTGAAAAGCTTTGGGTGACCGTTTACGCAGAAGACGATGAAGCCTACGATATTTGGAATAAGGAAGTGGGTGTTCCGGCTGAACGTATCGTTCGCATCGGCGACAACAAGGGTGCTCGCTACATGTCCGATAACTTCTGGATGATGGGTGACACGGGTCCTTGCGGTCCTTGCTCTGAAATTTTCTATGACCACGGTGAAGAAGTTCAAGGCGGCCCTCCGGGAAGCCCTGAAGAAGACGGCGACCGTTACATCGAAATTTGGAACCTCGTGTTCATGCAATTTAACCGTGATGAACAAGGCGTGATGCACAAGTTGCCCAAGCCCTCCGTTGACACGGGTATGGGTTTGGAACGTATCTCTGCCGTGTTGCAACACGTTCACAGTAACTACGAAATCGACCTCTTTAAGAATTTGTTGGCTGCTGTTAAGGCTGGTGTTGAAGCCGCCGGAGCCACTGATGTGGATCCGATGTCTCCGTCTTTGCGCGTGATTGCTGACCACATTCGTGCTTGTGCATTCTCCGTGGCCGACGGCATTGTGCCGGGGAACGAAGGCCGCGCTTATGTGTTGCGTCGCATCTGCCGTCGCGCAATCCGCCATGGCTACAAGTTGGGCGCTCGCGATCAATTCTTTGCGAAGTTGGTCAACGCCGTTGCCGCTGAAATGGGTGACGCTTATCCTGAAGTGAAAAATCCGAAGATTGAGCAAATTTTGGCTAAGGAAGAACAACGCTTCCGCCAGACGTTGGCTCAAGGCATGGAAATGTTGGAAAAGGCCATCGCCGAAACGAAGGACGGTGTCTTGGACGGCAAGCTTGCCTTTAAGCTTCACGATACGTACGGTTTCCCGGTTGACTTGACCGCTGACGTTTGCCGTGAACGCAATTTGACGGTGGACATGCAAGGCTTTGACGCTGCTATGCAAGAGCAACGCGACATGGCCCGTGCCAGCGCTAAATTTAAGATGGCTGCCGGTTTGGAATATAACGGTGCCGATACGACCTTTACGGGTTATGAACATGAAGCCGAAGAGGGTGTGTCTGTTTTAGCCCTTTATTTGGACGGCGAACCTGTTGAAGAGTTGCCCGCCGGTGCTGAAGGTGTGATCGTTTTGGATACGACGCCGTTTTACGCTGAAAGCGGTGGTCAAGTGGGTGACACCGGTGTGATGAAAAATGACACCACGGTGGCTCGCGTGATCGATACGCAAAAGATCAAGGCCAAGGTTTTCGGCCATCAAGTGCATATTGAAGAAGGTTCTGTGCACGTGGGCGATAAGTTCTCTGTCAAGATCGACAGCGAACGTCGTGCCATGACGCGTTTGAATCACTCTGCTGCTCACTTGATGCAATCGGCTTTGCGCAAGGTTTTGGGCGAACACGTTTTGCAACGTGGCTCTTGGGTAGGCCCCGATGTTTGCCACTTTGACTTCACGCACAATGAAGCCATGACGGTTGAACAAATCCAAGAAGTGGAAGATATCGTCAATCGTGAAATTTTGGCCAACACGGCTGTCAAGTGCGAAGTGATGCCGATCGAAGAAGCTAAGAAGTCCGGCGCTTTGATGCTTTTTGGTGAAAAGTATGGCGAAACGGTTCGTGTTTTGACTATCGGTTCTTCCATTGAATTCTGCGGTGGTACGCACGTGGCTCGCACGGGTGACATCGGTAGCTTCAAGGTCTTGAGCGAAGGCGGTATCGCTGCCGGTATCCGTCGTATCGAAATGACGACCGGTATGAACGTTGTTGCTTTGACGCGCAAGCAAGAAGCCACGATTAAGGATGCCGCTCGCGTCTTGAAGTCTCCGGTTGACTTGGTGGTCAATAAGGCTGAAACGGTTTTCGAAACGGTGAAGTCGCTTGAAAAGCAAATCACGCAATTAAAGACCAAGTTGGCTACGGCTGCCGCTGCCGAATTGGTGAACTCTGCTAAGGAAATGGATGGCTACAAGTTGGTTGTGAGCCGAGCTGATACCGATGCAAAGAGCTTGCGTGGTATGGCTGAAACGTTGCGCGACAAGTTGGGTACCGCTGTGGTGGTGCTTGCTTGCGAAAACGACGGCAAGGTTCAAGTCGTGGCTGCTGTTTCCAAGTCTTTGATTGCTCGCATGAAGGCCGGCGAAATTGTTTCTCATGTTGCTCAAGTCTTGGGCGGCAAGGGTGGCGGTAAGCCTGATCTTGCAATGGCCGGTGCCTCTGACGCTACGCATTTAGGCGAAGCGTTGGCCGGCGTCGAAGCTTTCCTTCAAGGTAAGTAAGATGCGCTTTGATAAGCAAATCGACACTCGGGGCACCAAGTGCCCCATGCCGGTTCTTAAAACAAAAAAGGCCCTTGCGGATATGCAAACCGATGAAGTGCTTTGCGTGTTAGCAACGGACCCGGCAAGCGTAGCCGATATTGCGCAATTTGCTTCTCAAACCGGGCACAAAATGCTCGCCCAAGAGACGCAAGACAATGGTGAAATTCATCACTATATTGCGCACAAATAACTTGTTTTAAGTTCAGTAAAAATGCTCACTCAAAATAGAAATTGGGTGAGCATTTTTTACACACAAAATGGCTTTTTTGAGCGTAAAACACACTCTATCTTAGGATTGTGTGTAATTTTTCACGAAAACCGAAGATAGAGTGTGTAAAGATTTGATAAAAATCAAAAAGGACTAGATGTAGCTGACAGGCACAGAACCACGATTGGGGACTCTTAACGAGTGCAACGTTTTCTTTCCAAAGCAAATGGCACACCAAACGGTTTCTTCATCTTTGACATCTAAAAATTGACGAACGATTTGCGATTCAGCTGCCTTGGTTGCGTAACCGGCAAAACAGCACCCGATGTCATGCGCTTCGCAGGCCAAATTAAAGTACGTTAAGGCAATCCCTGTGTCCACAGGCCCCCAAACGTGATTGCTGGGGCCGACCACAAAAGCAATGTGCGGAGCGCCGCGTAAGATGACATCTTTGCCGTTTCTGTATCTTTCCAAAATGGAGTCAATCGCATAACGCTTGCTGTAGACGGGATGCTGGCGAGCCTCTTTGTCAAACCATTGAGCAATGAGTTCCGTAAGCGCTTTCGTTTTTTCGGGCGACTTCAATACAATCCAACGCAATTTCCGATTATTTCCACCCGAAGGTGCGTAATTTGCGGTTTCTAAAATTGCCGTCAAAGTATTCTCATCAACCGGGGCTGATTGAAAGTTTCGGTAAGAGCGACGAGATTGCAAAAAACGAAGAAGCTCTTCTGTTTTTGAAGCATCAAACGAAAAAGCTTTTGGCATTTCAAAATGTTTTGAGAGCTGTTGCGAAGCACATCCTTGAGGACAATAGGCAACGCACTGTCCACAATCATTGCAACGTTTGGAAGCTTCCTCGGTCATGGAGGGAAGCTCCTCAACCATCTGAATCAACCCTTTGGGACAGACTTGAGAGCAGATACTGCAATGAATACATTGAGTGGGATCTGTATGAAACTTAGGACTCATCTTGCTCTCCGAGAATGATTAACAATTTTCAGTATACCTTTTGCAGAAGTTCAAGAGGCAAAAAAGGCCTCCCAGATATCTGAGAGGCCCTAAGAAGAAGCAAACTTTTCCTATTTATCTAGGATTAGGCAACTTTAGCGTCGTCAGTACGAACGCGGCTAGCAACCATACCCCAGAACGTCCAACCGAGGAACGTGGCGATGGAACCCCAGAACACTTCGAAGTAGCCCGTAGAAATCAAGGCGTAGAAGCTGTAAGCGGCACCAATGAGGGCAACGAATGTGTACAAGCGAGCTTGAGACGGGTTCACGCGAGCTTCGCGCATGATCACACCAACGGCTGCCATGGACAAGATGTACGGCATGATGTTGGTCACAACGGCCAAGTCAACGAGCATATTGAATTGCTTAAACAATTCAGGGCTGATCGTCATCAAGCAGAAGCCCGTTTGGATCGTGGTGATGATGATCATACCGGCGATCGGAGCACTGTACTTGTTAACACGAGAGAAGACCTTCGGGAACAAACCGTCAACGGCGGATTGTTGGAAGACCTTAGCAATCGTAAATTGCCAACCCAACGTAGAACCGGCGCAGGACAAGACGAGCAAGCCCATCACAACCTTACCGACTTCAGGCGTAAACATTTGAGCGAAGACCAAGCCGAACGGAGCGTTCGTAGCCACCAAGTCGGCATTCGGAACGATACCGGCGATGATGTTCGTAGAGACGATGTAAATGATTGCCACGCCAATCGTAGCAGCCATCACAGCGATCGGCACATTCTTTTCCGGATTGTCGATAGCGTCACTGTTAGCACAAGCACTTTCCAAACCTAAGAAGGCCCACAACGTCATGGAGATGGAAGCACCGACAGCGGTAAAGAAGGGTTTGTCATGCGGGTTCCAGCTGGCGACGTAGAGTTGCGGATCAAACCAGAACCAACCGATCACAGAAAGAATCAACACAGGGGTAATCACACACCACACGGCCACAGAGCTTAACTTACCGGTAATGCTGGCACCCATGAAGTTGGAAGCCGTACAGACCCAGAGCACAACGATGGTGGCAATACAAACTTGAAGCGGGGAGAGTTCCACATCAAAGAGGGTGGCACCGTAACCCACGCAGGTAATAGCAATAGCGATGTTGGCGAACAACAAGGACACACCGTAGGTGTAGTTGGCCATGAAGTTACCGGACTTGCCAAAGGCGTATTCGGAATAACCACCCATCCCCGGGCGCTTACTGAACATACCGCATTTGGCAAATGCGTAAGCTAAGCACAAGGAGCCTACAGCGGTGACCACCCATGAAAGGATGGAGATGGTGCCGACTTCAGCAAGCTTGGTCGGTAACATCACAATACCGGAACCCATCATGTTAATGGCGGTCAAGAGCGTTAATTCGAAAACGCTCATTTTTGCACGAGATGAAGACATAAAAACTCCGATCTGAGTCAAAAGGCGACTGGAGAGGTGTCGCGCTTTTGACTCGACAGTATTATTAAAAGTTAGTTATAGGGATTAGTGTTGTTCTTTCAACACGTAACCATAAGCACGCTTGCGACCGTCTTCATCCAATTGGATGTAGACGCCTTGAAGTTCCGGAGAGAAGCCCGGCATACGGTTAATACCTTCTTCAAGGGCCAAGAAGTACTTGAGCACAGAACCACCCCAGACTTCACCCGGTACGCAGCAAAGCACGCCCGGAGGATAGGGGAGAGCACCTTCAACAGCGATGCGGCCTTCAGCCTTTTCGAGCGGAACGAGGTCAACGTGACCACGGATGAACTCGAAGTGAGCGTCTTGCGGTTGCATTGCCTTCTTCGGGAAGTGAGCCTTACGGAACATTTCCTTTTGAAGTTGCTTGACGTTACGGCTCTTATAGAAGTCGTGCATTTCTTGGCACAATTGACGGATCGTGTAACCACGATAACGATCAATATTGGCTTCGTAGATGCTCGGGAGCACTTCTGCGAGCGGAGCGTCACGGTCTAAGAGTTCTTCGAAACGCTTGATTTGCGAAACGAGATGGTTCATCTTGGCCGTATCTTCTGCGGGCGTCATCAAGAAAAGGATGGAGTTCAAGTCACACTTTTCCGGAACGATGTTATTTTCACGCAAGAAGTTAGCCAAAATCGTGGCGGGAACACCGAAGTCATCGTATTCGCCCGTTTCGGCCTTAATACCCGGCGTCGTCAACAAGAACTTGCACGGGTCGACGAAGTATTGATGTTCGCCGTAGCCTTCAAAGGCGTGCCACTTTTCACCGGGCTTGAAGTCAAAGAACTTCAAGTCGTTGGCCATTTCTTCAGTGTCAAAACTTTCCCAAGGACGACCGTCAACAACCGGCGGAACGAACGGACGGATGTGGTGGCAGTTCTTGATCAAAGCTTTACGGGCTTCAATACCAACCTTCACGCAGTCGAGCCACAAATCGCGACCCAATTGACCTTCGTGCATCTTGGCATTGACGTCCAATGCGGCAAAGAGGGGATAGAAGGGGCTCGTAGAGGCGTGCATCATGAAAGCGTTGTTTAAGCGCTTGTGCGGGCAGTAGCGATCTTGCCCCTTGATGTGGCTATCCTTCTTATGGATTTGACTGGTTTGGGAGAAACCAGCTTGTTGCTTGTGAACAGATTGCGTCACCAAGATACCCGGATCTTCAGGACCCAAGTCCAAAAGCAACGGAGAGCAATCCTTCATCATCGGGATGAATTGTTCGTAGCCGACCCATGCAGAGTCAAAGAGGATGTAGTCACACAAGTGGCCGATGCTATCGACGACTTGACGAGCATTGTAAATCGTACCGTCATAGGTACCGAGCTGAATTACAGCCAAACGGAAGGGGCGCTTTTGGTCGGCCTTTTCAGGACTGACTTCTTTGACCAAACCACGGAGGTAATCTTCGTTGAAGCAATGGGCATCGATACCACCGATAAAGCCGTAGGGATTACGGGCCGTTTCAAGGTAGATCGGAGTAGCACCAGCTTGCAAGAGAGCGCCGTGGTGGTTGGATTTGTGGTTATTTCGGTCAAAGAGAACCAAATCGCCGGGGGCTAGAAGGGCATTTAAAACAACTTTGTTCGAAGCAGACGTACCGTTCAAAACGAAATACGTTTTATCTGCGTTATAGATCTTGGCGGCTGCTTGTTGAGCAGCACACGGAGCACCTTCGTGAATCAAAAGGTCGCCCATGGAGACGTCGGCATTGCACAAGTCAGAGCGGAAAACCGATTCGCCAAAGAATTCATAGAAAGCACGGCCAGCGGGGTGACGGCGGAAGAACGCACCACCTTGATGCCCCGGGCAGTCGAATTGGGAGTTACCGTTTTGAACGTATTGTTCAAGGCTACCGAAGAAGGGCGGGAGAACCGCATTTTCGTACTTCGTTGCGGCGCAGTCAACTTGACGGCCATAGAAAGCCTTGTTGGTCGGGTTGGTGTCGATAACACCATGGAGACGACCAACGGGCAAATCTTCTTTTGCTTCGCTCACAGCGAAAACCGGAAGGTTGAAGTGCTTGGCTTCAACGGCTTCGAGCTTGCCAGCTGCAATGTCTTGGGCAGACATGACGATCGCAGAAACTTCCGTTAAGTCAGCATGATCTAAACAGACCGTTTCACGAACGGAATCAAAAGCAGATTCAACACCGGCGCTAACCGCAATTTTAAGTTGTTTCATAGGTATACCTTTATTTTGTGCGCAAAAAGGCGCACTTGTTCCTTGAATTAGGGTTCTTCAAGTAGGGTTGGTAAATTATTTAGGCAATAAAACACCACGCCCTGCATAGGGAATACAAATTCAGTTAAAGTGAAATTTTGGATTTTTGAATTTCGTTTCAAGCGTAGGGGCTTAAAAGAAACTCGGAGTTGTGCCGTCCAAAATAAAAACGGCGAGCAACAAACTTAGGAAGCGTTTGTTGAGGCGGAGGAGAAGCGATGGAAGCTAAAGCAAGAACGACAAACGAAACACATAATGTGACGTATGCGTCTTATGACGCTATTTTGTACGTAGGCATTAACATGCATTTGAATTCTCCTAAGGGACTAGCGAATCATCGCACTTATTTGCTCTGGTCTTTTTAGGGATCTTGAACTCTAATTTCTCAAGGGAGTTTTAGTTCTGGTGAGAGATTGAGTTCTTGTTTTTTTATCTCTTAGAGACCGAACGCATATCAGTATTACACTATTTTCAAAATAATGCAATCTACTTAGATATATTTTTTTTGTAACAGGCTTGCAAAAATAAGAAAAAGCCTCAATCGCCCGTATATCAGGGGATTAAGGCTTTTTTAAGATTTTTTCTATACTTAGATGTTACAAATTTTCGATAGGGATATCGCCGTAAATGTCACACCACATGGGCCAAATTGTGCTGTAAGCCAAGGTTGTCAAAGCGAGGGCTGCGGGCACAACGATAAACATGGAAACGTCGTGCAAACGGAAGGCATCGAGTAAGAAAATAAGCGCAAAAGAACTCGTCATGGTGATGATGCCGATAATGATCAAAAGCACCAAAATCGCCAGCCAATTTCGCAAACAACCGAAGAACGAATAAAACACCGCCTTGGTCACTGTCATGTTTTTCCAAGCGATTAACGCCGGAGCAAACCATGTGGCCATTTGACCGAGCGTGTAGAGCACCAACGTGATCACAATCGCCGTGTAGGGGAGGTTCGCAAAAACAGAATCCCACACCAAGCGACCGTCTTGGATTTGCCACTTGGCAATTTCATCCATCGCTGTTAATGCATAAGCAAAGTTAGCTGCCACTAAAAAGCCCCCGTAGACGAGTCCCACGCGGAAAAGACGCATGCGTTGAGAGGGCTCTTTGAAAAGGGCAACGAGAATTTGGTAAGTGGGTTGACGATTTTCTTCAGCGTCTTTGGTGGCGTTAATGACCAACATCGTGCCAAAGGGCATAAAGAGGGCCGCAATCACCAAACCGATGAAGGGTAGTGATGTCAAAACCGACATCATGAAAACGTAAAAAATCACAATGCTCGCCAAACCAAACGGGGCCTGGCGTAAAGCGAAGGCCCCGCGTTTAATCCATTGAATGGGCGAGGAAACAGCAGCAATATGTCCTTGCATGAATTAGAACCCGAAGTTAATAAATTTTGGCGTACCTAACGTGCCTTTGCGTTGACCCGCATCCACAGGAGACGGACGATCGGCTTTGTTTTCCACAGAGTACGGAATATGAGTGGAACCCGGCGTGACCACGTATTCGGTGACGCGATTATTTTGGTCGCGAACCGTTTCGATTTCCGTGCGAGAGCTTTCCGGTTTGTTGATTTTGCCGGCTGCGCGATCCTTACGGGCCTTTGCGTAATCCTCACTCGTGGGTGCTAAGTTCGGATTGGGAGAGGCGTAGGTTTTTGACTTTTCTTGCATACGTTCATAACCGGTGGCTTGACGGCCTTGCGAGTCTTTATTCGTCAAGCTTTTTTGCGACAGTTGCGGAGGTGTTAAGTCACTTTGGGAAGCGCTAGGTGCGGCATAAGCCGATTGGCATAAAGCAAGTCCTAAAGCAGAGGCTATGATAAGTGTTTTTTTCATAATCATTTCCGATTCAAAATATGTGTCTATCTGCTTTGATTATAACGAAGCCAAAGGGCCTGACAGGAATATTTAAAGTAAGTATGCGTTAACGCAAAAACAACATATTGAGAGCTGCAATTTAAGCTCAGCTATACTGCTTAAAAGTCATTTCAATCGATTTCTTTTTGAGGTTTTTGATGTTTATTCGTGAGGAAAAACCATCCGACCATAAGGCAGTCTTTGATTTAATTAAAGAGGCGTTTTTGGGTGCTCAACACAGTGATGGCACCGAGCAAAATTTGGTGGAAAATCTTCGAAAGGGAACGTCGTTTGTTGCCGAGTTATCGTTGGTTGTCGTGGAAAACGATGAGATTGTGGGCTATGTGCTTTTCACCGAAGGAAAGATTGGAGAGGAAGCTGTGCTTGTGTTGGCTCCTTTGTCGGTTAAACCATCGCATCAACGCATGGGAATTGGCAAAGCTTTGGTTAATCGGGGACACGAAGTTGCTCGAGCATTGGGCTACAACTATTCTTTTGTTTTGGGAAGCGAACGCTACTATCCGAAGTTTGGTTATGTCCCAGCAAGTACCCTTGGTTTTGAGGTGCCCGAAGGTTTTCCTGAAATCAACTTCATGGCAACCAAATTGCGAACTGACGCACCCCAATTAAAAGGATTTTTGGTCTATCCGGAGGAATTCGGAATTTAACGCTCATCTCTTGCAATTGTGGGAAACGATTAGACAAAGAAACATATCCCATGCAGTCAAAAGCCTATAATGGATACTAGGTTTGTGTTGTTGACGAAAGGCTTATAGGGAAGCACTTACGCCAAAAGGTAAAGTAGCCAAGTATGCAATCACTTTGGATGGTTGTTTCCGCATTGTTCTTTGCGTTCTATGCGGTTTTCGTAAAGTTAGCAGGTCTTGACGGCATTTCATCTTTTGAAGTGCTCTTTTATCGATCAATTTTCGGATTGGTTGTCTTTTCATTGATGATGCATCGAAAGGGGATTGGGTTTACAACGCGTTACCCCTTTGATCACGGTCTTCGATCATTTGTTGGTGCCGGTGCGATTTTGGCAGGCATCTACTCCATTTCTCATTTAAATATCGGCTTGGCAATGACGCTTAATTACACCTCGTCCCTTTTCTTAGGGTGCTTTGCCATTGCCAGTGCCATTCGCACGCACGGTCAAATTAACTGGAAGCTTCTCTCAACCCTTATTTTAGGGTTTGGCGGCGTGGTCACGATGCTCTCTCCGACCATTGCGCCACACGAATATGGAGCTGCGCTTGTGGGGCTTTCCGCCGGTTTTTGTACCTCCGTTGCCGTTTCTTTTGTTAAGCGCTTAGGCATCAAAAAAGAGCCTGAATTGCGCATCCTTTTTTACTTTGTCTTGGTCGGCATGGTGACAGGTCTCGTAGGGACGTTTATCACGGGTGGTTTCCATGCGCCGTCCATGGCCGGTTGGTGCTATTTGTTGGGGATTTCGGTTACGGCAACCTGCGCACAATTTTGCTTAACGAGAGCTTTCTCGCGAGGCAATATTGTTTTAAGCGGTGCCCTTCAATACACGGTGATTTTATTTTCAACGGTGATGGGCGAAATTGTCTTTGCTGAACCCGTTACAATCCCTGTTGTTATTGGGATGATCATTATTGTGGTCACGGGTATTTTGGCAAGCCTATTGACGCGAAAAGAGCAGAAAAAGGCAAGCGAGCACATCAAAGAACGGCAACGTCGTGCCGGTATGGAAGTATGACGGAAAGATTAAAGGGGGTGTTGATAAAGTCGAGTATTTCGATTTAGACAACATCCCCTTATTTATGCTCACAATGTCGATCCTACGAAAGATGCGAATGAGAAAATGTTCTAATATTGTATTTGCTTCGTAGACAGTGTGTAGCAATGAATCAACGACTCTGTTTAGTGCTAAAGTTTTGCATGGTAAGCGGATTCCTAGACAGTTTCATCTTACTAGCTAAGCCCTGGGATTCGCTTCCCCGGGCTAGGTTTGTGCGCACGACATGTGTGCTGTTCTAGCGGGTGAAAGTCCCGTGGTCGGGC
>DYCH01000055.1 GCA_019418235.1 Sutterella sp.
GCCCGACCACGGGACTTTCACCCGCTAGAACAGCACACATGTCGTGCGCACAAACGGAGCATTCCATTACTGTAAATGGTAATGCTGTTATTTCGGGAGCGACTGGACTCAATAATGGAAATATCATTATTAAAGGTACCCTGTACGGATCGAATGATGCAAACGAAGTTATGATGTCCGGAGATGGCACTTCCACCATACAGGCAAATGACGTTGTAATGCAAAATGACGGGACTGTTATTGGAATCAAATTGAAGGCTAATAGCTTAACAATCAACGGCACTACAGCAACTGAAAAATATGGATCATTTACTGTTGGAGAAGCAAATGTCGACAGGCCAGAAGGCGTAATAGATGTTAAACGTCTAGTTCTCAACGATAATGTTCGATTGTACCATAACAGTTCACAAGAACCCCTTAAAGTTGACACTCTAGTTCTTAATACGACAGACGCAAGCTCAAGCTATCTTCAAAGCAAGGCAGCAATGGAATTTGGAGAAGTTATCGTTCAAACAAATGGACGTATTTATGGATACTCTGAGGGTGTCACACTCAACGTTGACAAAGTCGTTGTTGCTGAGCAGGGGGTATTAGCATTAACATCAAAATTTGATAGTGCCGGTCAAATTGGCAGCATGGTACTTGGAGAGGGGGCGCAGCTCAATAATGGCGAACTCTACGAGGGGACGGGAAGACGAGGTTTCAATACAACAGTGACTCATGTGATTGGTACTAATGTTGATATCGTTAACGAGCACGGAGCTCTCGAACTTGGAACAAAATCTGGATCTGTAAATCTCTCTGCAACTATTAACGACAAAACAGATGGCGTTACCGTCACCCTTAATCAAAAATCTAACTTGACTGTGACGGGCCAAAGTAAGATTGGTACCATCAATATGATGGGTGGCTTAACGGATATGTCAAAGACTGACGCGGATTTGACTCTTACGAATCTCACTGGCACTGGTGGGACGATCGTAATGGATGCCGCGAAATCAAATGCAGTGAGTGTTACATCCGCAGATAGTAAAACTCAAGTTGAAGTAAAAGCTTCAGAGAATTCTGACAAGGTAACGATTGATCAGGCTGGTGCCATGGTTGGTCGTCTTGAAGGTGTCACGAATAAGACTGGCCGTGTCGATGAAGGTATGTATAACGGTGCTATTACTGTTGATGAAGCCGGTAACGCTGTTATGGCCAAAAATGATCTTATGGCCGATACTCTTGAACTTGCTTCTGCCTCAACGTTAAGTCTTAATCGTGTTCTCATGAACGATGTCCGTAAGCGCCTTGGGGACATTCGATCCTCCGAATTCACTAACGGAGTGTGGGCTCGCTATGACGGAGGTAAGCTAAGTGGTGAAGGAACGGAAAACAAGTTCAATACCCTTCACATTGGCGGAGATATGAGTCCCTTTGCTGATAACTCAACTCGTTTAGGTGTGTCAGTAAGTTACACTAAAGGCGATGTTGACTACACACGTGGCTCTTCCGATCTCGATGCATACAGCTTTGCTGCCTATGGTACGTGGATGGGTAATAACGGCATGTTTGCTGACGTAATTGCTCGCGTAGCAAAGTCAGAATCCGACATGACGGTCGACGGTGCCTACAATGGCAACTTAAAGAACATGGCCTATAGCGTTTCTGGGGAATTGGGTTGGCGATTCGACTTCAATAGCATGCTCTATGTCGAGCCTCAAATTGAAGCAACTTATACGTATATCGACTCCGATGGTATGACTTTATCTGGTAAGAATGAAGTCTACAATTACACCGTCGATAGTTTCGATAGCCTTATTGGTCGTATGGGCGTACTTGCAGGCATGAAATGTCCGAATCAAAAGGGCGATGTCTATGTTCGAGCTTCTTTAGTTCACGAATTTATGGGCGATGCCAAGATCAACGGTGGTCATATGACTACAATTGAAAATGATGGCAAAGATACATGGGTTGAGTATGGTATTGGCACCAACTTTAATCTATCAAAAAACACTTATGTGTGGGCCGATATTGAACGCACTTCTGGAGCTTTAGTTGATGAGGATATCCGTGGCACCGTTGGAATTCGTTTTGGTTTCTAATCAATTGACAGAAGATATTTTAATCTGACCAAACTTCGATCTTACCTAAGAGGTTTCAAGTTTTACTTGAAACCTCTTTTCATGTTGAATTGAGCATTATTGAAGCAATGTCACTTGCTTATCTATCATATTTCTCTCCGTCTCCAATCAGAATCGACTCATCTAAGACTTTTTTCTCATAGGGATTTCGACTAAATCATTGCGTGTATGAGACGCAAATTTTTCTATTCTGACACTGTTTTTTAAGGTATCGATGTTCGTACAATTTTTCTAATGGTTCCTCAAAGGAGAATTGTCATGACCATCAAACATTCATTGATCACACTTTCATTAATGGCTGCCATGACGGTTGCAGCAACGACTGGTGCTGTTGCCGATGACCGCTTAGACGACATCATGGAGTCAAACACCTTGCGTGTTGGTACCCCCGGTGACTATCGTCCTTTTGCAATGAAAGAAGGTGATCAATTTGTGGGGCATGACATTGAACTCATCGAAAAGATGGCCGCAGTCTACGGCTGGAAAGTCCAAATCGTCCAAACGACTTGGTCTAACCTTCAAAAAGATTTGGAAAAAGACAAATTCGACATTGCCGTGGGTGGCATTACCCGTTCCCCGGCTCGTGTCTTAAAAGGCGAATTCCTTCCCGCCTACGCACCTTTCGGTAAGGTTGCCCTTATTCGCAAAGATATGAAGAATAAGCTCACGAGCCTTGAGAAGCTTAACCAACCGAACGTCCGAGTGATTAAGAATCCCGGTGGCACGAACGAGCAGTTTGTCTTAAAGAACCTCACAAAAGCTCAAATCTCCACGCATGAAAAGAATTATGAAATTCCGGGCTTGATTGCTGCAGGTAAAGGTGACGTGATGATCACGGAAAACGCTGAAGCCCAATTGTATGCAAAGAAATATCCGAAATTGCACGCACAGTTCTTAAATAACCCGTTGACGCCTGTGAACTACATGGGCTTTTGGATGCCCACTGACGATGAAGACTTCATCCGTGTGATGAACTACACGTGGAATTTGATGGAGCTTCGCGGTGAATTGAAGGCTTTGGAAAAGAAATACTTGAAGTAATCCTCCAGTTCTTTATGAGAAAAGCGAAAGTCTTTTGGGCTTTCGCTTTTTTAATACCTATTTCATTTGGTTATTAATTCGACGAATTTCATAATTATCGAGATTTCGCCAAATCCGCCACATCTGTTCTCGTAATTTGGGCGTTGTTTGTTTTTGGTAATACTTAGGGTTCGTTAAAATCGCTGCCAACCACACCGATTGCCACTTCTGAAGGTTCGCCGCATGGGTTCCATAATAATAACGCGCTGCCGCTTCTACCCCGAAAATCCCCTTCCCGAATTCCGCAATATTGAGGTACGTCTCAATGATGCGCCCCTTACTCCACGTGGCTTCCATCACCAAGGTCAAAATGATTTCCTGCCCCTTACGGATGTAACTTTTCTCATGAGACAAAAAGAGGTTCTTGACGGTTTGTTGCGTGATGGTCGAACCACCCGGCGCAGACTTATCAAGAAAGACATTATTGATAAAAGCTTGGTAAGTGGAATTCCACTCAATGCCACGGTGCTTAGGAAAGTGGAAGTCTTCCGCAGAAATCGCACTGCGAATCATGACGTTGCTGATTTGATTGAGTTTGACCGGATAGTGACGAACCTTACCCAATCGAGCTCGTTCGCTTTCAATGTAGGAAGACGTTGTGACGGGGTTATAGGCGTAGTAGAGAACTTGGCCAATGTAGTAAGACTCAATGGCAACAACCAAACCCAATACCGCCCAAACGATACGTTTGATCCAAGGTTTGATTGTTAACCATTGACTTCGCATAGCAGCCCTTTAAGGGACGTGACGCCCCACCAAGTCGTACTCTTCATTCGCCGTTACGCGAACGTTGACGATATCACCGGGATTTAAGTGACCGTCCGTTGTCACATAGATAATGCCATCAATTTCAGGGGCGTCCGCCGTTGTGCGACCAATAGCCACCCCGTCTTCATCTTCGCATTCATCAATGATAACCGGCAACGTTTGACCAATCTTGCGTGCCAAGCGTTCAGCCGAGATACGACTTTGCACTTCCATAAAGCGTTCTCGACGCTCTTCACGCACTTCGTCAGGCAAAGCGCCCGGCAACTCATTGGCCGTCGCCCCTTCAATGGGAGAGTAGGCAAAGCAACCCACACGATCGAGTTGTGCATCTTCCAAGAAGTCCAAAAGGTATTGGAATTCTTCTTCCGTCTCTCCGGGGAAACCGGCAATAAAGGTCGAGCGAATCGTCAAATCCGGACAAATCGAGCGCCAAGCCTTAATACGCTCAAGCGTCTTTTCCGTGCAGGCGGGACGCTTCATGGACTTCAACACACGGGGATGCGCGTGTTGGAACGGAATATCCAAGTAGGGTAAAATCTTGCCTTCGGCCATCAATTCCACAACGGCATCAACATGAGGATAGGGATAGACGTAGTGCATACGAATCCACATCCCCAAGTCACCCAATTCTTTCGCTAAGTCTAAAAGCTTCGCACGAACGGCCTTACCGTTATCGGTAAAGTCAATCCCATACTTGCGATCAACACCGTAAGCAGAGGTATCCTGACTAATCACCATCAATTCTTTGACGCCTTGAGCCTTAAGAAGTTTAGCTTCACGCAAAATTTCACCCACAGGGCGGCTCACCAAGAGGCCGCGCAATTGCGGAATGATGCAAAAAGCGCAATGGTGGTTACAGCCTTCGCTGATCTTTAAGTAGGCGTAGTGATTGGGCGTTAACTTAATGCCGGCCTTGGGCACCAAGTCGTAGAAAGGATCATGAGGTTTGGGCAAATGTTGGTGCACCAACGAAATCACCTTGTTAAATTCCCCGGGACCGGTAATGCCTAACACGTTGGGGCAGACGTCATCCAAGTACATCGTACCGTCCAAGTGCTTCTTGGCCCCCAAACAGCCCGTCACGATCACGCGACCGTTTTCACGCATGGCTTCTTGAATTGCTTCCACGCTCTCGGCCACGGCTTCATTTAAAAAGCCACAGGTGTTCACAATCACCAAATCGGCATCGTGGTAGGAGCCCACCAAGTCATAACCTTCGGCACGAAGCTCGGTCATGATGCGTTCAGAATCAACCAACGCTTTGGGGCAACCCATGGACACAAAGCCCACACGGGGAATTCGACTCATCAAGCTTCTCCTTTAATCCAAATCATGGCGGCGTGACGGCCCGTCGTTTCATCGCGACGGAAGCTATAAAAGAGATCCGCATTGGCGTACGTTGAATGACGAGCAACCACCGTATCGGTCACGCCGACTTGAGCCAAAGCTTGAGTGGCTAAGGTCGTAAGTGATGCTAAATACTTGCCGTCACCCTTGGCTTTAAAAGCGTCGGACGCTTGAGGCAAATGTTGTTGCATTGCCTTTAAAACATCCTCACCCGTTTCAAAGTCATCGTCACCGATGCGCGGGCCCATCCAAGCCAAGTATTCATGCGCTCCGCCCAAACGTTCGTTTAAGCGAGCAATCGTCTTTTGCAAAATGCCATCGGCCAAACTTCGCCAACCGCAATGAACAGCAGCAACGGCCTTACCCGTCTTTTCAGTGATTAACACCGGTAAACAGTCAGCCACTTGCACCACACAAACCACGCCAGGCGTCACCGAGGTGCTTGCATCGGCTTCGACTTCCAACTCGCTCGTTTCAGCATCCACAATCGTGGTGCCATGCACTTGCTTGAGCCACTTAGGGTCAGAAGGCACCAATTGCGAAGCCAATTGACGATTCATCTTGACACAAAAATCCACGTCACCGCAGTAGGCGCCAACATTAAAGCCGCCCACACCCGTCTTGTCACCATAAGGGCCAGAAGAAACACCACCAGCGCGTAACGTCATTAAAGCGTCGACGTTTTCAGGACAAAGCTTGTCCCAATCGGGTTGCAAAATTTCAAGCGCAGGTTTCGTTGCATCATCAATCATGTCTTATTCCTTAAATACCGTGACCGGTTCATCCCAAGGGCCAAAACCCAAGGTGTCCATTAATTCAATCATATCTTCGGGCGGCTCCACAAACCATTCCATGTGTTCTTGCGTTCGCGGATGCACGAGCCCTAAACGCGATGCATGCAACGCCTGACGTTGCATCATCGACAAAGGAGAATCCGACGGTAGTTTACCCAATTTTCCTTTATAGACGGGGTCACCTAATAAAGGAAGACCTGCCCATTGCATATGCACGCGAATTTGGTGCGTGCGACCGGTATCTAATCGACAAGCAATCCAAGACACAGTCAAGGGCGTTTGACCGGCACCCGGCACAAACGCAGCATCCACCAAGCGCACATGAGTTTTGGCTTCTTTGCTGCGCGGGCCCTGACCCACACAGAAGCGCATGGGAGAGCGCGGATCGCGCATGATGGGTTCATCAACAAAACCCGCTTCAGGAGCACGACCGTGAACAATTGCCCAATACTCACGCTTGACCGTACGGGCTTGGAGCTGACGAATCAAATCGGTTTGGGCTTCAATCGTCTTCGCAACCACCATTAAACCTGACGTATCACGATCCAAACGGTGCACGATACCGGCTCGCGGCACATTCTTTAATTCCGGGTTTCTAAATAAAAGGCCGTTCAAAAGCGTATCGTCCCAGTGACCGGCTGCCGGATGCACGACTAAACCCACGGGTTTATTGACGACCAAGATATCGTCATCTTCGTACACCACATCCAAATCCATCTCCACGGCCTTAAACGCCAACTCTTCAGGCGAAGGTTGTGCGATGACTTCGATTTCGTCACCAGCACTCACCTTTTGTCGAATCTTTGTGGCAACCTCACCATTAACGGTCACCGCCCCCTCTTCAATCCAACTTTGAAGACGTGCGCGCGAGATGGAAGGCATCAATTGTGCCAAGACTTTATCCAAACGCTCACCCATCGCATCATCGGGGGCCATAAAAGC
The DNA here is from genome assembly GCA_019418235.1 of Sutterella sp. Classification (GTDB taxonomy): domain Bacteria; phylum Pseudomonadota; class Gammaproteobacteria; order Burkholderiales; family Burkholderiaceae_F; genus Aphodousia. Next base: position 7,058 of record DYCH01000055.1, read on the forward strand.
GGTGGCTTCGTCATAGAGTTGTGACATGTAACTTTCCTTAACTTAATTACTTTTTAGCACTCGCCAGTCTGTTGAGAGCGTTATGTTTTCGCTATAATCCAAAAATATTGAATCTTTTTCAAACAGACATCCAATGGCCTTAACTTTACAACATTTGCGTCGTCGCACCACGAAAATTCTTGCGATTGCTCTTTTAGCAAGCACTTTATCAGCCTGTAATGTCACTGAAATCGACATTACGTCTGATTGGGATGCTAAGCGCCTCTATGAAGAAGCGCGTACGGCAACCGATGACGGTGACTGGACGCTTGCCCAAAACTATTATTCTAAACTGGAGTCTCGTTATCCGTTTGGTCGCTACGCACAACAAGCCCAAATCGATTTGGCCTATGTGTACTGGCGTGACGGTGAACCCGCTCAATCCATCGCCGCTTGCGATCGATTCTTAAAGCAATATCCTAATCACGAAAACAGCGATTACGTGCTTTATTTGAAGGCTTTGGCAACGTTAAATGAACCCAACGGTTTGTTCTCCGGTCTCTTTAAGCAAGACATCGCCGAGCGTGATGCCGATGCTGCCCGTACCGCTTTTGATACGTTTAAGGAACTCGTTCAACGCTTCCCGGAATCCCGTTACGCACCGGAAGCTCGTCGTCGTATGCACGAGTTGGTCTTAGCTCAAGCTCGCCATGAATTAAACGTGGCGGAATTTTACTTCGAACGTCATGCTTATTTAGCAGCCATCGACCGCGCCCAAAACGTGGTTCGTCAATTCCAACAAACGCCCTACTCGGATGGTGCCTTAGACCTCATCAAGCGTTGCTACCAAGAGTTGGGGTTGCCGGCGTTAGAGAGCGACATTCAACGCATTGTGGATGCTAACCAAAATCGTGAACGTAATGTTCAATAGTTTCGTTTGATTTTGCGCAAAAAGGGAGCTTTCGAGCTCCTTTTTTCGTATCCAAAAATTTCAACCTTTTCTTAAAATATTTCGCATGGATTCTTAGGAAAGGAAACTTGCTATGCAAAACGAAGCCATGAATAATTTGTTGACGCGTCGCGCCATTCGTAGCTATAAGCCCGATGCCGTCCCTGAAGATGTCTTAGAACGTATTTTGGAAGCGGGCACCTATGCCCCCAACGGCATGAGCCGGCAAGCCTCCATCATTCTTGCGATCACCGATAAAGAAGTCCGCGATGAACTCTCGGCTTTAAACGCAGAAATCTGCGGTCAACCGGGCACGGATCCTTTCTACGGTGCTCCGGTCGTTTTGGTGGTCTTGGCCGATCGAAGTGTGGCCACGCACGTTGAAGACGGCTCTTTGGTTTTGGGTAACCTTATGAATGCCGCTCACGCTGAGGGGCTTGGCAGTTGCTGGATTCACCGCGCTCGTCAAGAATTTGTGAGTGAGTACGGCCAAAAGCTCTTGAAGCGCTTGGGCATTGAAGGCGACTACGTGGGGATCGGTCACTGCATTTTGGGCTACATTGAGGGTGAGTACCCCGAAGCCAAGCCCCGTAAAGCCAATTACGTCTATCGCGTTTAATTAACGTTTAACCATAATTAGAAATGGGCCAGATCGTTTCAGGCCCATTACTTTTGTCTACGCTTTGTCTAATTCAAAGGGTGCTTTAAGTTCGGTTTCGGACAAGTCCCCAACCCACGATTCACCCGTCGTGACCGTAAGATCGGCCAGTTCTTTTTTATTCTCGAGCATCTCGTTGATACGCTCTTCAAACGTGCCCTTCGTGATAAAACGATAGACCAACACGTCTTTTTTCTGACCAATGCGATAGGCACGGTCTGTGGCCTGAGCTTCCACTGCCGGATTCCACCATAAGTCATAGTGAATGACAGTGGAGGCTTGCGTGAGGTTTAACCCCGTGCCACCCGCCTTTAATGACAAAATCATCACGCGTTGAGTGGGATCATTTTGAAAACGATCGACCATCTCAGCTCGTTTTTTCACCGTGACACCACCGTGCAAGAAAAGCGCGTCTTCGTTAATCGTGCTCTTTAACCACTTCTGTAGGCGATCGCCCATTTCACGGTATTGCGTAAAAATCAAGACCTTGCGATCGGCATCAAACGAGCGCTCCACCAAATCGATTAAAAGGTCGCCTTTACCGGAGTCCGGGTACTCGACATCGGTCTTTTGAAATTGCGAGACGGAATTACAGATTTGCTTTAACCCTGTTATCAGTTTTAAGACCAAACCGCGCTGCAAAATACGAATATCTTCACCCGTTTCTTTCGCTTTAATTTTGGCCTCTTCAATCTTTCTCAAGATAACTTGTAAGTACTTTTCGTAAAGAACCGCTTGATCTTTTCTGAGGGTGACAAACTGGTCTTGCTGAATCTTGTCCGGCAAATCAGAAATGATCGACTTGTCCGTTTTCAAGCGTCGCAACATAAAAGGTGCAGTCAGCTTTCGGAATGCGTCAATCACTGCGGGATCCCGTTCGGCCTCGATGGGTTTAGCAAAGTTATCCTTGAAGTCTTTCTGAGAACCTAAGAGTCTCGGTTGCACCAAAGAGAAAATGGACCAATACTCCATTAAGCGATTTTCAACAGGCGTGCCCGACATGGCAATCACCTGACGAGCCTTTAATTCTTTTAACGCTTGAGATTGAGATGAGGTGCTGTTTTTAATGGCTTGAGCTTCATCAATCACCAAAAGTCGGAAGCGTTGCGCCTTTAACACCTCAATGTCCATGCGCGCCGTACCATAAGACGTGAGCAATACATCAAAGTCCGACTTCGGTAACTTACGCTTGGGACCATGGTAGACCGCTACTTTAAGGGTTGGCGAGAATTTCTCGATTTCTCTCTGCCAATTTACAAGAAGCGTCGTGGGCACAACGGCCAAGACCTTTTCTTTTGCGAGTTCTCCGTCTTCTTTAAGTTGCGTCATGGCAGCAATCACTTGAAGGGTTTTACCCAAGCCCATGTCATCGGCAATCAATGCGCCCATGCCAAGCTTGACGTTTTTAATGAGCCACGAATAGCCTCGTGCCTGATAAGGACGAAGCGTTGCTCTCAAGCTTGGTGGCGGTGGCAAAAGCGGCACCTCATTGAGCGCTTTAAGTTTTTCAACGAGTGCTTCACTGCCTTTGATCTCAACGCCCTCAAATTCGCTGCTTAAAACAGCTTGGAGTTTTTGCACCGGAGAGAGTTTAGGTGGATTTTCAAGCTTAGCTTTGATCTTTTGAATCTCGATGGGATCAATATAGACGTAGTCTGCGCCGTTATAAATAATTTCACCGGCGTGAGCGAGGAGTTCATAAAACTCTTCTTCAGTAAGCTCCTTTTCACCCAAAGTAACTCGCCAGTCAAAATCTGCCAAGCGATCCAAGCCCAACATTTTTTCGCCGAACCCCTCCTCTGAGGTTGCTTGCGCCGATAACTTCGGACTCAAAAGTCGCTTTAAGCTTGTGGGGATAGCCACCGTTACACCTAATAGTGTCAAGTATGGGGTAATCTCCAACAAGAAGTCTGCCAATTCAGCACGATCAATTCTGAGGTTCTTTGCGTCTTTGGCAAGTTGTTCAAAGGGTTGGTAGAGCTCGGAGAGCGTTCGAAGAATATTCAAAACCGCCAAACGATCATTGTCATACTTTGCCGATGTCAACAAAGTCTTTAACATCACGGGCTTGCCGCCTTTCGTGCGCGCCATGATGCCAAAGCCCACCGACACTTCCCCGTCTTTTAAACTCGTGAGTTTGATTAAAGGTTGCCACGGATAGGCTCGTCCTAAATTCAAAACTCGGAAGTATTGCGCCAAGGCACGACCAATTTCAGCGGGTGCTTGCGTTTGAATATCAATGCTATGAGAAATTAAAAGCTTGAAGATATCCTCATCAACGTCACCCGCACCCAACATCCCATGCAATGTTGTAATCGCACTGGTTAAAAGCAAATAAGCTTTTTCAATAAGGCTGAGAGACGCTTTCAAATCCACTTTGAAGATGTCATCGATCTCATCTTCAGCAGAAGCGATAAAACTTTCAAAAATCGCTTGGGTTTGGGGCAAGTGCAGCGAGGGTGTAAACCAAATTTGCGGTAAAAAGTTCGCGCCTTTCGGGTTTTGCATCACGCAGGGCACAAACGCACGAGCCTCGTAAAATCGTGCCGCCAAATCAAAAACAATACGCAAAGCACGCGTTGAGGTCGGTAAATGCTTTTCTTCTCTTTGAGCGACATACCAAAGCGATTGCAACACACGGTCTTGGTTTTGAGACTTTTTCGTTAAAAGAAAATCAAAGCTCTCTTTTCGAAGGGTTAAGCAAAGGGAGGGCTCTTCTTTGGTTTTCTTTAACGTTTCTAAAAAAGGCGACGGCGTCGGTCGCTCTAAAACTTCAAGTTCTTCTTGACGATCCCAACGGGCGTTATCCAATGCTTTGAGTTTGCGAGTACGCGCTTTTAAACTTTGCTTAAACCACGCTCTTAAATCCGATTCTTGCGACTGAATAATCGTTTTTGGCAACAAAGATAAAAGCGTATCGCCCACAGGCTTAATCGCCTTCACGGGGAAATTCAAAAGACTCAATTTTTCTTTTGACGTTTTGATCTTAAAGCTTTCTAAGGGCGCCAAGAGCTCATCGAGCGTCAACGGAACTTCCTTAACGCTTTCTTCAATGCTGACGCCTTTATCCTTTAACGCCTCAATTAAATCCAAGCCTTTAAAAAGAAAAATCGCAAAGGGATCAGCATCAATGATGTCGGCTAAGCAGTAGATGAAACCGGCAATGTGTTTGCAAAGGTGGGCCGAGTCCGGACATGAACACGTCATTAAGAGGTCGCGTGCCGAGCGCGGGAAAAGTTGAATTCCCAATTCTTCACAAATGCCCGCGACTTCCGGGGGCAACTCCCCGTCCAAAAGTCTTGCCATTAAAAGCGAGTCAGCACCTAACCGATCAACGAGTTTCGTGCACTCATCCTTCGTGAGTTGAGGTAACCCCAGAACCACTTCATAAGGCGTATAGGCTGAACCATGGACATGGGCAATAAGGTCATGCGTTTGGGAATCAATGCCTTGGAATTCGACTTTTCCGTGTACGTAATAAGATTTGCCACGAGGCAAGCGATTAGCATGGTCGCAATTCTCAAGCGCCTGCAACCAAGCCTGTCCCCACCACGTCTTCCCAATACGAACACGGGTTGCCATTAATAGGCCTCGTGGGGGTTATCCAAGAAAGAATAAACGCGCGCAAAGTCTTGCGTACGAATCATGGGCGGTAAACTCTTAATGACCATTGAGCCATAGCGCTTCTCAATCAATCGATTGTCACCACAAACAATCACCCCATAGTCATTTTCGCTACGAATCAATCGCCCCACCCCTTGACGAAGGGTCGTGATCATTTCGGGCAATTGGTGGCACACAAAGGGATTTTTCTTTTGTTGTTCAAGCCATTCTTTTCTGGCACGAGCCACCGGCGTATCAAACTGTGCGAAAGGCAACTTATCAATAACGACCAACTGCAAAGCGTCGCCCTTCATGTCCACGCCTTCCCAGAAACTCATGGAACCCACGAGAATACCGTTATCGGCCTCTTTAAAGCGTTGCAGGAGTTCGGTTTTGGGGCTTTCGCCTTGTACGCAAAGTGTGTAGTTGGCGTGCGCCTTCATGCGCAAGCACTCGGCAATGCGATCCATGGAGCGAAAACTCGTACAAAGGAAAAAGGCTCGACCGTGCGTTTTTTCAATTAATGGCCACGTTTCTTCCACAAGCTTTTCGGCAAAATCGTCATCAAAAACACCGGGCAGGCCTTTGGGTAAATAAAGACGACCCTGGAGCTCATAATTAAAGGGGCTCGCCCAAGAATAGGTTTTCGTTTCTGCGTCAAGCCCCAATTCGCTTAAGAAATACGAGAAGTTATTTTGATCGTTGTCGTTTTTGGTCGAAATCGTTGCACTTGTAAAAACCCAGGCGCAGGGCATGGTGCTTCGAGCTTTCCTGAAACTTTCGGCAAGGGTTAACGGCGTATTGGCAAAAATGACGTTTTGTTCGGTATAGCGTAACCACAACACCGATGGGGTACCATTCACCGTTTTAACGACTTCGGGCGATTGGAAAATCTTTTTCCAATTCTCAAGTCGCATTAAAAGTTCTGTGGCTTGCGCTCCGACCAAGTCCAACTCTTCATTGTGACCGGCAAGGTCTGCGAAATACTTGTTGATCTGACCAAAAACAGAGAGCAATTCATCTAAAGGCTCTTTAATTTCTTCGGCAAAATTTTCAATCGCCGCGATTTCCACCTCTTCATCGGGTTCAAGATGAAGATTAAAACTAAAGGCTTCATGGAAATCTAAAATCGCTTTCTTCAGAATCGTAAATTCATCATCCCAGCGAAGAGCGGAAGCGGCATAGGCCTTGGCCACACGGCGTGCATCTTCAGAAAAGTCGCTTAATTCTCGAAGCGAGAACATATCGGAAAAGTAATCAATCCCGATATCGGCTAACTTATGCGCTTCGTCCATGATGATTAAATCCGCCGCCGGAAGTAGCTCTCCCATGCTGTCGTCTTTAAGACTTAAGTCGGCTAAAAACAAATGGTGATTAACCACGACGACGTCGCTTTCCAAGGCCTTGCGGCGAGCTTGTGTCAAGAAGCACTCTTCGTAGTGAGGGCACTTATTGCTAAGACAATTTTCTCTCGTGCTCGTCACCAAAGGCCACAAAGGATCGCCTTCAGAGATTCCGTGAACCTCATTGATGTCGCCTGTTGTAGAAAATTTGGCGTGCTGACGAATTTTGTCGAGTTTCGGACCACTCGTGCGTTCGGGCAAAAGCCCGGATTGAATCAAGCGCTCAAGGCGAAACTTACAGATATAGTTAGCTCGCCCCTTTAAGACCGTGACCGTCACATAACGCCCCAAAGCCTCTTGGATCAAATTGACGTCTTTACTAAAGAGCTGATCTTGAAGGGTTTTACTGGCCGTAGACACAATGGTTTTGGAGCCCGAAAGAATGGCAGGAATCAAATAGGCAAAGGTTTTCCCCGTGCCCGTCCCCGCTTCAACCACCGCGGTTTCGCGGTTTTCAATCGCTTGACCCACAGCTTGAGCGAATTCCACCTGACTCTCACGACGCTTAAAACCCTCGATGTGTTTACACAAAGGGCCGTCACCGGCAAAAGTTTTGTCGATTGAGAGTTGGAATTCTTGATTCATGAATCGCTATCGATTAAAAGAACTTACTGGCTTGATTGTTTTCAGCTTGACGGCGTTGAGCCTCTTCGCGCTCTTGGCGTTCTTTTTCGTAGCTGGCTTGGCGAGCCGCACGATCGGCCTTACGCTTTTCGGCTTCTTGCATCATCTTGGCTTTGCGAGCTTCGTTTTCGGCGAGTTTCGCATCATAGGCTTCAACATTGGCCTTTTCTTGAAGCTTGCGCTCGGTTTGGGCCTTGATCTTTTGATTGCTCTTTTCAACCTTATCGGAAATATC
>DYCH01000056.1 GCA_019418235.1 Sutterella sp.
AACCCGCTACGACATTCGGTGACCTATCACGTAACGGCAGAACACTTTGAAATGGTTAAAGAATTAGCCAAGGTTACGCTCGTGAATTGGCCCATCGAACACAAAATTCTTTACGGTTACCTGCCGCCGATTAAAGAGGGTACGATGCCCTTTGGTCAAATGAAGTTCGTTCGTGATGAGAAAACGTTCATTGAAACGAAACCTCATGAAGGCGATATGATGCGCATTTTGGATGAAATACGTGAAGCCAAACGTCAAGCCGATATTGTGTTGGTAAGCCTTCATGTTCACGAAATGACGGGAAAGGACACCAAAATCCCAGCACAATTTCATGAAACTTTCGCCAGAGCTTGTATTGATGCCGGTGCCAGCGTCATCATTGGTCATGGCCCTCATGAACTTCGTGGTATTGAAGTCTATGGCGGAGGCGTCATTTTCTACAGTTTGGGTAACTTTATCTTTGAGACGGAAACCACAGCCGTTCAACCGGCAGATGCGTTTATCGAGCAACGTTTGCCCTTGGATATGAAAGTAGGCGAATACATGGACAATCGCAGTCGTAATAACACGATCGGATTCCCGGTGCATCCTGAAATTTGGCAGGCCATTGTGCCATCTTGGGAAATGGAAAACGGGAAGATTACTTCGGTGAAATTGCACCCGATTGACCTTGGAATGAAAGCGTCTCGCGCTCAACGAGGCTTGCCCAAGTTAAGTCATGACGAAGAGACGCTTCGTTATGTTCAAACGCTTTCAGAACCTTATGGCACTGAAATTGAGATTCGTGAAGGCGTTGGCTACATCAAACTCTAATCAAGGTTTGCGCTTCTTAAGAGCATGTGTTGGTCATCCATCACATTGACGATGAAGCGCAATTCCACAAGTTTGCCTCCGAGCGTATAAGATCGTCGTTGCAGACAGATGGCGGGATAGGGTAGACCGACGCCTGCCTTTTTGGCTTGTTCGGGATTGAGTAAAACCGCTTTGGCTTTGTCTTCCATGGCAACAATAAAGAGCCCATACAGTTCCTCATAGAGGATGTATGGGTTTCTGTTTTCGTTATCAAGAAAAACTTGTTCAGTTAAAGTCGGGAAGTCTTTTTGTCTGAGATAGATATCATCAAAGGCGGAAACCTTTTTGTTTGCGCCATAAGAGAGTTCTCGACGGATTCTGATGATTGGTTCATCGTAGCATTGCATTAACGTGGAGATTTTTGGACTGACGCGTTCAAGAACTTCAAAACTAACCAAGTGTGCTTGGCGCGTGACAACTTCCTCTTCGTCAGGATAAAACCAATTAATACGCTCACGAAGGTTTTCCAAATTTTTAGTAAAGCTCGCAACAAATGTTCCTTTGCCTTGTTGACGGATCAAAATACCGTCTTGAACAAGCTCTTTTAAGGCGCGACGAATGGTTCCTTGGCTGACGTTAAAGATGTCCGCGAGTTCCAATTCGTTAGGGATCATGGTTCCTTGCGCGTACTCTCCCGAACGAATTTTTCGGATGATAAGAGTCTTAACTTGTTCAAAAAGTGTACTTCGTTGCATAACGCTTCCAAAAAATTCTCTCTACAGACTTTAAGCCTGTAGAGAGAGTGTATCGCCTTGTTGGGCATTTGCGTTAAT
>DYCH01000057.1:0-2596 GCA_019418235.1 Sutterella sp.
GTATGAAGTGACTATAACCTTATGTTTAAAGTAACTCCAGACTTTTCTTGTCAATTGATTCTCAATTTTTTCAAAAATTACATCAATTCGGTCGCTTGTTTTCCAACCATTTCATCGATCACGATTTCAATGACTTCAACATAGTGAAGTTTCGCCAGAGCTTCCTCTTTGGCTTTATCCATAAAAGCGGCAGAATACTTTTGAGACAAAGCCATCAGCGCTTGCATTTTCTTTTCATCATCGGTCAGTACATTGACTGTCCCCTTAACGATGACACTTTTAAAGTAACTCGTTAACTTTTCGGGGACGATTTCATCTTGACCGATCACACAAAAAGAGACCTTGGGATTGGCTTTGACAATCTCAGAGCGTGCCCCCATAGGGGCACCATGAATGTAGATTGCTCCTTTGTAGAGAACAAAATTCACGGGCACAGCGTAAGGCGTATTGTCAGAATCGACCATCGAGAGAACGCCGCCTGTGGCATTAAGAAGAAGTTCAAAGCAAGCTGCTGCGGGCAACGCTTGAAGTTTACGTCGCATAGGATGGTGCATCATCGTCTCCTTAAATTTGATGAGCCTTTTGCAAAAAAGTTAAAAAGCCTTGTGCTGCGTCTTCACAGTAATCAATAACCTTTAAAAAGGCTTGATCGTTGCCGTAGTAAGGATCGGGAACAATGGTTTGTTCCGATTGCTCTGAAAAGCGCATAAAGAGTTCAATTTTGTTTCTGTACACGTCGGGCACGATTTCTTCCAGGGCTCGCAAGTTCATCTTGTCCATCACAAGAATCCAATCGTACTTCACGAAATCTTCAGAGGTGATTTGACGGGCAACGTGAGCCGAAAGATCGTAACCTCGGGTCTTTGCAAAACGGCAAGAGCGCGGATCTGCACCTTCACCAATGTGATAGCCGTGTGTGCCACAAGAGTCAATTTCAAACTGCTCGGAAAGACCCTTTTTAGCCACTAGGTCTCGAAAGACAACCTCCGCCGTGGGAGAGCGGCAGATATTGCCCGTGCATACAAATAAAATCTTTAACATTATCAATTCCTTTTTGTTGTTATTCTGATTTAATACCCGTTCATTTTAGGGATTTTGTAACAGCAAAGATAGCAATCATTTGTACGCAAACGTAAGTGTCTACGAAAAAACTAAGACCTTCTAATTAATGTCCGATTAATCGATTTAAATCAAGGGATTGCGCTTCGTGATCAAAAAAGCTTCGTGCATAGAATATCACCATCATCACGGAAGTCATCGCTGCAGCCGAGACAATCATAAACTGCACAACCAATTGATAGCGAACTGCCAACAAAGGCGAAACACCGGAAAGAATTTGACCGCTCATCATACCAGGCAAAGAAACCAATCCCACCACCATTAACGCACTGATCGTTGGCATCATGGCAGCACCCACCGCTTTTCGCATGAGGGCTTCACAAGCCTCTTTAGGACTAGCCCCTAAAGCCAACAAGGCTTCAACATGATGACGACGAGCACACAGTTCACTTGCAAAACGTTCAGCGCCTAAGGCTGCCGCATTCATCGAATTGGCAATTACCATACCGGCAAGCGGAATCAAATATTGCGGAGAGTACCAAGGATCAACATCAATAACCACTTGAGAGACAAAGAAGAGCGTGAGCGTCGTGGAAATTAAAATGGAGATGAAGGCAAAGTAAGCCACCCGCTTCTTATCACCTTGGTTTTCCTTTTGTCGTCCTGCAGCAGTGTGCGCAGCCAGAATCACCATCAAAACCATTAAAAGACCGATGAGCAACGGTTCGTTAATTCGAAAAACCGTCACAAGGACGTAGCCCATAAAAATGAGCTGAACGGTACCGCGCACGGCACCGATGGCTAAACTTTTCGTCAGTCCTAAGTGTTGCCAAGTACTGATGGCCATCGCCACCAACACCATACTCGCAGCCAACACCAATTGTGACAGGGATAGATTAAGTGTCATTCTTTGGCTCCACGGTAGCGTTCATAAGCATTTAAAAATTCTTGAGTCCGCTGTCTCTTAGGATGATTAAAGAAGTCATCGCAACTGGCTACTTCTACCAATTGTCCTTGATCAATCATGGCAACATGCGTGGCCACTTCTTTGACTTCATTTAAATGGTGATTGACCATCACAATCGTATGACTCTTATGCAGAGACTTAATCGTGCTGACAATCGTGTTCGCGTTTTCAATGTCAAGAGAGGCCGTCGGTTCATCTAAACATAAAACTTCGGGCTTTTTCATCAACGTTCTGGCTATCCCCAGGCGTTGCTGTTCCCCACCACTCATTTTTAGGGCATTGCGCGCTAAATCCTCTTCGCCCAGCCCCACATACTTTAAAGACTCCAGCATTCGGGAACGAATTTCCGATTCCTCCAAAGGTTCTGAATATTTCAAGGCCAGTCGTAAGTTGGTTTCAACCGTTCCCTCAAAAATGGCGGCATGTTGAAAGACAAAGCCGATACGATGACGCAACACTTGAACATCGTAGGACTCAATAGACTTGCCTTCGAAAATAATGTTGCCATGAGTTTTAATATTCAAACGATTTAGTAGCCGCACAACCGAACTTTTGCCTGCGCCACTGGGC
>DYCH01000057.1:2606-5126 GCA_019418235.1 Sutterella sp.
CCCCTCGGTATCGTTAAGGTCAAGTCATCCAAAACCTTCTTTTCCTCGGTATGAAAGCAAGCATGATCAAAAACAAAAATATCGCCCATGATTTAACTCAGAGATTTTTAAAACTGTATGTTTTTAAAGAAATTTCATTCCTTCTTAAATTGTAAAAACTTCTGCTTAAGACGATAGTAGTACTAACGTTTATGGATTTTTTAAATATTTCCCCTACAATTCGAGGGTCATAGATTGGATTTGTTATGGATACCATTTATCAACCTGCTCTCGACGACACGCAAAAGCCGATGACCTTAATTTGGTTACACGGCTTGGGTGTTGACGGTTCTGACTTTGAAGACTTTCAACAAGAGTTGGCTCAGTTTGGCGAAGTCTCCAACATTAATATGGTTTTACCGACGGCACCGACACGCACGATCACTGTCATGAAAATGGCAATGCCGGGTTGGTATGACTTGAAGACTGAAATCTTCCAAAATGACCCTGAAGAGGACTTGGTCGAAGACATCGAAGGCATGAACGCCTCAATGGCATTGGTTCAAGCCATTATTGATGAAGAACGCGAAAAGAATCCCGATACGCCGATTTGGCTTGGTGGTTTCTCTCAAGGCGCTGCGATTGCTCTTTTGACGGGTTATTCTCAAACCGTTCCTTTACAAGGCATTATTGCTTTGTCGGGTTATGTGCCCAACCACCCGCGTTTTGAAGAGCTCTCTGACCTCGCTCAACAAACACCGACCTTTATCGGTCATGGCACGTTGGACTCTGTGATTTCGATCGCTAAAGCCCGCGAGGGTGTATCGTTACTTAACGAAAGGGGCGCTACGGTCGAATTTTACGAATACCCGATGATGCACGAATTATGCCCCGATGAAGTGCACGACATCGGTGACTTCATCTTGTCTCATTCACCTCAAGAAGAAACCAAAGTCGAAGAAGAGTAATTTGCTCTTAATCCCACACACCAAACGCCGCGGCTAATCCCGTGGCGTTTTTCGTCCTTTGGTAGTAATACTCCCATTACAAAAGTCAGAAAATTGGGCATAAGATACTTTCAATAAACGAAAAATTTGCGAAAGTGAGAGTGAAGTATGCATTGGAAAGCACTGGTTTGGTTTTTAACGATTACATCAGTTTTTATGTCGGCAAGCTACACCATGTTGGTGCCTTTTTTGCCGATGTACCTCATTGAAGAACTTGGCGTCCATGCGACTGAAGTTAATATTTGGTCTGGGATTATTTTCTCATCAACCTTCTTAATCAGTGCCATCATGGCGCCGATCTGGGGCGCAATGGCCGATAAAAAAGGCCGAAAGATGATGGCCTTAAGAGCCGCAGCCTGTTTAGCAATCAGCTACATATGGGGTGGCATGGTCGAATCCACTTGGGAGCTTTTTGCCATGCGTTGCTTCCAAGGTTTTTCTGCTGGTCTTTGGCCTGCCTGCTTAGCTATTATGACTTCTGCCGCACCTAAAGACAAAATGGGTTGGTGCTTAGGGCTCATGCAAGGCGGGATGACTGCAGGTGGCGTCCTAGGACCACTTTTTGGTGGTGTGCTGGCAGAATTTTTTGGAATGCGAGCATCGTTTTATTTAGCTGGTGCTGCATTGGCTTTGATCGCTGTCGGTATTGTTGTCTTCATTAAAGAAGATCCTTCCGTTTTAAGTCAAAACACAAACGGTAAAAAGAGCGATGGTGGTTCCTTGAAACTGTTAAAAGTCCCCGTCATTCTTCGTATGTTGATTGCGGCCGCTGTTGTACAGTTAGCCGTCATGCTTGTACAACCCGTGTTGCCGCTTTACATCGCAGAACTTCAAGGCTCAATGGACAACATCGTTTTAGTCAGCGGTATTGTCTTTTCCGTAGTAGGGATTTCGGGTGTGATTGCTGCTCCCCTATGGGGGCGAGCAGGTACCAATATCGGTTACCGTTGGGCGTTATACATCGCGCTCTTAGGTTCCGGTATCTTCGGTATCGTGCAAGCGATCCCTGAAACGATCTCGATTTTCGTATCATGGCGTTTTATCGGCGGCATATTCTTTGCCGGTATATTTCCTGCAATTAATGCTTTGTTTGCTGAGAATACGCTACCCAGTGAACGTGGACGCGTCTATGGGTTAAGTTATGCCTTCCAACAAATCGGTTCAGTTGCAGGCCCGATTTTAGGTGGCTTAATGGCAACTTATTGGGGCAACTCCATTGTGATTATGGCCCATGGGGCTGTGATGCTTGTTTTGGTTTTCTTCCTCTACATTCTTCGTCCAAAGAATGCTGAGCCCGGTAATGGGGCTACGATTGATGTCGAAGGAGCTACCAACAAATAGGAAAAAGATTTTTCATGCATCCCGATCATTTGAAAAGATGGTCGGGATATTTATTTTGAACTAGCAGTTAAAGAGGAGCTCAGAATTTTCAGACTCCAGAAAGACTAAAAGCCCCGAAGCTTTCACTTCGAGGCTTTTAAATGGGGAGCCAGGCAATGTCCTACTTTCACTGGAAATACAACCAACTATCATC
>DYCH01000058.1 GCA_019418235.1 Sutterella sp.
ATTAAATTGGTTTTATAACAATTAAAGATTTTTTTAACTAAGGAATAATCATGGCTGAAAAGCGTACATTACCCCGAGTCGAACGAGTTGAAGGCGAAGAACGCAAAAAGGCATTGTCCGCTGCTCTTGCTCAAATTGAAAAGCAATTCGGTAAAGGCTCCATCATGCGTATGGGCGACAAGAATCTCAATGAAGATATCGATGTTGTCTCCACGGGTTCTTTAGGCTTGGATTTAGCCTTAGGGATTGGCGGTTTGCCGCGTGGTCGTATTGTTGAAATCTACGGCCCGGAATCTTCCGGTAAGACGACGTTGGCTTTGCACGTTGTCGCTGAAATGCAAAAGACGGGCGGTACCTGCGCTTTCGTTGACGCTGAACACGCTTTGGATATTCAATATGCTCAACGCTTGGGTGTGAATTTGGGCGATCTTTTGATCTCTCAACCCGATACCGGTGAACAAGCTTTGGAAATCGTTGACGCTTTGGTGCGCTCGGGTTCTGTTGACATGGTGGTCATTGACTCCGTGGCCGCATTGACGCCGCAAGCTGAAATTGAAGGTGAAATGGGTGAAGCTTTACCCGGCCTTCAAGCCCGCTTGATGAGTCAAGCTTTGCGTAAGTTAACGTCTTCCATTAAGCGCACCAATACGCTCGTGATCTTCATTAACCAAATTCGTATGAAGATTGGTGTGAGCTACGGCAGCCCCGAAACGACGACGGGCGGTAATGCTTTGAAGTTCTATAGCTCCGTTCGCTTGGACATCCGTCGCGTGGGTGCCTTGAAAAAGGGCGACGAAGTGATCGGCTCTGACACCAAGGTGAAGGTTGTGAAAAACAAGGTTGCGCCTCCCTTTAAGACCGCTCAATTCGATATTCTCTATGGTGATGGCATCTCTCACGAAGGTGAAGTCATTGACATGGGTGTTGACTTGAATTTGGTGGGCAAGTCCGGCTCTTGGTACAGCTACCAAGGCGACAAGATTGGTCAAGGTCGAGATAACGCTCGCGAATTCTTGAAGTCGAATCCTGCCGTTTTGGAAGAAATCGAAGGTCGCATCCGTGAACTCAAGGGTGTGAAGGGTAAGCCCGTAGCCGCTGAAGAAAAGAGCGACGATGACGTTTTGGTCTAAAGACTCAGAAGAGGTCTTTATTGACGAAGAGGAAGAGGTAAAACCTTCCTCTCGTCAACGAAAGCAACCCTCGCTTAAGGCTCGTGCCGTGCAATACCTTGCGCGGCGCGAGTATTCGCGTTTGGAACTTCGGGGAAAACTTTTGCGTTACTTGCAGCCTGAGCAAGAAGAAGCGGAAGTCGATCGCCTTTTAGATGAGTTAGAGGGATTGAAATACCTCTCAGATGAACGTTACGCTAAGAGTCGAGCTCGAATTCGAAGCAATAAATACGGTAACGCCCGTATTGAATTTGAGTTACGCCGTCAGGGATTGGAAGAAGATATCGTTAAAGAGGCAATGGAGCCTCTAGAGAGTGAAGCAGAGCGCGCTCGCGCCCTTTGGCTTCGTCGCTTTAAGGGAAAAGTTCCCGAAGATTTCAAAGAAAAGACAAAACAGATACGTTATTTGGCCAGTCGCGGTTTTTCGTTTGATGTTATTCAGAAAGTGATCAATACCGATATTGATGATTGGGAAGAGTGATTCAGATTTTTTGAACTTTTATGGATTGCTCAAAAACACGTGGTGTCTCAGTGTTTGCTTGTTTGTTAGACAATTTTTCAGGTTTATGCGTACTTTTGCGCAACTGAACTGGTATAAAAATTCTGGACAGTCAAAATAATCGAAAAAATATTATACGCAAGTGTTTTTTTGGTTTTCCAAAAAAACCTTTGTGTACTCAGTCGGTGTCATATTACCGATCACCGAGCAAGGGCGCTTGTTATTGTAGAACTCAACGTAGCTAGAAATTAACGCGTTTTGTTCGATAAAAGTGGGGCGCTCCTTAGCCCACAGATTGTTGTAAAGTGCCTCAACCTTGAAAGTACCATTAAAGCACTCCATGGTGGCATTGTCATGGCAATTACCACGACGGGAAAAACTTTGCTCCACTCCCATACGTGCCAACGTGTCTCTAAAGACTGTTGCCGTATAAATCGAGCCTCGGTCACTGTGCAACATGGCACCGGGCTTCACGCCTCGGAACGACAGGATCTGAAGTGTTCGCAACGACAAGGAAATATCTTGCTTACGGGCAAAAATCCAAGCAACGATGGATCGATCAAATAAATCCTGTACCAAGGATAAATAACCCCAGTGCCACTCTCCGTGCTCATAATAGGGAACGTAAGTCACGTCTGTGACCAAGCGTTGCAATGGCGCCTCAGCTTTGAATTGTCGGTCCAAAAGGTTTGCAGGTAACTCACCTTGATAGGCTTTGCCGGCATACGGTTTCCCCTTTTTGATCTGACGGATTTGGGCCGATAAACGGTGAGCTTTCATCACACGATGAATTTGTCCCTCACCCACATCAATCCCAAACTCTTTTTGCAAAAGCGCCCCCATACGGCGACGACCGATCGTAAAGAAGTAAGAGTTTTGAATTTGTTCAATCTTCTTTGAGAGCTCGGTGTCCTTAACCTTTTTCAGAGTTGGCTTTTGCTGAGCATAAAAGCTGCTGCGTGCGATTCCGGTTAACCGACAGACCTTAGAGATGCTAAGACCTTTCTCGTTTGCTCGAGTTGCCGCATCAATTCTTTTTTTTTAAGTTCGTCCTTACAAGACTCAACGGCAACTTCCAATAAGCTTTCGGCACAGATCAAACGACCACGAGCGTCTTCCATTTCCTTTAATAAAGCCTTTCGCTCAGACAGCGTTAAGGGACGGTCGGCGGGAATGTCAGAGAGCTTCTCAAATTTCATCGTAAATGTTCCTAGGGATTCGACTTCTTGCGGATTCCAGTAGCGAATTCGCTTGGGTCTAAGCATAACAGGAAGACTGTCGACTTTACGACGAACATAGTTAAAAAGTGATGCGGGACGAATACCGAATCGACGGGCAACGTCTGAATAACCGATCGGATAGTTCTCAAACCAGAATTCAAACGATTTATGTAGAAGTTCCCGGTTCTGCGGAGTGTACTCGCAGTAAAGCCAATCAAAATTATTGTTGGCAATGTAAATAGACCAATCTCGTAAAGAACCGTTAGAAATGCCAAGCTCTTTAGCTAAGCTGTTTTTAGAACGAAAATGAAAAAGCCCCTCACAGGCTTTTTGCTTGATAGAAGCAGGAATAGACATGGTTTGGACTCCTATGTGTCCAAAAAATCTATACCACTCCACAACAATATGAGCAAAAAAACAAAACCTCAGACTTTTAAATCTGAGGTTTTGTCGCATACGTTCATTCAAATTATTTTTGCAGACGTTTTTGAGCAGATACCAACGTATTGTGCATAAGCATGGCAATCGTCATGGGACCCACGCCACCCGGAACCGGTGTAATCCAACCGGCAACTTTAGCGACTTCATCGGTATCAACGTCACCGCAGAGCTTACCGTTTTCATCTCGATTCATACCGACGTCGATCACAACAGCCCCTTCTTTTACCATATCGGCTTTCACGTACTTGGCCTTACCGATGGCTGCCACCAAAATATCCGCATCTTTCGTGTATCGGCGAATGTCCGGCGTGTGGCTATGCGTCATGGTAACGGTGCCGTTTTCTTGGAGCATGAGCATGGCAAGGGGTTTGCCCACGATGTTAGAGCGCCCCAAAATCACGCAATGTTTCCCGTCAATTGGATAGTCGATGGCTTTTAAAAGTTCGATAATGCCAGCTGGCGTACAGGGTTTAAAACCACCGCCCGTGGTGACTAACTTGCCGGTGTTATAGATGTGGAAACCGTCCACGTCTTTATCGGGATCGATGGCTTCCAAAATGAGACCGGCGCGCATATGAGAGGGCAGGGGCAATTGAACCAAAATGCCGTCAACGGTCGGATCTTCGTTAAGTTTTTGAATTTGGGAAAGGAGTTCTTCTTCCGAAGCCGTTTCCGGAAGATTGCATTCAATGGAGGTGATGCCGGCGTCGTTACAGGCACGAATTTTATTTCGGACGTAAACGGCGCTCGCCGGATTCTCTCCCACCATAATAACGGCAAGCGCTGGCGTGCGAGATAAGCTCTTTACAGCTTCTTTGATCTTTTCACGAATTGCTTTTCCGATGGCTTTCCCGTCAATGTAATTGGCACTCACGTTTACACCTCAATTTCAAAAAAAATAAATGACTGCTCAAAACAAAACCGCCCGAGATGAACGGGCGGATCTTGTATAAAAGGCTTATGAATTAATGACCTTCTGCGCCCAAAACCACGCGCATCAAATCGGCAACAGTACCGGAATTGGTCTTATCCATGATCGAAGCACGGTGAGCTTCCACCGTCTTGATGGAAATGCCCAAGTCGTCGGCAATTTGCTTATTGAGTCGACCGGCAACAATGCGTTCAAGCACTTGTTGTTCACGCGGCGTCAATTTCGAAAGCATGGCTTGGTTAAGCGTTTGCTTTTCCAATTGAACACGTTGCTCGCGGGTTTCTTTCAAAAGCTTTTCCAACATCGGCAACAATTCATGAGAATCTGGCGGTTTTTGCAAGAAGTCATGAGCGCCTTTCTTTAAAGCGTTCACAGCCATCGGCACATCACCGTGACCCGTTAAGAAAATGATAGGAATCGTTGCCTTACGGGCAATCAAGTGTTCTTGCACTTCGCTGCCGCTCATGCCACCGGGCATGCGTTCGTCAAGCAACAAGACGGCAATTGCATTGGGGTCATATTTGGCGATAAAAGATTCACCGCTTTCAAAGAGTTCGACGCGGAAACCTTGAGATTCCAACATACGACGCATACTGTCACGGACATCGCTGTCATCATCGACAACATAGACCGTGCCCAAAGGATCTTTTTGCGACGGGTTAAAGTTAAAAGTAGGAAAAGCCACCATTTTTCTCATCACCAAAACATAAGTTACAGCTAACCATTTTAGCAAATTTCAACATGTCGCCACGCATGAAAATCAACGAAATTGTTAACCTAATTCGTTGACGGTTTTCTGGCCGGCAGCAACAGCGTAAAGATTGCGCCTTGACCAATATTGTCAGAAATTGTTAGTCGACCGTGATGCAATTCAACAATCGTTCGGCAAATGTTAAGCCCCATGCCCATACCGGCAGACTTTGTTGTAAAGAACGGGTCAAAGAGGTGTTCTTTATCTTCATCCTTGATGCCACACCCGTTATCGGCCACTTCAAAAACGAGGTATTGATCAGCGTTACGATAAACGGTAAGAGACACCTTGGGCGCATTGCCTTTGATACTGGCCGCAGCTTCAATCCCGTTTTTAATCAAGTTTAAGAGCACTTGCTCAATCATGATTTCATCGCAATAGACCTCATGAACGTCTTGAGCAATAAAAAACTCCAACTTGGCGTTATGGCGTCGGGCCTGAATGTTGGCCAATTCCGTGACTTCGTTGACAAGCGTACTGATCGCAATCATTTCCATCTTGGGGTCGCTGCGACGCGTAAAGGAGCGAATGCGCTTGATGATGCCACCGGCGCGCTTTGTTTGCGCCGCAATGCGTTGAATGGAATAAAGCATTTCATGCTCTTCGGGCACGCCCGCTTTGCGCATGGAGCTCTCCACGACGAAAGCATAATTAGAGATGGCCGATAGCGGTTGATTCAATTCGTGTGCTAAAGAGCTTGCCATTTCACCCATGCTGACCAATTGTGAATTCAACTCACTTCGAGCTTGTTGTTCAGCCAAGAGCATTTCATTGCGACGTTGTTCTGTCACATCAGAGAGGATTTGCAATTCGGCTTCCGTGCGATCGGTCCACGGAATCAGTCGACTTCTGACGTTGTACCAACGATCCAAGTCTTCAATATAGATGTAGGGTGAACGCGACTTTTCTTTTGCTGTCAATTGCGCCATTTTTTGAGAGGCCAAAATATGGCCGCCGGCATTTTCACCAAACGTACGATCGTAGGAACTATTGGAAAAGAGCAGAGCATTCGTGTTGGGATCGACCACGCTAATAGGGTCAAGCATGGATTCAAGCACGCGGTTAAAACGTTCGTGCGCTGCGGTTAGCTTTTCTTGTGCCTGACGAATTTCAGAAATGTCGGTAAGCGTCCACAACCAACCGATTTGCTCACCTTCAACCGTCACCATGGGAACGATGTGCAATAACACCCAAAAAGATTGCCCATCGGCGCGAACAGCGGGGAATTCGTAACTCGTATTTTTAAGTTGACGACGTTTCACACCGTTTAATAATTCCATCAAGCGAAAGCCTTGATCGCCTTGCGGCCAGTAGGAGTAGGGTGGTACTTGACCGATTAAAGAGCGATTGTTTTTAAGTCCTAAAAGGTCACTGAAGGTTTTATTGGTGTAGATAATGCGACCGCTTAAGTCTGTAACCTGAAGGCCTGACAATTGACTATCGGCAATGTTTTTTCTCAAAGCAGATTCGGCACGAAGCGCCTCTTCAATTCGATTTTGTCGCCAGTTAAAACGAATAATCCCTAAAAGGGCGATCACCAAGAAAATCCCCAAAGCCGTAATCACCCAAAAGAGCGTGTTTTGGGTAAGAAGGTTTTCGGCGTAGCGCGTCACTTCTAATTGGAAGTCAGAGGAAAGGGGATGCAAAGGGACGCGTGCACGAATAAGCTCACGTTGCGTATTTGTATTGGCCGTAATAATAGGGTGCTTGTCAAAATACAGATTGACGCGATATTCCGGATTTTTAATGGACGTTTCTCGCAGCAAAACCCACAAAGAAATACGGGCAACGACTAAAAGGTTCTGATCACTGACATGAAGTGGAACAATCAAGTCCACAAAGGGTGAACCTTCAATCGGAAGCGCGTAAGGGTCTGAGAACGTTGCGGTTCCTACGTATCGAGCTCGTTGTAATGCCGATTTGGTTTCTACTCGACCATAGACTTGATTCTTACGCATCGTGATGTCACCAAAAGGACGCGGCGAAACGTAAGAGGCTTCAATGGTATCTTTATCGTTAACAATGGCAATTTCGAGAATTTCCGCACGGTCAATCATCAAAGTGCGGACAATATTGTGAAAGGTATCAAGGTTTTCCGGGTAAGCAGGGCCTGATGATAAAGGCACAGCCATTTGTGTCAGGCGATCGGTATCGGAAATCAAGCGTAGGTTAAAGGTTTCTGCCCAAAGTTCTGTTGTTTGGTGCAACTGACTTAAGTGCGCCTTTTGGTCTTGAATGCGGATAATGCGACCGACATAGACCAAGCCCACGACCACGCAGATCAAGACGATCCAGGTCATGATGACCCCGAACATACTTTGCCGACTAAAGGTTTTATTGCCTAAAGTCTTAAAAGTATCAACGGCAAAAAGTGACGAAGGACTGGGCACGATGAATAAATAGAAAATAATTCAAAAGTTTTACCCCTGAATATTAGCTGTCATTTAAAATTAGTGCATCAATCTTTTTTGCAGGGAAAGTACGATGGATCAAAAAGAATTAAAAAAATTGGTTGGTCAAGCGGCCGTGGCTTATGTCAAACCCGGTGAAATTTTGGGTGTGGGGACGGGCTCGACCGTGGACTGCTTCATTGATGCATTAAAAGAAAGCGGTATTGAAGTGCCGGCATGCGTCTCCAGTAGCATCCGTTCGACGCAAAAGTTGCAAGCGTTGGGCTACAAGGTGGTCGACCTCAACGAAGTCGATCGCATCGGTGTTTATGTGGACGGTGCTGACGAAATTGATGGCGACTTTGCGATGATCAAGGGCGGTGGCGGCGCATTGACGCGCGAGAAGATTGTGGCGATGGTCTCTGACACCTTTGTGTGCATTGCTGACGAATCAAAGAAAGTCTCAGTATTGGGCAAGTTCCCGTTACCGATCGAAGTGATCCCGATGGCGACGCGTGCGGTTTGCGCCATCATCAAATCCATGGGTGGTGAGCCCGTTGTTCGTGAATTTATTACCGACAATGGCAACCGCATCATTGATGTGCACAATTGGCAAATGACGGACGCCAAGGCTTGGGAAGAAAAGTTAAACCAAATCACGGGTGTCGTGACCGTGGGGCTTTTTGCTAAGCGTGGCGCGGATGTGCTTTTGTTGGGCACGTCTGAAGGCGTTAAGACCTTTAAGCCTTAATTTTTAAGGGTCTTCGAGACGCAAAAGCCGCACGGACTGTGCGGCTTTTGAACCCTGTGTGATTAGGGTTTCGGCGGCGTGTAATTGGGCACGTCATCGATGCCGTCACCAAAAAGGTATTTTTGCATTTGGTCGAGCAAGTGCTTGCGGGCGCTGGCATCGGCCAAATTAAGTTGGTATTCGTTAACCATCATGGTTTGCAAACGAATCCAATCTTCCCAAGCTTCCTTGGAAACGCTTTCATAGACCTTCTTGCCCAAAGGACCGGGTAAGGGAGCGTAAGCGAGCCCTTCGGCTTCTTTACCAAGTTTGACGCAGTGAACCATGCGAGTCATGATGAATATCTCCGAATCAACAAAATAATGGCTCAATTGTACGAAACTTCGTTGGGAATGTGTTTTTCTCTTTGTGACTTTGTATAAATAGTTGGTAATCCATGGCTAATACGTTAAGAGATCAATTGGCGTTTTTGCGAGATGAGCAGATGGCTCAGGCCCGTGCTCGTGCGGAAAAAGAAGAGGCAGAAAAAGCTCGCCGTCGTCAAGAGCGAGAAGCGGCCGCTCAAAAGTCCAAAGCGCAAGGTAAAAAAGAGAAGAAAAAGCCCGTTGTTTCTCCTACTCAATCCCTCAAAGCCGATTTGCAGTTAGCGCCTGGGCTTCCCGTTTCTGAGCGTAGGGAAGAAGTCATAGAAGCCATTAAAAATAATCGCGTTGTGATTGTTTGCGGTGAAACGGGGTCGGGGAAAACCACCCAGTTGCCGAAAATCTGTTTGTTAGCAGGGCGTGGCAAAAAAGGCATGATTGCTCACACGCAACCGCGCCGTATTGCCGCCTCGTCCATCGCCAAGCGTTTAGCCGAAGAAACGAAAACGGAATTGGGTGACTTTGTAGGCTACAAGGTTCGCTTTACCGATAAGACGCAATCCACGGCCAAAATTAAATTAATGACTGATGGGATTTTGTTGGCAGAAACGCAAAACGATCCGCTATTGAAAGCGTACGATACGATCATCATTGACGAAGCGCACGAACGCAGTATCAATATCGACTTTTTGTTGGGGTACTTAAAGGGTTTATTGAAAAAACGCCCCGATTTAAAAGTGATTGTGACCTCCGCCACCATTGATAGTGAACGCTTTGCCGCACACTTTGCCGATGAAAAAGGGCAACCCGCACCGGTTCTCAACATCTCGGGACGAACGTATCCGGTGGAAGTTCGCTATAACCCCATTGAAGAAGCCGATGAAACCGACGATAAGAGCCTCATGCTTGCCATTAACGATGCTTGTGATGAGTTAAGTCGTGAGGGGCAAGGCGATATTTTGGTGTTTTTGCCGGGCGAGCGTGAAATACGTGAAGCGGCCGACTTCTTGCGTCGAATGCAGCCGCCCACTACACAGATTTTGATGCTTTTTGCACGCTTATCGGCCGATGAGCAAGAACGCGTATTTAGAACGTCGGGTTCACGTCGTATTGTGCTCGCAACGAATGTTGCAGAAACGTCCATTACGGTGCCTGGCATTCACTATGTGGTGGACGCAGGGTTGGCGCGCGTGAAGCGCTACTCCTATCGCAATAAGGTGGATCAACTTTTAATTGAACCCGTGAGTCAAGCTTCAGCCAATCAACGCTCGGGTCGTTGCGGTCGTATTGCCAATGGGGTTTGTATTCGTCTCTATAGCCAAGAAGAGTTTGACCGTCGTCCTGCCTTCACGGATCCTGAAATCATGCGCACTAATTTAGCCTCGGTCATTTTGCGCATGAAGTCTTTGCATTTGGGTGATATTCGAGACTTTAATTTTGTTCAAGCGCCACCGGCTCGCGCGATCGCGGACGGTGTGTCGCTATTGAAAGAATTGAATGCGTTGGATGACCATGAACGCTTAACGCGAATTGGTCACGCCTTATCAAAGCTTCCGGTGGATCCCAAAGTGGCTCGAATGCTTTTGGCCGCTAATGACCATCAAGCGTTAACTGAAGTGCTCATTATTGCGTCTGCTTTATCAGTACAAGATCCGCGTGAGCGACCGATGGAAAGCCAAGAGGCGGCCGACGCTTCTCACAAAGCGATGGCCGACGATAAGAGTGATTTCTTAACCTTTGTGAAACTATGGCGTTATGTGGAAGCGGCAACCGTCAAGAAAGAAAGTAATCGCAAGTTAACGGAAGAGTTTAAGCGCAAATTCTTGAGCCCTCGTCGTCTTCGCGAATGGAAGGATGTCTATAAGCAATTAAAAGAAATGACGAGTGAATTGGGGTGGCGCTTAAATACGGTTGATGCCACGTATGAGCAAATTCACGTCTCACTTTTAACGGGACTCTTGGGCAACATTGGTTATAAGCAACCAGAAGATAATCCCAAAGCACCGCCCTTTATTGGGGCTCGTTCCATTAAATTTCATATTTGGCCGGGCTCGCCTCGTGTGAAAAAATGCGGTCGTTGGATCATGGCCGCAGAACTCGTGGAAACGTCCCGACTTTTTGCGCGCACCGTTGCCGATATTGATCCCAAGTGGATTGAAAAGGTTGGTCGCCATTTAATTAAAAAGAGCTACACGGAACCGCATTGGGAAAAGAATCAGGCCAGTGTCATGGCGCTTGAACGAGGAACGCTTTATGGGTTGACCATTTATGCGCAACGTCGAACGCATTTTGCTGATAAGGATCCGGTGCTGGCCCGTGAACTCTTTATTCGTGAAGCGTTAGTGGCCGGTGATTTTGACTGCCAAGCCAGTTTCTTTAAGCACAACCAAAACTTGATTCGAGAAATTCGAAATCTTGAACACAAGTCGCGTCGTTTAGATGTTTTGGTTGATGATGTGTTGATTGAACAGTTCTACGACAAGTTAATTCCTGCCGATGTTGTTGATGGCGTGACCTTTGAGCAATGGCGAAAGGCGGCAGAAAAGAGCCAACCCAAACTTTTGTACTTAAGCAAAGACGAGCTCATGCGTCATGAAGCCTCTGGCATTACCACGCAATACTTCCCGAAAGTGATGACGATGAAGGGCGTGGAGATGGGGTTAACCTACCACTTTGAACCGGGAAGTCCCAGAGACGGTGTGACGTTAGCCGTTCCTCTATATGCGCTTAACATGGTCGATGAAGTGGCCGTTGAATGGTTGGTGCCCGGCATGCTTAAAGAGAAGGTTCCACTTCTCGTTAAAAGTTTGCCGCAAAAATTCCGTCGCCATTGCGTGCCGTTGCCCGAATATGCAAAGAATTTTGCGCTGCGCCATGAAGAAACGTTCGGAACGATCGGGCTTCGCGAAGCCATCATTGATGATATGCGAGAGCAATTCCAAGTGGCACCCAATGTGGTGGACTTTAAGCTTGAGATGCTTCCTCCGCACTTAACGATGAACTTTAAAGTATTGGATGAGTACGGTCGTCAAATTGCAATGGGTCGCAACTTACCGAATTTGCGTAGCGAATTGGGGCAAGAAGCGCAGAAGTCCTTCCAAGCGGTAGCCGCCAAAGAAGTGGAAGTCTCTTGCGATTGGGACGATGAAATTACTTCATGGAGTTTTGGTGAGTTGCCTGACATCATGGAGATTAAGCGCAAGAACCAATCGTTAATCGGTCATCCCGCCTTGGTTGATCACGGTACGTACTGCACATTAGAAGTGTTTGACGATCCCGATCAAGCCAAAAAGAGTCATGAGCGGGGCTTAATGCGACTCTTTAAGTTGAGTTTGCGAGAGCAAATTCGATTCATTGAAAAGAGTCTTAAAGCCTTGCAAAAGATTCAAATGCAAGCGGCGATGGTGCCCGCGTTAGCAAAAGCCTTTGATAGTTTTGAAGCGATGCAAGAAGCCATCATTGATGCAACACTTCAACAAACGGCGCTCCAAGACCCATGGCCCAATGACGAGCGAGCCTTTGAAGCGCGTCGCAATGATGTGAAGGGGAAACTGAACCTTATTGCGCAGGAAATCAGTCGCTTGCTCACCGAAATCGTGGAGTTGGCAGTTCAAGTGCCACGTAAATTAAAGAGTTGTCCGGACAAACGTGTGGTTGAAGACATTCAATCGCAAATGACGGGACTTTTCTTTAAAGACTTTTTGCTGACCGTGGGCTATGAGCACTTGGTGCATTACCCGCGTTATCTGAGAGCCATTTTATTGCGATTGGAAAAGTGGCAAGATGAGCAAACAAAGGACGCTGAAAAGATGCGTGATGTAACGCGTTTTGTGACGCTTTATGAGCGAGAAATCGCTCGACGCAAGGGTGTTTCCGATGAACGGCTCACTCAATTTAGATGGATGATTGAAGAGTTGCGTGTCTCGTTATTTGCACAAAAATTAAGAACACCGATGCCCGTGAGTGTTAAACGTTTGGATAAGGTGTGGAACTCAAATCTCTATTAAAATGCGAGATTAAAGTAAAACGAAAAGTATTCTCCTCAGAAGGTTAATTTTTTATGACTGATATGCCAATTCGTCCCGCTTTTTGGAACGTTCCGTTATGGGCTGAAATCGGTGTTTACGTTTTCGGTCTCTCGGCACTTTTCATCTGTCTTTGGGGTGTCTATAAGTCGGTGAAACTTTGGAAGGCCGGTCAACCCGATGATCTCCCTATCGATCATAAACGTCGTTGGGGCGGTCTTTGGCGTGATGCGTTTATGCATCGTCGATTGTTGAAAACGCCTTCAGGTGTGATTCACTTTTTCATCTTCTGGGGTTTTGTCTTTTTATTCTTTGGTACTGCAACGGCCACGCTTGACTGGGACGTCGGTCACTATGTCTTTGGTGAACAGTTCTTAAAAGGTTGGGTGTACCTCGCCTATAAGCTCATTTTGGATATTGCCGGTGTTGTCGCCATTTTGGGGATTTTGGCCGCAACCATTCGTCGCTTTGTGATTCAAAAAGCAACGCTTGAGCGCAGTTGGCGCTTTGCAGGCATTTTATTTTCCTTATTTGTCATTATTGTCACGGGTTACGTGGTTGAAGGCTTACGTTTGGCTGTTCAACAACCCGCTTGGGCAAGTTTTTCTCCGGTAGGTAACCTTTTTGCGCAAGGTTTGACGCAACTCTTTACGCAAGAACAACTGCAAGGCGCTCATTTGATTGCGTGGTTATTGCACGGTGGTATGGCCTTGATCTTTGTGGCTTTGATTCCCTTTACCTACTTCTCACATATGTACAAAGCCTCAACCAATATCTATTGGCGAAAGCTTGCTCCCAAGGGTGAATTAAAGAAGATAGAAAACATTGAAGAGCAAGAAACGTTCGGTATTTCTCAATTTAACCAATTCACGTGGAAGCAACGCTTGGATTTTGATGCGTGTACGGAATGCGGTCGTTGCTCGGAAGTGTGCCCCGCATTGAAGGCGGGGAGTGTATTGGATCCGAAGAAGGTGGTGCTGAAATTAAAGAATCAATTGCACCATCCGGATGAAGAAAAAGCCTTGGTGGGCGACATTATTACGAAGGATGAACTTTGGAGCTGCACGACTTGTGGTGCGTGCTTACAAGAGTGTCCGGCACGTTTGGATTTGCCCTCTGCCATTGTCGATATGCGTCGTCATTTGGCCCTTGAACAAGGTGACTTCCCGGCAGGCCTTCAAGTGGCGCTTGAAAACACGCAAAGCGTGGGTAATCCTTGGGGGATGGATCCGGCTGATCGTTTGGCTTGGGGTAAAGACTTGGATCTTCCGATTGCCAAACCTGGCGTTAAAGTCGATGTGCTTTATTGGGTAGGCTGCTCGGCCTCTTATGACCGTCGTGCTCAAAAGATTGCTCGTGCAATGGTGAAGATTTTGCGTGCCGCGAACGTTAACTTTGCGATCATGCAAGAAGAACGTTGCCATGGTGACTTTGCTCGTCGAGTCGGGGAAGAATACACGTTCCAATTGGCGGTTCAAGAAAATATTGAAAACCTTCGTCAATACAGCTTCAAACGCATTGTGGCGCATTGCCCGCACTGCTTTAACACGTTAAAGAATGAATATCCTCAATTCGACGGCGGTCAGTTTGAAGTGATGAGTCACACGCATTTGATTTATGAGTTGATGTCGGCCGGTCGCATTAAGCCTAAATTGAACCACCCTGAAAAGTTGGTGATTCATGATCCTTGCTACATGGCTCGCTACAACAATAGCGTGGGCACGCCTCGTAAGATTTTGGATGAGATCGCCGGTGTCTCTCGCGTTGAAAACCTTCGTCGTGGTAAACAAGCCATGTGCTGTGGTGCCGGTGGCGGTCAAATGTGGATGGAAGGTCAAAACCGCATTAACGTCATTCGCTTAAAGCAATTGCGTGAGTCGGCGCCTACGGTTGCGGTGAGCTGTCCCCATTGCTTGACGATGTTCGAGACGGCCATGAGTGGTGATAAGGTACTCGAAGGTATGGAAATCATTGAGTTGGCTGAAATCGTGGCTCGTGGTCTTGATGACAATATTGCGGAAAACGATAAAGCGAAAAGTGAAAAATAAGACCTCTGAAGCTTTAAAATACAACTATTAGACAATAAAAACGAATGAGTAGAACTGGGAGCAAAGATTATGCTCAAGAATAAATACAACAAAGGTTTTACGTTGATCGAAATCGTGGCGATTTTGATCTTGATTGGGATTTTGATGGCAGTGGCCGCCAGCAAGTATTTTGATATGCGAGACGAGGCACAAAAGCGTGCAGCTTTGGCAACGGTGGCTGAAGCACAGTCTCGTATTAATAGTGTGTTTGCTGAGAAAATTTTGAGTGGAGAAACTTGTACTGATGCTCGTGATCATGCATCAAAGCTTGAAAATATTGCTGATGGCAATAGTGCCCCTTATGTTTTTGGTGACTATTATCTGGAGAAAGCTGGGACTGAAGTTGGAGACAGTGATGTTTTTAAGGTTAATGTCGGTTTGGTTTCTGAAACACCTGAAAGAACAATCACTACTGCTACTTTGTATCTCCCTGAGTGCGGTTCCAAAAATAATCCACCCAGTCCCGTAGATCCCATTTGGTATTGGGATGAAGAAAAACTTAGAAATGAATTTGGAGTGTTGGAGTTTTCTCCGGAGGGTAAGTTTTTTAACGATCTAGCATCTTTGGTGCAGGTGATAAGAGAGACTGCCAATACTTCGGGCACAATTTTTAAAGTTACTGAACCAATAAAACTCGGGATATTTACACTTCTTGAGTCAGGATACTATGTTTCCACTGATTTTATGGAAATCGCAGGAAAACCAATTGTTAGCTTGAATGCCGATACGGATAATTGGGTTAGATATGATTCTGATGAGAAAGAATGGGTTAAATATAATTCATCTACGCAACAATGGGTAAAGTCTTCTCCTGAATCGGGAAATTATTATTTAGACACTGAGGAGAATGCTGTTTATATCTATAAAGGTTATGGGAATGCAAATAACCCCAATAATTGGCTGAAATTTAATGATATGACCCCTTAACAAGAAGCCAACCAAGAACGAAAAGAGGTTTCAGAACAAAAATCCTGAAACCTCTTCTCATCTTTAAACTCTTAAAAATTAAGCGTCCGCTACATCCTTCCGACGGAAACTTCCCTTCACCATCTCAAACTTAAAGAAACGGCATTCCAACGGTCCGTTAAAAATCACAATCTTACGAGATTCCGACAAACGCATTTGTTGGGGCAACTTACGATCGCTCGTTAACATCCAAGCCGTCCAACCGGAAAAATTACGTTTTAAGTTGTCAGCCACATTTTTCATCATACTGCCGACACTTGCGCTCTTAGGATTGGATTGTTCACCATAGGGTGGATTGGAGATAATCGTGCCTTCTTCAGCAATGGGCGTTGCTTCACGAGCGTCACAACGCGTAAACGTCAAACGACCGTCTTCAAGCAATTTATCTAAGCCAGCGCGTTGAGCATTACTCACTGCTTTACCCACCACAATGGAAGAGATGTCGCTTGCGGCAATCTTCACAGAAGCGTGCATATTAATTTCAGCGCGAGCATCTTCCTTCATTTCTTCCCAAAGATCCATGTCGAAAATTTGGAGATTTTCAAAGGCAAAGGAGCGATTTAAACCGGGTGCCATATGGCAAGCGATTTGCGCAGCTTCAATGGCGATGGTGCCAGAGCCACAGAAAATGTCCATCAAGGGAGATTGTTGATCCCATTGAGAAAGCGCTAAGAGGCCAGCGGCCAAATTTTCTTTCAAAGGAGCTTCGCCCTTTTCAATACGCCAACCGCGCTTAAAGAGCGGTTCACCGGACAAGTTCAGATAAAACGTGCAATAGCGATCTGTGATAAACGCATGAATACGCACATCAGGGTTCGTCTTTTCAATGCTCGGACGCATACCACAGCCTTCGCGGAAGCGGTCACAAATACCGTCTTTGATGCGAAGCGTGGTGAAGTCAAGGCTTTCCAACGGGGAATTTTTGGCCGTCACATCCACACGGATTTTGGCATCGGCTTCAAAGAACTTTTCCCACGGCAACAAGTGAGCCATGTCATAAATGTCATGACTATCGTAGTATTGGCGAGAGGCAATCTTCATCAAAATGCGGCTTGCAAAGCGGCTGTGCAAACACACCGACATCGCTAAAGCCAAGGGGCCTTCAAATAAAACGCCACCCGGGTTTTCTTTGGTGTTTTGAGCGCCTAAACCTTGAAGTTCTTGAGCCAAAATCGGCTCAAGCGTTCGAGGACAGACAGCAAAAAAGTGATAATTAGCCATTTAAATTTTTCTTCCTAGTACTAGCTGTGGGCAAGGAAAATGCAAAGGCTTTTCAACTCAGACCACACATCATTTCGTGTTTTGACAGTCAGACCTTTAGCAAGGCGGTCAATGTCAGCGCATCGACCAAGGCAGCTTGCCAAGGCATTTAAATTCATGCGACGGTTAACGCGTTGCAAGTGTTGCTTCATTGCGGGCGCACAGAAAACGTTAGCACCCTCTTTAACGGCAATCGCATCTCGAATAAAAGTCGAGATGCGCATGATGATTAAGGGAAGCGCTTCACCCTCGGCTTGCATACCGGCGACCGTGCGACTCACACGTGCCACGTCGCCCAAAGCCATCGCTTCAATTAAATCTTCAAGACTGTAGCGAGAAACATTCATGACACAGTCTTCGACGTCTTTAAGCGACAATTCGCCTTCGGGGTGCAAAAGCGAGAGTTTCATCAACTCTTGCTTAGCGGCCATTAAGTTGCCTTCGGTTTGCTCGGCAAAAAAGCGAAGGGCATCGGCTTGCATTGTTTGGTTTTGACGACGCAAACGCTCTTCAATCCAGTGCGAGTATTGAGCGCGGGTAATGGGTTGGCAATTAATCACTTGACCGACGCTCGCCAACTCTTTAAACCAAGAGGCTTTTTGCGTTTTGTAGTCCACCTGCGTGAGATGAACGATCGTGACCGTTGTATCAACGGTGGGAGCCGCTTCAACAAATTGCGAAAGGATCTTAGCGCCCTTGGTGCCGGGACCTGAGGATAAAAAGCGCAAAATGATGACTTTTTTGTCATCAAAAAGCGAGACGCTTAAAAGCGCATCCAACAATTCTGACCAGTCAGAAGTTGCTGACAAGGCAAGCGTTTGACGATCGGTGTAGCCTAAGTCTTTAGCCGTTTGACGCAAAGCGTCCATCGCTTCCATCGCCAGAAGCGGTTCTTCGTCAACGATCACCCAAACGGGGGCAAGAAACCCCTTTTCTTTGGCTTGGGCGAGTTGGTGCGCTAATTGGTCGCTTTTAATAGGCATGAATGTTGGGCTTTAAGGCCGACAAGCGGTTTAGCAATTGCGTGATCAAATCTTGTTGAATTTCGTTATACAGGAGGTTTTCTTCCGTATCGCGAGACAAGTAGTCTTCTTCGTTGTAAGACATTTGACGAGAAGCGGCAAACGTGGTCGGAACCATGTATTCGTCCCCATCAGGGCTTGCTACACGGAAAGTCAACGATAACGTCAATTCGTATTCACGGGCTTCACCCTTGGAGTTCAAGGCCAAGATTTCACGATCGCGCTTGGAACTTACCAAATCCAAAATGGCTTGTGCTTCTTCAGCCGTATCAACCAACGTGATATTGGTGCCGGCTTTTAACATACGACGAATGTCTGCTGCCATACGGTTATTGACAGGCATGTTCACAAACATCGTATCAAACGGAAGCGTCACTCGACCGCGCAAATGAAAACCGCAACCGGTGGTCGCAGCCGCAGACAAAGCAAGCGCAGACAATAAAAAGGAACGACGACCCAGTGTCATAGTGTTGTTTCTCGAGAAGTTTTGTAATAGAAGGATTATACGGGTTTAAGTGACTGAGAACGAAAAAATCCCGAAGTCATCAGGCGATGATCTTCGGGACTTTCGTCATTGTGCGAAACGAATTAGTTCGCGACGATGTTCACAAGCTTCTTGGGCACAATGATGATCTTACGAACGGTCTTGCCTTCCGTGAACTTCATCACGTTTTCGTTAGCCAATGCAGCCGCTTCAATCGTTGCCTTGTCGGCGTCAGCGGCGACCGTCACTTGACCACGAAGCTTGCCGTTGACTTGAACGACAAGCGTCATTTCGTCAGCAACCAATGCGTTTTGGTCAACTTCAGGCCAAGCCGTATCCAAAATCGTTCCCAACTCGGCTTCGTAGCCCAAGTCAATCCACAATTGCGTCGTGATGTGCGGAGCAATCGGGTAAAGGACGCGAATCAAAATGGAGAGACATTCCTTCATGACGGCCTTGCTTTCAGCAGACTCGTCCCACTTGACCGTTTCAAGCGTATTGAGCATCTTCATCGTGGCTGACACCACGGTGTTGTATTGCATACGATCAATGTCGCTTGTGGCTTGCTTTAAGGCTTGATGCATTTCCATGCGGCAGGCCTTGAGTTCTGCACTCAATTGAGCAGGCATTTCGCCGGCAGACTTAATGTCGGCTTCGTGCTTAAAGCCAAAGTTCCAGAGGCGACGCAAGAAACGGAACGTCCCTTCGGCACCAGAATTGCTCCAAGCCGCGGATTGATCCGGGGGACCTGCGAACATCACAAAGCTGCGAGCCGTATCGGCACCGTACTTATTGATAATGTCCTTGGGTTCAACGACGTTGTTCTTTGACTTACTCATCTTTTCAACGCCGCCCATCGTGACAGGCAACCCGTCTTCCTTGGCAACGGCCTTAATCGGGCGGGCCTTTTCGTCGTAAGAAATTTCAACTTCATCCGGGTAGTACCAACGCTTCTTGCCATCGGGCAATTGGCGATAGTAGCACTCAGCCGTCAACATCCCTTGCGTAAAGAGACGCTTAAACGGTTCGTCAAACTTCACAAGACCCAAGTCACGCATGACCTTCGTCCAGAAGCGAGCGTAGAGCAAGTGCATCACGGCGTGTTCGATACCGCCAATGTATTGGTCAACCGGAGCCCAGTAGTCGTTGCGTTCATCGACCATGGCCGTGTCGCAATCCGGTGAGCAATAACGCATGAAGTACCAAGAGGAGTCCACGAAGGTATCCATCGTATCGGTTTCACGCTTAGCATCGGCGCCGCAAACCGGGCACTTGCAGTTTAAGAATTCTTCACACTTATTTAAGGGGTTACCGGAACCATCGGGCACGAGGTTCGTGGGCAACACAACCGGAAGATCTTTTTCAGGAACAGGAACCGGGCCGCAGTGCGGGCAGTTGATGATCGGAATCGGCGTACCCCAGTAGCGTTGGCGGCTGATACCCCAGTCACGGATACGGAATTGGGTCTTCTTTTCGCCCAAATTCTTAGCTGCCAATGCATCGGCAATCTTTTCAATGCCGTCATGAACGGTCAAACCGTCAAATTCACCAGAGTTGACCAAGCGGGAGCTGTCGCTTTTATCAGCGTACCAATCTTCCCAAGCGTCCGTGGAGTAGGTCTTGCCTTCCATGCCAACGACTTGACGGATTTCAATACCGTACTTTTTAGCAAAGGCAAAGTCACGTTCGTCATGAGCTGGCACGCCCATCACGGCACCTTCACCGTAGCTCATTAAGACGTAGTTACCGATCCAAACCGGAACGTCGGCACCCGTGATCGGATGACGGACACAGAAGCCGGTCGGCACACCTTCTTTTTCCTTCGTGGCCAAATCGGCTTCGCTCACACCGCCCTTGGCGCATTCTTCAATAAAGGCCGTGAGCTTTTCATTACCTTCGGCCAAACGCTTAGCCAACGGGTGTTCGGCAGCGATAGCCACAAAGGTCACACCCAATAACGTATCGGCACGGGTCGTAAAGACGCGAAGTTCTTTTTCTTCACCGTCAATTGTGTAGGGGAAGGACAAGCGTACACCGGTGGACTTACCGATCCAGTGCGATTGCATGCTACGAACTTGGTCAGGCCAACCCGTCAATTGATCAAGGTCATTTAAGAGTTCGTCAGCGTATTGCGTGATGCCCAAGTAGTAACCCGGAATTTCTCGCTTTTCAACGATAGCGCCAGAACGCCAACCACGGCCGTCCACGACTTGTTCGTTAGCCAACACCGTCATGTCAACCGGATCCCAGTTCACAATTTGGGTCTTACGGTAGCAGACACCCTTTTCGAGCATCTTCAAGAAAATCCATTGATTCCAACGGTAGTATTCCGGCGTGCACGTAGCGACTTCGCGAGACCAGTCAAATGCCAAACCCAAAGGCTTCATTTGGTTTTTCATTTCGGCAATGTTGTCAAAGGTCCATGCGGCCGGTGCAATACCGTGGTTAATGGCGGCATTTTCAGCCGGCAAACCGAAAGCGTCCCAACCCATCGGCGTCATGACGTTGTAGCCCTTCATGCGAAGGTAGCGGTACATCACGTCATTTAAGGTGTAGTTACGAACGTGGCCCATGTGAAGCTTACCGCTCGGGTAGGGCAACATGGATAAAACATAGAACTTCGGTTTTTCTTTGCCTTGGGCGTCTACGGCATGCTCGGTTGCATGGAAGACGTCACCTTCTTGCCAGGACTTTTGAACATCGACTTCAACGGTCTGCGGAGAATACGTGTCACGCATAAATTGATCCCATCTTTGTTTATCAAATGGTTAATAGAAAAATAATTTGTCAGTATAGCGGTTTTATCGACGCTAGAAATAATGATTTCTATGGATTTGCGCCTATATTTGGTAAGGATGCAACGCACGCTCTCGCTATTTTTAAAATATTTGAAGAAAATATTTGACAAGTAGGGAAAAACTCTATAATATTCCAAGTCTTCGTTGATCGCGGGGTGGAGCAGTCTGGTAGCTCGTCGGGCTCATAACCCGAAGGTCGTAGGTTCAAATCCTGCCCCCGCAACCAATTTTCTTGAGAATCGCCTTTCGGCGATTTTTTCGTTTCTGCTCTAGTGGCAAATCTTAAAAGTCAGAAACAAGCCTTGAGCATCTTATTTTCTCTGTCGTAGCTTCTCTTCGAAAAGCAAAAAATTCAAACATTTCGTACTTTCTTAGTACTTCTTCTTTGAAAAATCCGTTTTTATTAAAAAGGGGCTGATTTCGTTGATAGAAAATTGACAATGGTTAGAATTTGTGGATAAGCAAAGGGAAGGAGAATCAACAATGGCAGAAAAAATTTTGCGTGACACGTATGGCCGCCCCATCGGTTCCATTCAAGTCGATTCCCGCGGTGTTCAAACGTTGCGTGATGTTCGAGGACGCGTTAAAGGTACTTACGATCCTCAACGCGATGTGACGATGGAACCGAACGGTCGCATCTATGGGTGGGGAAATTTGCTCATGATGCTTTTAAACGATTAGTACGTTTTTCTGTCATCTCAGTTAAGAAAGCTGCGGGGGTGTCTTGTGTCTTTCCCTTTTCATAAAAAAGTATCCTTTTTAAGATCGACTTAACAATTACTTACGAGTTTTTGCAAGCGCTTTGTCAGTAAGGCTTAAAGATGAATAAGCAGTTAGGTAGAATTGACTATTATTAATAAGTGAACGTTTGTTCACTCTTTTTTACCAATCACTTTCATTTTTTAATGGCACTTTCAGAGGTCAGACTCTACTTTTTTCAAAAGTTAAGTCTTTGGCGAGAAAATGGTGCATCGTATTTATCGATCGCCATCAATGGATTATTACTTTTTTTAGCTTGGGTTCTTTTTCCTTTAGAGCGAGAACCTTGGCGGTCTTTTTGCGCCCGCTTGCCTCACCTTTATCCCCAAATTAATTTCAAAGCTCCTCGTGCCTTAGATAGTCTGCGTTTTTTGATTCAATCGGTTTTTCTATCGGTTGCCAAATTCCCCAAAGCATCTAAAACGTTAGTCAAACGTTTTCAACGTGCGCAACTGCGAGTGGCCCTCTTTTTTAGACGAATCAGTTTTTTCATTGGTCACTATGGTGCCATTTTGCTAGAAGGCAACCAAAGGGGATTGGAGAGCATTGATAAGCACGGTAGCGCCATTCCCCGTGTTGTGAAGTGGGTACTTTTGTGGGTTTTGGGAGCGCTTGTTATCTTTCTGGCCGTTCTTTGCATTACGCAGCCTTTTAACATTCAAGGACAAGTCCTCTTTTTATCCGTGATGTTGGTGTTGGCTTTGATTCTCACGCAGATTAAAGCACGCCTGACCCTCATGCTCTTATTTGTGATTTCCATGGTGGTCTCTGGCCGCTACCTCTGGTGGCGCTGTACCTCCACGGTCAATACCGACTCGGTGATTGGTATCGTATTCAGTCTTTTATTGTTGCTTGCTGAAATTTATGCCTTTACGGTGATGCTTTTAGGCTACTTTCAAGTTTGTTGGGTTTTGGATCGAAAGCCTTATCCAATGCCCAAAGACAAAACCCTTTGGCCTCACGTCGATATCTTCATTCCGACCTATAACGAACCTTTGGAAGTGATTAAGCCCACGGTCTTTGCAACGCTGAATATGCAGTGGCCCGCTGACAAACTCCATGTTTATATTTTGGATGACGGCTCTCGCGACAGTTTCAAGGCCTTTGCCGATGAAGTGGGGGTGGGTTACGTCAAGCGTGATGAGCACAATCATGCGAAGGCGGGTAACATCAATCACGCTATGACGGTCACGTCAGGTGACTTCATTACGATTTTTGACTGTGACCATGTGCCCTCGAGCGACTTTTTAGTCAAAACCATGGGCTGGCTTGTCAAAGACGACAACATTGCCTTAGTGCAAACACCACACCATTTCTACTCTCCCGATCCTTTTGAAAAGAACTGGCATTTGGATCGCGCCATGCCGATTGAAAATGCGCTTTTCCATGACTTCATTCAAAAGGGCAATGACACGTGGAATGCCACGATGTTTTGTGGCTCATCGGCCGTCATGCGTCGTCGAGCTCTGGAGCAAATCGGTGGCATTGCCGTTGAAACGGTGACCGAGGACGCCCACACTTCTTTGAAACTCAACCGTCTTGGTTGGTCATCGGCTTTTATTGACGTGCCGTTGGCTTCAGGGCTTTCTACCGAAACATTAGCCGCTCACATCGGTCAACGCATTCGTTGGGCCCGAGGCATGATTCAAATTTTCTGATTGGATAATCCGTTTTTGGGTAAAGGGTTGACGCTTGCCCAACGCCTTTGCTTCTTTAACGCCATGTTCCACTTTTTGCATGGCTTGCCTCGCTTAATTTTCTTGGTGGCGCCTCTGCCCTATATGTTTGCCAATATCTATGTGATTTACGCAACTGCCGCCGCCATTTTTGCCTACGTGGTGCCACACATGGTGCACTCGGCACTCACGAACTTCATCTTGCAACGTGGTTACCGCTATCCCTTCATGGGTGGCGTTTATGAAACGGTGCTTTCGTGGTACATCCTTTTGCCGACGACGGTTGCTCTTTTTATGCCACACAAGGGGAAATTTAATGTGACGGCTAAGGGCGGAACGATTGGTGAAAAGTACCTTGATTGGTCGGTGAGTAAACCGTGTCTGGTCTTGATGGCGTTAAATCTCATCGGGCTCGGGATCGGTTTATATAAAGCGTTTTTTGATCCCAATCCCGAGTACTTAACCCTTGTGATTAATATGGGGTGGATTCTTTATAACTTGATGATTTTAGGGGCCACGATGGCAGTTGCCGTTGAAGAGGTGCAAACCCATCAATTCCCACGAGTTCAATGCAAAATTGAGGCTTCTGTACAAAATCAAGCGGGCAAATCCACTAATGTCACTTTGACGGAATACTCTCAAGATGAGGTTCGTTTTAAGTGTTCAGAATCTGCCTTATTCGCTAAAGATGATGCTTTGTCGTTGGTGTTCATCTACAAAGGTCAAACTTATACGTTTAATACAACGGTAAAAGCTATTGAAGGTGACTTTGTTGAACTTTCAATGCTGTTTGCAACGTTTGATGAAGAACGTCACTTTAACCGTTGCACGTTCTCCCGAGAAGGGATGTGGGCCAGTCCCAAAGAAAAAATTGATGATCGAATGTCCTCGGGCTTTTTCAAACTCATTGAAATAGCGCTTTATGGCTACCGATCCATGATTGAATTTTTACCCGGTCGTTGGCAATACTGCCGGCGTGGGCTTCTTTGGTTAAGGAGCTTTATGCCAAAAATTCCGACAACTGAGGTTTTAGAAAAATAAATTGAATGGGTGAAAAAGTGAAAATCCAACAATTCATGCTGAGTTTAGTCGCAAGCAGTGTTTTGGCTTTAAGTGCCAACTCAACATTTGCGCAAGTGCCGACAAAAGATGTCTCAACAGTGGCACCCGTTTGGCGCACTGACCTTATGGGGTCTTTTACGGTCGTCACGCCGTTAATCAAGATGGTGCCGGGTGGTCAAGCTGATTCCATTCGCATGAGTGGAATGCGTAATGAACAGTATTTGGACTTTGGTGTTCGTACCGATGAATTGGTATCGGCAGCGAAAATCGAACTTAATTTCACACCGTCGCCTTCTTTGATTCCGACGCGCTCTCAATTAAATGTTTTCTTAAACGGACAACTTCAACAAACGATTGCGATTGCGCCGGAGTCGTTAGGAAAACTTACGCGCATGGAAGTCGCTTTGGATCCTAAAGAAATCAAAGCGCAAAACCAGATTCGATTCCAATTTATTGGTCACTATCAACAACTTTGTGAGTCGCCTGCCAGTGAAACGCTTTGGTTAGATGTCGACTCATCAAGCCAACTGAACCTTTTAAAGCAAAAGGTTCGATTAACGAGTGATTTAAGTAAGTTTCCGGCACCTTTTATTGAAAACGTCACGAACGCCACTTCGGTTGTTCCTTATGTCTTTGCAAAGACTCCTGATAATGCCGAAAAAACAGCAGCCGGCATTATGGCCAGCCTCGGTGGTCGAGCCGCTGGTTGGCGTGGGGTTGACTATCCGGTCTATTACAACCAAGTACCTGCGGAAGGTCATTTTGTGGTTTTTGTGACCAATGATTCTCGCCCCGATTTCTTAAAAGATTTACCTAAAGTTGAAGCGCCACAACTCATCATGATGGATGCGCCTCAAAGCCGTTATGCAAAGATGTTGGTGGTGGCAGGGCGCCATTCGCAAGACCTCTTGGTCTTAGCAAAAGCGTTGGCTTCCGGCGAACAAGTGTTGATTGGCGATCGTTTGACGGTCAAAGACTATAAGGAAACCAAAGCTCGCCCGGCATACGATGCGCCCAATTGGATCAAACTTGATGAGCCGGTGAGTTTCAAGGATTTGATGCAATACCCTGGTCAATTAACGTCCCGTGGGTTTGCGCCGGCGCCTGTTCATTTGACAGCACGCCTTGCACCTGACTTATTCATGGTGGGTAGCGGCTCTTTGAATATGGCACTTAAATACCGCTACACAAAGCCAGAAGCGGGTGACACTGCTCAGCTTCGTGTGAGAATTAATGACTATTTGTTGGATTCCTTTAATCTTTCCGACAAAGAAAGTCGTGGCGATCATGACGTCAAACTTTTGAATTTCTACGGAGCGCTCGCAACGAGTAAAACCGATGCGCTCACGTTGGCAGCGGAAAATGATTTGAGTTTCGAAGTGGGCTACACGAGAACCTTCTCGGAAGGCTCTGCGGATAACTGCAAGTCCGTGGTGATGTTGCCTCAACAAGTTGAAATCGATCCGTCTTCAACCATGACGTTAAAAGGGCTTTATCACTATGCGAAATTGCCCAATCTATCGCTTTACACGCAAAGTGGTTTCCCGTTTACGAAATACGCCGACTTGTCGCAAACGTTGGTGTTGATGGATGCCAATGCAACGCCTGAAAAAATGACGACCTTCTTAAATGCCATGGGTCGCGTGGGAGCGGCAACGGGGGTAGGCGCCTCAAAACTCATGGTGACTGATAAGGTTGATGCAAAGAAAGCCTCTGATAAAGACATCTTAGTGATCGGTGAATTGCCCGTTGCCTTGGTGGACTTTAAAAATGAAGATGCAGAAGACTTGCAACAGGCCGTTGGCAAACTTCTCCAAAAGGGGGCCATGGATGATGCTGCGCTTGAAGCTCAACGCGGTGAAACGTTAGTCAATCCCGAAGGCGGCATCGGTGCCATTGTGTCCTTGCGTTCGCCCTTTGACTCTGCTCGTACGGTGGTTGCCATTTTAAGTGAAGGCGAAGCCGGTAGTTATTTACTCAATGAAAAGCTCAAAGCGCCTTCTTCGATTAATAATGCGAAGGGTTCTGTGAGCATTGTGCAAGCTCAGCGCCTTGTGAATTTTGAGGTGGGTGAAACGTACTACTTGGGCGACATGCCTTGGTACTATCGACTCTGGCATACCGTGGGGCAATACCCCTTGATTTTGGTGCTTTGCACCTTGGTGGTTGCCGCTTTGGTCGGGGCCGGTATTTTCTACTTCATGCGTTTGTGGGTTCGTAGAAGAGGATAATCATTATGCGTAAATTTTTAGTTTTACTTTTTACGTTGATTGGCCTTTCCTCTCAAGCCCTTGCGTGGGATCAATGGGATGCTTTTAAAGAAGCTAATGTCGTTAAAGGCCGAGTGATTGACTATAGCGATTCACGTTTGGTCACGACTTCGGAAGGCCAATCCTATGCGCTTTTTTTTGCTCTCGTTGCAAACGATCAAAAGCAGTTTGAGTCCCTATTAAAGTGGACGGAAAATAACCTTTCCCAAGGGGATTTGACCCAACATTTGCCGGCTTGGCTTTGGGGGAAAGATGGTCAAAATTGGACGATTCTTGACAGCAACAATGCCGTGGATTCCGATATGTGGATTGCGTATTGTTTGTTGGAAGCGGGCCGTCTTTGGGGCAGGGACGATTACACGAAAAAGGGTCAAGCACTTTTGAAACTTTTAGAGACTCAAGTCAGAGATATTTCTAATCTTGGGAAGGTGCTTTTACCGGGGCGCATCGGTTTTGAAAAAGACGATGAGGTCAAACTCAACCCCAGTTACTATCCGTTATTTATCATCAAACGCTTTGCAGAAGAAAACGCCCAATGGAATGCCGTTTTTGACGGTTCTTTGCGCGTGCTTTTGCGCTCGGCTCCGTCAGGCATTGCCCCCGATTGGTGCAACTTTACTAAAGAAGGCGACTTGATGGAATTAACAGACGTTGATAATACGATCGGCAGCTATAACGCCATTCGTGTGTACTTGTGGCTTGCCATGATGAGTCCGAGAGATCCGGCCTATCGTCAGTTAAAGACGCATTTCGCACCGATGGTGAAACTCACTGAAGAATTGAACATGCCGCCCGAGAAGGTTGACGTTAATACGTTAAAAGTCAATCGTCCGGGTCCCGTGGGTTTTGGCGCTTGTCTTTTGCCAATGGTTGATAACGAACGGGTATCGACCTTCATTCGCAACGTGCTGCTCTCAACTCCTTTAACGAAAGACAGTTACTACAGCAATGTGCTCACGCTCTATGGTTTGGGGTTTAAAGAAAAGGTCTTTGCCTTTGATGAAAAGGGCTACCTGTATTTTCCCGGCCAAAAGACCACCACTCAAAAGTAAGAAGGGGAGTGTATGACGATAAAAGAGACTCCCAAGTGGATTGAAGGACTGGGCTTTTGGAATGTTTACTTTATTTTCAAGTTTGCCCTCGTTTATTTGGGTTACTTGAATTTAAATGTTTTAGGTAACGCGCTTTTATTGTTGGTGCTTTTGTTACCGCTACCTTCAAAGGTTCTTCGTTATGTGAAGACCTTAGTGACGGTTGTGGCTGCCGTTATTCTTATCTATTCGGAAAGTTGGTTACCGGGCCCTGCGAGCATTATGAGTAATGCCGATAACATTGCGGGCTTTTCCGTCAGTTACATGACGGAGCTCGCTATGGACTTTATCAACTGGAGCATGGTCGGTTGGTTTGTCGTATTGGTGATTGCCTACGTAATTGCTCGCCACTTTGTTCGACTTTCGGTCCTCACGGTGGGGTATTTCTTTGTTCTGGCGGTGACACCTTGGTGGCAAAGCCTCATGGCACCGGCAGTTGAAGAAAGCCCCTTACCTCAGGTCGCACAAACGACAACGGCTGCGCCTGCGACAACCGCTGAAACAGCGGTGGGTAAAAACATTCCTGCCACAAGTGAAAC
Organism: Sutterella sp.; assembly: GCA_019418235.1. GTDB lineage: Bacteria > Pseudomonadota > Gammaproteobacteria > Burkholderiales > Burkholderiaceae_F > Aphodousia. The sequence goes on from DYCH01000058.1 coordinate 28,554, forward strand.
CATTGCGAAGTGGTACAGCGCCTTTTTGGCTTATGAAAAAGAGCGTGTGGCGGTGTTGCCCGCAGGGCTTAACGCTAAAGATACGCCTTTTGACATTGTGATCATGAACGTTTGCTCCTTATCCAATGACGATTTGGAAGCCTCAGAGCTTCAAAATCACCCGGTATTGTCGCGCTTTAACATTCGTTTTGATCACTTTAATTCAGCAACCTCTTATTCGGGCCCGGCGACCTTGAGACTTTTAAATGCTGCGTGCGGACAACCTTCGCATGACGGCCTTTATGAAGGCAGGCGCCCTGAGTGTGAAATCATGAATCGTTTGGATCAATTGGGATTCAAGCAACACATGTTCTTGGATCACGCCGGCAAATATGACAACTACATTGAAACGATGCGTGAAAAGGCCGGTTTAACAGCGCCCCTAGAAAGTACGGGTCGCTATCCTGTGCGTTACGTTGGTTTTGATGATGAACCCATTGCCGATACTTTATCCGTTCTCCGCGATTGGCATAAAAAGACGAGAAAAGAAAAAGAGCGCAGTGTGACGCTATTTAATTTAATTGCTTTGCATGACGGCAATCGCTTGCCACGCCAAAGTCATTGGGAAGCTTTTAAACCACGTGCGCAAATTATGTTGGATGACCTCAATAAATTCTTCGATGAATTGCAACGCAGTGGTCGCAAAGTGATGTTTGTCGTGGTTCCCGAACACGGAGCTGCCGTCAGAGGCGATCGTGTTCAAGCACCTCGATTGCGTGATATTCCCAGCATGCGCATAACCGAAGTGCCTGTATTGGTGAAATTCTTTGGTTTGAAAGACCTGCCTAAAGATCAAATTCACGTGGTAGGAACGACAAGTTATTTGGCGTTAAGTACTTTGATCGGTAAGACACTAGAGAGCAATTACTTTAGTGCCGAAACCGGCGCCGTGACGCTTGAAGAACTCGTCAAGGATTTGCCTGAAACCAATCCTGTGAGTGAAAACGCACAATCGGTCGTATTGACTTATAAGGATCGAGACTACATTCGCCAAAAAGATGAAAATTGGGTGGTTTATCCGAAATAAGGCAAAAGAGAAGGAGTCGCAGGGAAGTTTCTTGCGACTTTTTTCTTTGCTAGTGCGAATTGCCAAAGACATTTGTTTCCGAGTAGCTGATAATTAGAAATAGCCAATCTGTCAGGAAATGATCAATGTTAGAAACGCCACTTTACCGATACTGTCCGATGTGTGGTCAAGAGCTTGTAACCAAACGCCCCCGAGCTGACAATCGCTTGCGTCAGATGTGCGAGCATTGTGGGTTTATTCGTTATGTCAATCCTTTGCCCATTGTGGGAACCGTGCCGATTTTGAATGGTAAAGTGTTGTTGTGCCGTCGGGCGATTGAACCGAGAAAAGGCTTTTGGACGTTGCCCGCAGGTTTCATGGAGGGGTATGAAACCCTAAAAGAAGGGGCCGCACGCGAAACATTGGAAGAAACGGGTGAAGAAGTTAAAGTGGGTGAGCTTTTAACAATCATTGATGTGCCCGATGCCAATCAGGTGCATTTTTTCTTTAGAGCAGAACTTCAAGACATCAATGGGGTGCCAGGCGAAGAAACGCTTGAGCAACGACTTTTCTCTGAAGAGGAAATCCCTTGGGAAATGTTGAGTTTTACGACGGTAAAAACGACACTGCGTCATTATTTCGACGATTTTCACGCAGGGAAATTTGAACTTCATACGTACAAACTCTCAAAGTAATGAAGGCTTTGATAAAATACTCAAGTTAAGGTCAACTCTGACCTATTTACGGATTAAAGAAAAAAGAGACGAAAAATCATGTCTATGCTCTACTCTATCGCTCGTCGTTGCTTATTTGCAATGGATCCTGAAACGGCTCACCATGTCATCATGGCTAACCTTGATTGGGCCGTGAATCTTGGTGTCACAAAACTCGTCACCCGCGATCCGGTGGAAGATCCCATTGAAGTGATGGGTTTGCGTTTCCCCAACGTGGTGGGCTTGGCAGCCGGTATGGACAAGAACGGCGAACGCGTCAGCGCTTTCGGTGGTTTGGGTTTCGGTCACGTTGAAATCGGTACGATTACGCCTAAGGCTCAACCGGGTAATCCCAAGCCGCGCCTTTTCCGTGTGATTCCTGCCGAAGGTGTGATTAATCGCATGGGCTTTAATAACCATGGTGTGGATGAAGTGTTGGGCGTTCACTTAAAGAGCGCTGCCGCTTTCCGTAATCGTGGCGGTATCCTCGGTATCAACATCGGCAAGAATGCTGTGACGCCGATTGAAAACGCTGTTGACGACTACTTAATCAGCATGCGTAAGGTTTATAACCACACGGACTATATCGCGATCAACATTTCTTCCCCGAATACGAAGAATTTGCGTAGCTTGCAAGCCGATGAAGAGTTAGAAAAACTCTTGAAGGCCATCACCGATGAACGTAAGCGCTTGATCGATGAAAACGACGGCAAGCGTGTGCCGATCGCATTGAAGGTTGCTCCGGATTTGGAAAATGATGACATTCTCCGTATCTCTGACCAATTGGTCAATTACGGTATTGATGGCATCATCGCCACGAACACGACGATTGCTCGCGACTCCATCCAAGGTTTGCCCAACTGCAACGAAACGGGTGGCTTGTCTGGCAAACCTTTGCGTGAACGCTCGACCGAAGTGGTGGATTTGTTGTATCGTCACTTGCAAGAAACGATGCCGATCATTGCAAGTGGTGGCGTGATGACGGGTGCCGATGCGGTTGAAAAGATGCAAGCCGGTGCCAAGTTGGTTCAATTGTTCACGGGCTTTATCTACTACGGTCCGGTTTTGGTGCCTGATTGTGTGGACGCTGTTGCCCAATGGCGTAAAACGCAAACGGGTTCTGTGAAGTCTTTGCGTCCGTAATCGCAAACACTTCAACTAGGTAAAGAGGCGCTCCTTCGTGGGCGCCTTTTGTATATATTGCGAAGTCGTAACAACTTTTTCTCTCTAACTTCCCCTAATTGCACTACACTGAAAACATATGTAGAACATTTTTGGGGGATGGCTATGCGTAAACTCATTATTGGTGTGACATCGGTTGCCGTTGTTGCCGTGGGTGGCATTTGGGCGGCTGCGGTGTACTTTTTAGACAGTACGACGATTGCTCAGCAATTAAAGGTGGAGGCGGCTAAACGTCTTAATCGTGAGTTGGTGTTTAACGGTCAACTCCAAACCAAGTTTTTCCCGAAGGTGCAGATTGTGTTGCCTCCTACAACGCTGTCTTACGAAGGAAAGACCGAACCTCAATTTACGCTTACGGGTGCGAGCATCGGTGTCGCACTTCTTCCCTTGATTAAGGGGGATATTCAATTTGATGCGGTCAGCATTGAGGGGTTAAAGGGCGTTGTGAACGCTAAGCGCTTTACGCAAAAAGTTGATCAAAAGAAATCCCAACCCGAAGAGCCTAAAGAAGCAGCGCCTGAAGACGGTTCTTCGTTTGTGAAAAATTTGAAGGTGGCAAGCGTCTCGATTCGTGATTGCGCTTTGACTGTTTATGGCCTTCAAGATCAAAAAGTATATTCCGTTAGTCAATTGAACCTTGAAACGGGAGAGATCGGTTTAGAGGGAACGACGCCCGTGAAGTTCAGCACGAACTTTGCTGAAAAGACGCAAGGTTTAACCGGCAACATGACGCTTCAAACAACGGCCAAATATAACCTCAATACGTTGGATGTCACGTTAAGTGATATGAAGACCAATGTGCGTTTTAACCAGAATAAGACGGAAAACGAAATTGGTTTACAAGCTACGAAAGTGGCGTACTTAAAGCGTGACGTTGCTATCGATAAGTTAAGCCTCTTAGCCAATATGGGCAATGCCATGAATGTGGTCGTCTCTGCAGATCAATTCAATACAGAGAATATGAACACGTGGCAATTGGCCAAGGTCAATGCTCAAGTCAAGCAAGGCGATGCGCTTGCCGCTAACATCACAGGGAACTTTGGTGGCTCCGTGAAGGCAATGAGTGCGGCGAGCAACGATATCGCCGGCACGATTGATACGGCGATCAATGGCATTAAAACGCAAATTCCGTTGGCCGGCAAATTAAGTGCTTCTGTTTCTGAAGAAAAAGCTTCTGTTGCATTGCATGGGAAGTTTGACGGTAAAACGTGGACTGCCAACGCGAACGTTAAGGGCTTTAAGAAGCCCAATATCACGGGTAATTTTGATCTCGTGTCGCTGACGGTGGATAAGTGGTTACCGAAGGAAACGACGAAGACAGCTCGTGTGGACTTTTCGCCCATTTCTGAAGCTTTAGCCGATTCCGTTGAACGCTTAACGGCTCTTGATATGGCCAATGCCAATATCGGTATTAAAGTGGGTGAAGTGCGATATAAGCAACTTCCGGTGACAGGCATTGCCACGACGGTTCGTTTGCAAGACAGCGTTTTAAGCCTTAACAATATGAAGGCCTCGTTGTGTGACGGTACGATTAACGCCAATATGGTGTTAGATGCCGGGCAAAACTGGTCGCTCACACAAAGTGCCAACCGTATTAATGTACAACGCTTGTTAAAGGGTTTGGAATTACCGGATCAATTAGCAGGTACGGTGCAAATGAATACGAAGTTAAGCGGTACGGGTTTGGATGAAACGGCCATTAAGAAGACCGCCAACGGTACGCTTAATGTCAAAGTTAATAACGCAGTGCTCAAGGGCATCTCTTTAGAAAAGGTTGCCAAGGCTGTGCGCGATAAGAAGGTCTCGGGTCTCATCATGACGCCTGAAGATCAAACCCAGTTTAGTGCAATGAATGCTACGGTGGTGGTGAATAACGGCAGATTGTCGATTAAGAACTTGACGGGGCAAAGCGCTATTGCTGCAGTAAACGGTGCAGTCGATATTGGGTTATTGGATAACTCGATGATCGGTAAAGTCTCTGCTGTTTTGGCCACAAGCGTTGACGGACGTCGTGTGACCGTGCCGATTGCCATTGGCGGAACGGTAACGGCACCGGCTTATGGTATTGACCTTGCTTCTGCCATTAAGGACAACTTAACGGCTGAGGTAAAAGAAAAGGGCCGAGCAAAACTTGAAGAAGGTATTGGTAAGTTACTTAATCGCCTCCATCGTTAATTAAGCATTAACCTTAAACCAAAAAGCGGGATTCGAAAGAGTTCCGCTTTTTGAGGTTTAAGCGGGAAGATGAAAAAGTAAAGAGAAAATGTAAATATTTTTTCTTTTAAATTCAATGACGAAGAGAAAAATCGTGAGAGTTTTTTAAGAAATGCATTTGACAGCGTAAAAA
>DYCH01000059.1 GCA_019418235.1 Sutterella sp.
CCACCATCGCGGACAGATTGTCGTTATCACCAATTTTCAATTCATCCAAGGCGACAACGTCATTCTCATTGACAATCGGAATCACACGCTTTTTTAAGAGCTCCATGAATGTATTTCGCGCATTGGTATAACGGTGGCGATCAAGCATTTCCGATCGAGTCACGAGCACCTGGGCAACGACCTGGCCATATTCAGCAAAAAACTTCTCATAGGTATGCATTAAAAGTCCTTGGCCGACTGCCGCGCAGGCTTGTTTAGCAGGAATATTTTTCGGTTTTTCACTTAACCCCAAGCGATCCACGCCGACGGCAACCGCACCGGAAGTCACCAAAATCATTTCCTTTCCCTGATTTTGCAAATCAGACAATTCCCGAGCCAACCGATCAATCCGAAAATAGTTGCACTTTCCATTCGGATAGGTGATGGTGCTGCTGCCGACTTTAACGACAATGCGTTTTGCTTTCTTTAACTCTTCTCTTTGTGCAGACATTCCGAAAATATCCTCTGAAACAACAATCAGTTCGTAATAGTGTCATATTTAGGACGCACATGCCAAAAAAGCCCCGTTCACACAGGGCTTTTTTGGAGTTCACAAACAAAGGACGACACTATTTACCGTTTAAGAAGTCGTAAGCGACTTGCGTATGTAAAAGGGCGCCCTTAATCAAAGCGCTTTCATCAACTTTGTAGTGCCCAGAGTGTTGCGGATAGACCGCATCGCAAGCCTCGCTTCGAATACCCAACATCACCATAACTCCGGGGACTTTTTCCTGATAGTAAGCAAAGTCTTCACCGCCCATCGTGACCGGGTAGTCATAAAGGCAATCTTGCCCCATCACTTTCTTTGCAGATCCACGTACCATGTCGGCTAAAGCGGCATCATTAATCGTCGGCGGCACAAGTTTCGTATAAGTGACCTTCGCGTCACCGCGCATTGCGTGTGCGGTCTGAGTGGCCACTCGTTCGATAAACGTCGGGAAATAGTCTCTTACATCGCGATTAAAGCAACGCGTGGTTCCGGTTAACGTCGCGGAACCGGCCACCACATTCCAACGCGTACCGGCATTGATTGTTCCAACCGTAA
>DYCH01000006.1 GCA_019418235.1 Sutterella sp.
ATTTTACTTCAACGACTGACGTCGTTGCACGGCTTCCTCCTCCCATTGAAATAGGAGGCTTCCGCCGTGAATTTTCTGTGATCACATTTCTGATCTGACAAAAAAACTCGGTGGATTTTCAGGTTCACCGAGTTTTTTCAATTAAAGCATGATGAGTGCACTGACAATCGGGATGCTTGCTGCCACCGATAAAGAATTGAAGTTGGCCGCCATCTTCACATCACACTTGGCTTTAATGGAGAAAATCATCGCCACAGCAGGGATCGGCGCAAAAGCCAAAATGGCCAACGCACGACGAATTTCTTCATCAAATGGCAACAAGTAGTAAAACGTCGCTGAAATGACGGCAGAGAAAAGCAAACGAACAAAAAGAAGCTTAAAAAGGTCAATGACTTGTTCACGACGCATGATGAGATTAATCCCCTGCCCGATCATGATCATTGCCAAAAAGGCGTTGGCATTAGCACCAATTTGCGCCACGTCCAACACTGCCTTCGGGAAGGATAAATGCAATAGGGCCATGATCATCATGACGGCATAAGCCCAAATGGGACCCGATGTCGCCAAACGGGAAAGAATGCTCTTGGCGTAGTCCCAACGAGAGCCTTCAGAGCCCACCGCAATGGAGTACGTTGTCCCCGTGCACATCAAGGCGTTACCGATATCAAACATACAAATCGATAAAAAGCCTAAGGGAGACAAAAAGCTTTGCAAGAAAGGCATAGCAAAGGTGCCGATGTTGTAGCCAGCCAAGTTAATGGCTGCAAAGGTACGTGCTGTCGGATTTTTACGTTGCCAGACCATGCCAACCACAACCATCACGAGGTTGGCAAGAACGCCTAAGAAAATCAGACCGAAAAAGCTTGCTTTCATCTCAATGCCGTTGAGGCTCACCATCACCAAACACGGCAACGTCACATAAAGCAAAAGACCCGAAATCGCATGAACGGTATCGGCCTTGAGCACATTACAGCGACGAAGGATGTAGCCCAAAACAATGAAGGCAACAAAGCCAGCAATTTTTGCCAATGCTTCCATTTCAACACACATCTAAAAAGAGAGAACAAAATTTTACGCCTTCACTCACGTTCAACGCGAAACCACTGTAAACTTTCCTAAGGTTTTGGATTTAGTTTTATGTCACTTTTTAGCACACCCGTTACCGACACCGAGACGCTTGAACTCAATCTCAAGCGCCCCTACTTTATTTCTGACTTGCACTTGGATGTCAATCGTCGAAAGGACTTTGCTTGTTTTTCACATTTTATCCGTGAGCATGAAGATCATTTTGACGAACTCGTCATCTTGGGGGATTTCTTTGACTATTGGGTGGGCGATGATGCCATTGACACAGCGCATGACTATGTTGAAGTGTTGCGCGAACTTTCCCAAAACAAAAAGCTTTTCATCATGCACGGCAATCGTGACTTTATGCTAGGGGGCGATTTTTCCAAGGCCATTGGGGCGACACTCCTAACCGATCCGACAAAGGCCGTCATCTGCGACAAACACTATCTTTTATCTCACGGTGATATTTGGTGTACACGCGATTCAGACTATCAAAAAGTACGTGCTCGCGTGCGCTCTTTTGCTTGGCAATGGTTTGTTTTGCGCTTGCCCCTTGCAAAGCGCTTAGACATTGCTAGGAACGCTCGAAATAAAAGCCAAGAAAAGAAAGTGGAAAAGCCCGTTGAAGTGATGGATGTTGTTAACGAAGCTATTCTCGCTCATTGCTCAAAAGAAACCGTTGGCATCATTCATGGTCATACGCACCGTCCCAACCAATACCCCGTATCCGATACGGTTAATCGCTGGGTCATTCCGGATTGGCGCCATGGAGAGGATAATGATCTTACGCTCGGGTTCATTGCTTTTAAAAACGGTGAGCCTTGCATTGAAATGACAACCTATGACGCCAAGGAGATTGCCAAATGAGTCAACAATCTTTTCGTACGTCTTGTAAAGTTGCGGCCGTCCTTTTAACGACGCTAACGCTGACGGCTTGCGCAACTCCCACGGTGACCACGCAAGTGCAGATTTCCTCTCGCTTATCCATGGCACCCACGCTTGATAACCCCAATCTTCGCCCGATGCCCGACTGGGGGCACACGGTTGCCATTGTGCCCGGTGCCAGCACGAAGACCATGGATCCGACTTACGAAGCGATTAAAGAGTCTGTCAAGGCCATGCTTTTTGCGGCGAAGTTTGAACCAATTGAAGGTAACAAGCGCTCTGACTACAAACTCTCAATTGACTGGTCACTTAAACCCTCTCGCAAGATTGAAGAAGTCGAAGAAGTACCTGTGATGATGCCGGGCCCCATCATTTGGAATCCCCGCTACCATCACTACCATCGCATGGGCATGGAAACCGTCTGGGTAAGTCAAGTGCGTCACGTTCAACTCTACATGCGAACGCTCACCTTAAATCTCTACGAGGGTAAAGACAAGACGCCTGTCTACACAGCCACCGTCTCGCATGAGTCTCGTTGCAAACAGTACCGTGATGCCATTCCGTACCTTGTGCACGCTGGGATTAATAATCTCTACAGTCCCAACGGAACGCAAAAGTTAGAAACGGTTGAAGCGGTGACGGAAATCTGTCGATAGTCTTATGGAAAAAGTTGCCATTATTACCGGGGCGTCGAGCGGTCTAGGGGCGGAGTTCGCAAGAAGTTTAGCAGCCAAAGGTTACCGCTTACTTCTCATTGCACGACGCGAAGATAAACTTCAAGAAGTCGCTCTGACCGTAAAAGTCACTACAGATATTTTGCCTTTGGATTTAACGACAGTTGACGCTTGTGACAAAGTCATTGATTACTTGAAAACGCATCAACTTCAACCTTCACTTCTCATCAATAATGCGGGATTTGGCGCATTTGACCCTGCTTTAGAGATTGACATCGACAAACAAGAAGCGATGATCGATCTTAACGTCAAGGCGCTCACGAAACTGACATTAAGTATTGCGCCTTTGATGAAAAAAGCGCATGAAGGACAAATTCTCAATGTGGCTTCCATTGCCGCCTTTTGCCCATGCCCCAATCTTGCGGTCTACGGGGCGACAAAAGCTTACGTTCTCGCCTTTACGGAAAACCTTGCCGCAGAACTTCGCCCCTTTGGTGTAACCGTCACAGCATTATGTCCCGGCCCCGTTCGGACAGATTTTTGGTCGGTTGCAGGCGTAAACCGTACGCAGTCTTTTGACTTTTGCATGACCGAGGCAAAGGATGTCGTTCGTGATGGCCTCAATGCTCTACAAAGAGAAAAAGTTAGCGTGACATCGGGAATCATCAATAAGTTACTCTATGGCGTCATTCGTTGTGTGCCTAGAAGTCTTAGCCTGCGTGTTGCTCAAGGCATCATGAATACGGTTTTGGGAAAAAATAAAAGAATTTAACGAAAAGACTTGCATCTTTGAATCGAAGTCTGCATAATACTGATTCCGCAGTGCGCCGGTAGCTCAGTTGGATAGAGTACCTGGCTACGAACCAGGGGGTCGCGGGTTCGAATCCTACCCGGCGCACCAGACAATCCCAAATGCCCTAAAGGCATTTGGGATTTCCTTTTTCTAAGTCGCTAATTTTCAATTCTTCTCTTCAGGCTTTAATCCGATCCATTGACCAATTAAGTCAAAAGCAGACATGACAGCCCCCGGTAACATCTCTTCGATCGGGCGTCCAAAGGGATTGAGTTGAATAATATCGCCCAAGAAACCGGAGTATTCCGATTTTTTCTTTTCCAATCGGTGTTTGAGTTCACGATCGGTCATCTTCATGTAGCGTTGACGGCGCAGTTTTCGATTCTTTGGCGACTGATCGGTCATGTTGCTACAAGCCAAAAGCGCCTCAATGGCTTCCATACGAAGCTTCACCTTATGCACTAACTCCCCTTCCATCGCAAGGCCCGGTGACAAGAAAAACACATCACTATGATTTTGACGATGGTCAAATTGCACTTTGCGTTCAACGTCAGAGAGTTGCTTCATGACAACATGCGACGTATCTCCATCATTGTCGCTTACCACACAGAAGGGCTTTCTCAAACTCATCGCCAAAAGTAAGAACGGCGAATAACTCTTTCCATCGACGCCGACAATCGTAATTCCAAAAGCGCTCGGATCATCGCCAAAATAGGCATGGAACATCCCTCGAATCAATTGCTCTTCGGTTACTCCTTCAACAAACATCAAACCTCTGGCAAAAAGCACTTCACCTCTAAAGCGAAGGATTAAACGTTTGAGCATTCGAACATCGCTCGGATCCATCCTGCGGGGTAACCAACGCACATCAATGCGATCACCGATCTTAGCCATTGAGCGAAAAGCCTGCGGCTCCACGACAGAGGCAATATAGGGCGAGTGGGTTGAGACGAGTAATTGGTGAGACAGACTCATTAACTGACTCATTAATGTGCGCTGAGCATTAGGGTGCAAATGTGTTTCAGGCTCTTCGGCGGCCATCAAAATAAACAAGGGCCAACCATGGGCTTTGGCTTGACGCACTAAACCTTCCACTAAAGTAATGGTTGAAAGCGTGACCAGCGTCTTTTGACACCCTTGGCCTTGTCGGGAAGGAACTGCGCCTTGCGTTTGATCGTTTTTCATAAATTCAAAAAAGCGACCAATATTTTCAGCGTTTAAAGGCACGTCGTCTGGCAACGTACTCCCCGGCCCTTCTAACGTTTCGGATAAACGATTTAATATATCTCGCCAATCTTCGATAGGCGTTTGGGCGTATTGAGGATGCGCTTCAAACTCTTCTTTGAGTTGCGAGAGGGCATTATTGATAAAGGAGCCCTGTCGATCAAGAGAAGCCTTTAAATCATCTTCGGCTTGAAGCATCACCATTTTGATGCAGTCAAGAGACGTATCTAATGCATTTCCTAGAATCTCTCGATCCCAATTGGTAAAGCGTTCACGCGATTTTTCAATGAGTTGTTGTGCTTCATTCCACGAAAAGCGCGTTCTGAAAGCAAAATACTCCCGACGGTGATGATCAGATTGAATCCCTTCGGGCAAGGCTTTGGCCCACATTGGTTCAAAGTAAGAAAGGCGTTCCCCTTTATCATTGACCGGAACAAACCGAACATCAATCGTGATTTCATTGACGGTACTTTGATCGGCACGACGATGAAAGTCGGCGCGCTTGACGCTAAGTTCATCGGTGAGCGCCAACTGCAAAGCCTTAAGAACCGTGGTTTTGCCACAGTTATTGGACCCAATCAAAACGGAAGTCTGTCCTAAGGGCATCTTCAAAGATTGAATGCTTCTAAATCCGCTGATTCGTATTCTGTCGATCGCAATCATGAGCACATCCTCTGAGGTCTTTCTTTTATTCTGAACCATTTGCAAGAAAGTTTCTACCACCCGTAATTAAAGGCTACAATGAAAGAAAAAGAGGGGAAAACTTATGCCAGAATACAGAGAAATTGAAACCGTCACACAATTATTAGGCTTAGTGACCGAGCCCGGTCAAATTGATCGCCATGTCTTTCAAAATATTGATTTCACGGACTTGGCCGACTTGGCTTCAGAATCCACTTTCAGCAACTGCCTGTTCTTAGGTTGCAAGTTGCCGGAAAGCTTTACCAAGGGGCTGGATAAATCCAATTTGATTTTCCCGCGCTTAGACGCCCCCTTTGATATCTATCGCAGTTACCTCTATTCGGCCAATTCCCTTTACGCTGGTTTTGACCCACGTGATGAATCAACGATTAAAAACAGTTTCGACTACAAGGTTCATCAACACTACCTTGCCACCGGCCCAAGCTCTAAAAACGTAAAAGAAACGCTTTCTCGCTATCTTCACGACCATTCGATGAGTAACGCCATCAAGGACTTCTTAGAGCCCTATCATGAGCGTCAAATCGTGGGGATTATGGGCGGACACGACCTCTTAAGAACCGATCCCTTCTATCGCCAAATTGTTTACCTCAGCAAACGCCTGACCGAATTAGGTTTTATTATGGTTAGCGGTGGCGGAGCGGGCGCCATGGAGGCAACGCACTTAGGCGCCTGGCTTGCCGAGCGCACGGACAAGGAAGTCGAAGACGCTCTCGAAATTCTGTCTGCTGCGCCCAGTTGGCAGGATGCGGGGTGGCTATCAAGCGCCTTTAGAATTCGTTTCCGCTATCCACAAACGCACTTTATCAGCTTGGGCGTACCCACTTGGCTTTATGGCCACGAACCCGCCACCCCCTTTGCAACGCACATAGCAAAGTTCTTTGACAACAGCATTCGTGAAGACACAATTTTAAATATCACGCGAGGTGGTTTGATTTATACACCGGGCAGTGCCGGCACCATTCAAGAAATCTTCCAAGCGGCCGTTCCCAATCACTACCAAACCTATGGGTACGCAAGTCTCATGGTCTTCTTGGGAGTGGATTTCTGGCGCAAGGAATTGCCCGTTTATGAACTACTCGAATATCTCGTTAAAGAAGGAAAGTACAACGGTTTGAGAATCTCCATCACTGACAGCATTGATGAAGTAGTTGATACTGTCAAAACGTTTAAACCGACCGCAGAATAACGACACATAATTTAAAAAGGTGAATGGCTATCAACCGTTCACCTTTTTTGTGCTTTAGGAATTTATACCTTGCGGAATCACGTACAAGAGAATGGAGAAGAACTGTAGCGCCGTTCCCGCCAATACAAAGATATGCCAAATGGCATGGTTATAGGGAATGCGTTTACAGACGTAAAAAATCACTCCAAAGCTGTAACTCAACCCACCCAAAAGCAAAAGAACCAAACCTCCCGTGGGCAGACTTTCAATAATAGGATTGATGGCAAAAACAACAAGCCACCCCATTGCCAAATAGAGCAATGCATTCACCCACTTTGCCCGCTTTATCAAAAAGCCTTGTAGCGAAATCCCGGTAATCGCAATCACCCAAACGGCAATGCAAAGCTCAACGCCCAATGAATTTTGAAGCGTCACCAAACAAAACGGCGTGTAGGTGCCGGCAATCAAAAGGAAGATGGCAGAGTGGTCTAAAAGCTTAAGTATACGTTTGGCTTTCTCCAAAGTGATGGCGTGATAAAGCGTTGAAGCCGTATAGAGAACAAACATCGAAGCGCCAAAGATTGACACACTTGTAATCGTTAAAGCACTGGCGCCTTGTGCGGCCGCCACCCCCACCATCACGGCCAATGCTGCAACAGACAAAATCGCTGCTAATCCATGAGAGAGCGCATTGGCAATCTCTTCTTTTAACGTATAAGAAACGTCTGACATTGAAAATCCCTTTAAGCAGTGTTCTGCTTTCCTCATCAATGCTATGAATCTATCACAGTCAAAATCGCTCAGAATGAGACTAAAAATGCGAGTTTGTATCGAAAAATTACTGCTCAATTGGAGCAGAAAAAACAATAGCCTCAACTTCTCAAGTCAAGGCTATCGTCGTTTAGCAGATTGTGTTCGTATTAACGAGGTAAAGAATCCACCAATTCAACATTCGTTTGCAAGCGAGTCTTCAATTCCTCTGCAACCTTTGTAAAAAGTCCTTCTGCCCACGTTTCGTCGGTGTTGCGACCGGCGTAATTAACAACGCTTGTTGTCACCTCAGCAATCGTGCCACGCTTTTTCAAGTAGCGCGCGAAAAGGTCAACTTGATAGCCCTCTTTATACGGGTAGAGACAAGCTTGAACATACGTCCCATCGTTACGAACCGCATTGGCTGTCCATCCCGATCGATCGCAATGAATACCAATGAAACCGGCAAAGTTCGGATTGTTGGGACTCATCTTAGATTGGCGTTCATCAATTAAACCCAATGCGTGAAAACGTCCCGGTTTGTTTGGGCGGTTTTTAAGATAGTAAGGACTCACAGAAAAGTTAGCATTGGCCTCAGCACTAATCGTCTCTTGCAAAAGAGCGATCACAGTCTCAGCCGGCGCCTGCGTTTTCACATCATAAATTCGGAAATAACCCACTTGTTGCTCAGAGGAGGCATCAAAATAGGAACTCACAGAGGAGCACCCCGATAAAAGCGCAGCTGCACCCCCTAAAAGACAAAGAGAAAATAAATGTTTAACAGACATCACAAATTCCGGAAACTTAAAGCGAGAGCAACTATTGTACGACAAAACCTAGTGACAGATAAGAAAAGAGGCCAAACATAATGATGCTTGACCTCTTTTCAGAGTATTTTGGTTTGCTATCCAAGAATTACTTGGCGAGCTTTTCCTTAATACGAGCAGCCTTACCGGAGCGATTGCGCAAGTAGTAGAGCTTGGCACGGCGAACGTCACCGTGGCGCTTCACTTCGATGCTGGCGATCGTCGGAGCGTAGAGTTGGAAAGTACGTTCAACACCTTCACCGCTGGAAATCTTACGAACGATGAAAGAGGAGTTCAAACCACGGTTACGACGAGCGATAACGACGCCTTCGTAAGCTTGGACGCGCTTGCGGGAACCTTCAACAACGTTGACGTTCACAACAACCGTGTCGCCCGGGGCGAATTCAGGATAGGTCTTGCCAGCGGTAACGCGGGCGAGTTCTTCTTGTTCCAACTTTTGGATAAGATTCATTTTTATCTCCAAAACCATCATCATGCAGTCTGCGATCGAAAACATCGCGCATAGTCACTGCCGATAGGATGGACTTTTTATTAAACAAAATTTTTCCGCTTATGCAGAAAGACGCCGATTATACAAGATTTTTCAAGAAAATGCCCAATCTTTTCAAAGACTCGGCAATATTTTGAATATTTCTGGCAGGCAAGAAATCGACACAAAGAATGAGTTACTTTGAGAGTTGATAGCGACGATACCAATTTTTCATCGTACCAATCGGAATGCGAGTTTGCTCAAGAATCGCTGTCCAAGAATAACCTTCTTCACGCAATCGAATGACTCGATCAATTTCTTCTTGAGGATAACGACGGGTTTTATTATCAGAACTCAGTAGCGTATCAAAGGCACCGACTTTGAAGCGTCTGAACCAATCCCGAACCGTGGATACATTCAGCCCGAGTTGTTTTGCAGCACTCTTGTAACCTTTCCCCTCAAGGTAAAGGTTATAAGCGCGACGACGCATTTCAAAATTGGGTTCCATAAGATTTCTAGCTTTCTTTCAAAAATTTCAAGCGTTTATAAACGTCCATTTTCATTCTAGTACCATCGATTCCCAATGTCGCTCAAAATTCATTATTCGTTACAAGAACTTAGGGAAAACAAGTATCAATCTAGTGAGAATGTCTTACTTATTTTGAGCTTTTAACCACTTCAAATCCGAAGCGGTGAGCTTACCGTCTTCACGAGCTTTTTCTATTAAATCCGGTCGGGTGGATTGCGTTAACGACAAACTTTGTTCACGTGTCCACTTTTGGATATTGGCATGATGACCGCTTAAAAGAACGTCTGGCACCGGCATATCACGCCAAACTTCAGGACGCGTGTAGTGTGGGGCATCTAAAAGCCCGGTTGAAAACGATTCATCTAACGTTGAGAGCTCTTTGATTGCACCCGGAATTTGTCGCACCACGGCATCAATTAACGTCATGGCAGGCAACTCGCCCCCAGAGAGTACGAAATCGCCGATGCTCACTACCTCATCAACGTAAGTATCTAAAAAGCGTTGGTCAATGCCTTCGTAGCGCCCGCACACCAAGATAAGGTCTTCCCCGCTTTCAACCCAAGCACGAACCTTTTCATCGGTTAACTTTTCACCGTTAGGCGCAAAACTGACCACACGACCATGGTTGCCAGAGGCGCGAATACGATCAACCGTACGAGCCAAAGGTTCTGCCAACATCACCATACCGGGGCCACCGCCAAAAGGACGATCGTCAATCGTGCGGTGATTATCCGTCGTCTCTTCACGCGGATTCCATGTATTTAAAGACCAAAGCCCGCGCTTTTGGGCACGAGCCGTAATCCCACTATTTGTAATGGCGGAAAACATTTCCGCAAACAAAGTAATGACATCAAAACGCATTATTTGTCCCTTAACGCTCATCAAGCCAAGCTTGAAGGATGGCTTCTAAAATCGCTTCATTGCTCTTTTCAGGATCATCATCAAAATTCTCCAGAGCCATCACCATGGCGTGAAGCTCCGTAAAGCGAAGCTTTAAAGGATCCACGTCCGGATGTTCGTCATAGAGGTTTTCTGCAATTTCTCGAGCGTCCGTCCAACGCATAGCTTAGTGTTCCTTTGCGTGGTTGCGAGAGTATTTCGGTAATTCAACCGTAATATCTTCTTCGCCCATCACCGTTTGACAAGACAAGCGACTCGTGGCCGTCACGCCCCAAGCGTGATCGAGCATATCCAACTCTTCATCTTCGGGTTCATTTAAAGAATCAAACCCTTCACGGATAATGACGTGACACGTCGAGCATGCACCAGAAAATTCGCAGGCGTGCTCAATCTTAATGCCGTTTGCCAACAGCGCACGAGCCAACTTGGCACCGGTACGCACCTCGAAAGTCTTACCTTCCGGGCAAATGGTTTCATGCGGTAAAACCGTCACTTTAGGCATAATTCTTTTCCTTTTTAGATATCATCAATGCTCTTACCCGAGAGGGCCTGGGCAATCGCACGGTCCATACGACGTTCGGCAAAACTTTCCGTCTCCGTCGTAAGTTGTTCTTCAATACGTTTAATCTCGTCTAACTCATGGCGCTCAATAGCTGCCAACAGTTGAGTAATCAACGTACGAATCGTATTTTGTTCATCATCGGACAACAAATCGGCATCGCTTGCCAATGCGCTTACCGTACTTTCAATCAAGCGACGAGCTTCTACTTCCTCTTCACGAAGAGCACGCAAGCGCATATCTTCTTCGGCCGAGCCCGTGCCCTCTTGAAGCATACGCACAATTTCTTCGTCCGTTAAACCATAAGAAGGTTTCACTGTCACGCTTGCTTCGACGCCAGTTTGCGTCTCACGAGCCGTCACCGACAAAAGGCCGTCAGCATCCACCGTAAAGGTCACACGAATTCGAGCGGCACCAGCAACGAGTGCCGGCAATCCGCGCAATTCAAATCGCGCAAGACTGCGACAGGCGTCCACAATTTCACGTTCGCCTTGCACCACGTGGATCGCCATTGCGGTTTGACCGTCCTTAAACGTCGTAAATTCCTGCGCCATCGCAACCGGAATCGGCGTATTGCGGGGAATGACCTTTTCAACCAAACCGCCCATGGTTTCAAGCCCCAAAGACAAGGGCGTCACATCTAAGAGTAACCAGTCATCGTCACCCGTTGTGTTGCCAGCCAACATATTGGCTTGCTTAGCAGCGCCGACCGCAACAACCTCATCGGGGTTGATGTTATCCAAGGGTTCAAAACCCAAGTAATCTTTAATGGCTTCTCGAATGATCGGCATACGGGTGGAGCCACCCACCAACACCAAACCTTGAATTTCGTCACGGTTGAGTTTGGCGTCATGCATCACCGCTTCAAGCGTATCAATCGTCTTTTTAACCAAGTGACATGTGATGGATTTAAAGATTTCTCGTGTAATCGTTAAATCAATGACGGTACCATCGGACAAAGACGTCTTTAAGGAAGCCGATTCGCTTTGACTTAAATCCTCTTTGGCTTGGCGGGCCGCCATCAGTAAACGACGTTTGTCGTCAGCCGACAAAATGGCTTCAATCTTGGCTTCATGTCTTGCCCAGCAGAAAAGTCGATGGTCAAAGTCGTCTCCACCTAAAGCAGAGTCGCCACCCGTTGCTAAAACTTCAAATACACCCTTCGTTAAGCGAAGAATCGAGACGTCAAAAGTGCCACCACCTAAGTCATAGATAACGTAAAGGCCTTCGGCGCCTTCATCCAAACCATAGGCCAAGGCGGCAGCCGTCGGTTCGTTTAAAAGACGTAAAACGTTTAACCCAGCTAAACGAGCTGCGTCTTTCGTGGCTTGGCGTTGTGCGTCATCGAAGTACGCAGGCACCGTAATCACCGCACCTACCAACTCACCACCTAACGTTTCTTGAGCACGAGCGGCCAATGTTTTTAAAATTTCTGCAGAGACTTCGACAGGACTCTTTTCCCCGGCACGCGTTTTAATGCGAAGCATGCCGGCATCATTGGTAAATTGATACGGAAGGTTGCCATGGTGTTCAATATCGGCTTGAGCACGGCCGACAAAGCGCTTAACACTCACAATGGTATTTTGCGCATCGTCGCTTGCCGCTGCACGGGCCTCTTCCCCGACCACAACCATCTCATCGGGCATATAACGTACAACAGACGGCAATAACTTTTTACCATCATGGTCGGCTAACACTTCCGTTTGAGCATTTCGAACCGTGGCCACCAAAGAGTTGGTGGTGCCCAAATCAATCCCCACCGCTAAACGGTGTTGATGAGGATCGGCCGAAAGTCCTGGTTCAGAAATTTGCAATAACGCCATAGTGAAATCTTTCTAATTCAATAACGGTTAGATTTGAGAAGCGAGCTTTTCAATGAACATCAATTCTCGAGTAAGTTCATAAGCTCGCGTCATATCCGACGTTTCATCAAAGGCTTGAGTAAGCGCTGCTAAAAGCGTTTCACGCTCAGCCTTAACTTTGTAGCCGAGTTCGCCTCGAAGCGTCTCATTGACGCTTTCTTGCGCTGCTTCTAGCGCTTCATGCCACATCATCTGACGCATTAAAAATTCAGGCGGCATGGCCTTGCGAGCATTGACATCCAAACCCGCAAGTTTACAGAGGTATTGCGCACGTTTTAGGTCATCAGCTAACGTCGCATAGGCTTCATTGACTTGCACCGTCAATTGTTGAGCAATGCGCTTTTCAAGTGCAGAAGCACTCACGAAACGATCCGGGTGCAAACGCGCCAAAAGCTTCGTTTTCGCCGCCTCTAATGAGACAAAATCAACCGCGTAGCGACGCGGTTGATTTAAGAGTTCAAAATAATCTTTTTGAGCCATCACAATTTAGACTTGGAAAGATTCACCGCAACCGCAGTGACTCTTTTCATTGGGATTATGGAACTTAAAGCCTTCGTTTAAACCTTCACGGGTATAGTCCAATTCGGTTCCGTCAATGTAAGGTAAGCTCTTTGCGTCCACAATGACCTTTACGCCAAAGGATTCCCAAACGTTGTCATCTTCATTGACGGCGTCAGCGAACTCAAGCTTATAGGCCATACCGGAGCAACCCGAAGTCTTCACACCTAAGCGAAGACCGATACCCTTACCACGCTTGGTTAAATAGGAAGCAACGTGTTGTGCGGCTTTTTCAGTTAAGGTGATCGCCATGATTACTTTCCTTGCTTTTGACGATAATCTTCAACGGCAGCCTTGATGGCGTCTTCGGCCAAAATCGAGCAGTGAATCTTCACCGGCGGCAAGGCCAACTCTTGAGCAATTTCTTCGTTGGATAACTGCATGGCTTCATCAAGCGTCTTGCCCTTAACCCATTCGGTCACAAGCGAACTTGAGGCAATAGCAGAGCCACAGCCATAGGTCTTAAATTTGGCATCCTCGATAACGCCTGCGTCGCTCACCTTAATTTGCAAGCGCATCACATCACCACAAGCAGGCGCGCCCACCATACCGGTGCCGACGTCCTTTTCGTTCTTGTCTAACGTACCCACATTACGAGGATTTTCGTAGTGGTCCATTAACTTATCACTGTATTCCATTCTTTTTTCCTAACTTGAAATTCTTTGTTTAGTGCTCAGACCACTTCACTTGGTTGAGGTCAACACCCTCTTGGTGCATTTCCCACAAGGGAGACATTTCGCGAAGCTTAGCCACTTTTTCCTTTAATTGGGCAATCACGAAATCAATTTCTTCTTCCGTCGTAAAACGACCCAAGGTGAAACGAATGGAGCTGTGAGCCAATTCGTCATCGCGACCCAAAGCGCGCAAAACGAAAGAAGGTTCCAAACTGGCGGACGTGCAAGCAGAGCCCGAAGACACGGCGATGTCCTTTAAGGCCAACATCAAGCTTTCGCCTTCAATAAAAGCAAAACTTACGTTCAAATTGCTCGTGACGCGATGTTCCCAATCCCCGTTCAAATACACTTCGGGGATTTCTTGGATACCAGCCCACAACTTATCACGCAACTTCTTCAAGCGTGCATTGTCTTCATCCATTTCCAAGCGAGCCAGACGATAGGCTTCACCCATACCCACGATTTGGTGCGTGGCCAACGTACCGGAACGCATACCACGTTCATGACCGCCACCGTGAATTTGAGCTTCTAAGCGCACGCGCGGCTTACGACGGACATACAAAGCTCCGATGCCTTTGGGGCCATAGACCTTGTGGCCGGACATGCTCATCAAATCGATCGGATCCTTTGCCATATCAAAGTGCAACTTGCCGATCCCTTGCGTGGCATCCACGTGGAAGAAGACACCGTGTTTGCGGCACATTTCACCGATTGCTTGCAAATCTTGAATCACACCGATTTCATTATTGACGGCCATCACGGAAATCAAAATCGTATCCGGGCGAATAGCGGCTTCCAAAGCATTCAAATCCAACAAACCGTTGGGTAAAACATCCATGTAAGTCACGTCATAACCTTCGGTTTCAAGGTGACGCATACTGTCCAAAACGGCCTTGTGTTCGGTCTTAACCGTGATCAAGTGCTTGCCCTTGTCTTTGTAGAAATGAGCAATGCCCTTAATGGCTAAGTTGTCAGCTTCGGTAGCACCCGAGGTCCAAACGATTTCACGCGGATCGGCGTTAATCATTTGTGCAACTTGACTACGAGCCTCATCCACAGCAGCCAAAGATTCCCAACCGTAAGCATGAGAGTTACTGGCAGCGTTGCCGAACTTTTCATACAAGTACGGAACCATCTTATCAACCACACGGGGATCACACGGCGTCGTGGCACCATAGTCCAAATACACAGGCTTTTTCATGGAAATGTCCTTCCGATTTTCTGTGTCTTTCACCCTGAAAGGCGCGTAGAAAATCACTAATCAATCGTCAGGGATAAACCCTAATTTTTTCAAAACCGTCGTAGATATTACCGAGACAATGTTACGAACGCAAGAAAGGCTGAAGCAAAAGCTTTCAGCCTTTCAACGCAAAAC
>DYCH01000060.1:0-1556 GCA_019418235.1 Sutterella sp.
GCCGAAGAATTCCCTGCGTTTCACAACGGTCCCTAACTGGCAAACGCAATTGCATGGCGCTGTCGGCTTTAACGAAGCCGGTGTCGGTGTTTCAGGCACAGAATCCATTTTCGCACGCGACGATGCGCTCAAGCTTGATCCCTATAACGAAGAAACGGGTATCACCGAAGATGATATCCCAGACGTGCTCCTGTCTCGTTCTAAGACCGCTCGAGAAGCCGTTCAAACCTTAGGCCACATCGTTGAAACCATCGGCGCCGGTGAAGGTTTCGGCGTTGTCATGGTTGATGAAAAAGAAGTTTGGTATTTCGAAACGGGGACAGGCCACCAGTGGCTTGCTCAACGCACGCCGAAAGACCAATATTTTGCCACCGGCAATCAAGGTCGTTTGCAAGAATACGATCCGGAAAGCCCGGATTTCATGGCCAGTAAAAACCTTGTGAAATGGGCTACCGACAACGGCTTTTATGATCCGAAGAAAGACGGAAAATTCAATTTCTCCAAGGCATATACCCGCGATGACAGCCGCGATCGCGTCTACAACGACCCGCGTGTCTGGCAAATTCAAAAAATCTTGACACCGAGCTTGAAGCAAGACGTCCAAGACGGTCGCAACTTCCCGGTTTACGCCAAACCGGAACAAAAGGTCACCGTCGATGACTTAAAAGCCATCATGCGCAACCATTACGAATCCGGCGAATTAAAGAGCCATGATCCGTACACCAACGGCTTGCGCGGCGATGAAGAATATCGTCCGATCAGTGTGTTCCGCACGTATGAGTCACACATCATGCAGGTCCGTCCGTGGATGCCCCGAGAAATCGGCTCCGTGATTTATTTGGCGATGGGCATGGCTGACCTGTCCGTGTACGTTCCGTTCTACCACGGCCTTGATGCCTACCCCGCTCACTACGGCATGGGAACCAACCAAGCTGACAGCCAATCGCTTTACTGGAAGTACCGCAAGCTTCAAACTTTGGTAATGACGGATTACCCGAAACTTGCACCGGTGGTGAAAGAAGCCTATAAGAAATTTGAAGCCGATACCGCTGTGAAGCAAAAGGCCTTTGAAGAAGATTATCTGAAGATCTATAAGAAAGATCCGAAGAAGGCTGACAAGATGCTCAATGACTGGAACCTAAAGGCGATGGCGGAAGCTGAAAAGCTCACCGAAGATCTAACCAATCAGGTCTTTACGATTCGCACCACTGACATTGAAAACGCCAACTTCTTCGCTAACAAGTCGAAGAAGGATTAACCGTTAACATAGTGTCCTTTGCGGGGATCTTTGCGACCGGACCGAAAGGTTCGGTCGCTTTTTGTCGCGTCAGGTTATACTCATACCCTGTTAGTTAACCTTTTCTGATCTTGCTTCATGGCTGCTCGATTTTATGTTCCCGTTTCCTATCCAATCGGTAAAACCATTGCTTTGCCTGAAAAAACCGCTCATCACGCAAGCCGAGTCTTGAGAATGAGAGAGGGCGATTCAGCTGTTCTATTTGACGGACAGGGCAATGAAGCGCAGGTGAAATTACACTTTTTCGCTGATAGAACTG
>DYCH01000060.1:1588-2238 GCA_019418235.1 Sutterella sp.
CATTGATACAGGCTTTAGTCTCGCAAGAAAAACTAGATTGGATTTTAGAAAAGACCACGGAACTTGGCGTCAAGCGCATTATTATCACTCCGACAGAACGTTCCGTGACTAAATTGGATGAGAAGCGCCTGACCAAACGCCTTGAACAATGGAAAAAGACCGTGCAGGCAGCCTGTGAGCAGTGCGGTCGCTCCTTTTTTTCTGAAGTGATTTACTCTCCAACCCTCCAAAAAGCACTTGAAACCGGTCAATCCGAACACAACATCTTATTGGCACCAGGAAGCTCGGCCAACTTAGTTTTTCAACCCGAAGGAACATCCATTACCTTCGCCGTTGGACCAGAGGGTGGGTTTAGCAACCAGGAAATTGAGCTCGCGCACGAAATGGGCTACCAATCTACACTGCTTGGTCCCCGCATATTAAGAACAGAAACAGCGGGGTTGACCGCAGTAGCTATTGCACAGTGGCAACTCGGAGATTTTCAAAATTAGGCAAAAAAGGCGGTGGCTAGTCCCAAGAAAATCAAAAATCCGCCACTGTCAGTAATGAACGTCAGCAACACGGAGCTTCCCATCGCCGGATCACGGCCCAAACGTTTTAAGGTCAACGGCACAATCAATCCGACTAAGGCGCCAACGATGATATTGAGC
>DYCH01000061.1 GCA_019418235.1 Sutterella sp.
ATGCCAATTTTCGATGAAATTCCAGCAATTACTTATGGACGCGGCGGAAAAGAACATGGCACGCACACGCTACTTGAATGGTTTGATCCGACAGGAGTGGAAGTTTGCGAGCAAAAGTCGCTATTGACGCTTTTATTATTAGCGGGGATTGAAAATCAAGTTAGTCCTTTGGGAGAAACGCTCAAGTCGTAACATTACAATATGCCAAGCTATAAGCGAGTACAATCAAAAAAGTGATCTTTCCAAGGGGAATCCGGTATGAAAAAATTTATTCAAGACTTCCAAGCCTTTATCAGTCGCGGCAACGTGATTGATATGGCAGTCGGTGTCATTGTTGGCGCAGCCTTTAGTCAAATCGTGAATTCTTTGGTGAAAGACGTTGTCAATCCCATTTTGGGGTTTGTTGTTGGCTCCCAAGACTTCTCAGATTTATTTATTGTGCTTTCGATGCCCGAAGGCTATGCAGGCCCCATGACCTACGCTGAACTCACTAAAGCCGGTGCCACGGTCTTGGGCTACGGGTCTTTTATTACGGCGGTCTTTCATTTCCTTTTGCTTGCTTTAGTGGTGTTCTCCATGGTTCGTGTTGTGAGTAAAATCCGCACTCACGCTGAAGAGCTTCTTAAAGCCAAAGAAAAGGAAGAAGAAAAGGTGGCTGAACCTGTCGCGCCGCCTCCTACGCCTGAAGACATTGAACTTTTGCGTGAAATTCGTGATTTGCTGAAGAAAGAAAAAGCTTAAGCGACCATCTTTTTGAATTTAGCCACTCAGTCGTCTGATGAGTGGCTAAATTTTTGCACAATAAGTGAGCAATATAGAAAAACTATAGGTTGTGTTAAAAATTAATTTGAGCACAAGAGTGAAACACTAATCTATTGAATCCTTAGAGTTTTTAAAATGTCAAATTTTAATTTACCCTAAATATAGTGTCTAAATGTCGAGACAACTACAAAGGATAGGGGATTGTAGAAGAAATCTTTTAATAAAGCAGGTAGAATGACCCCTTCGTTCGATAATTTTATTTCACGTCCTGGTGGGCGTTAAGGGACCGACCATGCAAGTCATTAAAAAAGACAACTCCCTGGAGAACTTTTCCCCGGAAAAGATTGCCGTAGCTGTCAATAAAGCCGCAATGCGTTGCGACAAAACGGTTGATGATGCTTCGATCAATAAGATCGTTGAAGCCATTTTGCGCCGTTTGCAAGGCACGGAAAACGTGACCGTGGCTCAGTTGCATGAGTTGGTGATTGCCGTTTTGACGGTAACGGGCTTTGAAGACGTGGCTAAGGCTTACGCTGAATACCGTTACTACAAAACCAATTACGCCAAGACGTTTGAAAAATTGCGTCAAGACGCCGATGACGTCTTGCGTTTAGGTGACCGCGAAAACGCTAACTTTGATAGTTCCTTGGTGTCTACTAAGGGCTCCTTGATTAAGGGCTATCTCACCAAGAGTCTCTACAAGCAATTCTATTTGTCTGCTAAAGAAAAGGAATTGATCGAACGCGGTGACATTTATATTCACGACTTGCGCGACATGATTTTGGGTTGCGTCAATTGCTGTTTGTTTGACTTTAAGACCGTCTTAACGAACGGTTTTGAAATGTCCAACGTTCAGTACACGGAACCGAAGACGATTTTGTCTGCTCTTCAAGTGATCGGTGACATCACTTTAGTGGCCACGGCTCAACAATTTGGTGGCTTCACCATTGCCGAATTGGATAAGGTTCTTCTTACGTACGCTCGTAAGACCTTTGATAAGGCCTATAACGATGCCAAGCACGAATTGGAATTGTCCGATGAAAAGGCTCGCAAGTACGCTGACAAGATTCTTTTGCGCGAATTGGAACAAGGCTTCCAATCGTTGGAACTCAAGCTTAACACCGTTCCCTGCAGTCGTGGTGACTTCGCTTTCACGACGATCAGTTTCGGTCAATGGGACGTGGCTTTGCCTGAAGAAGACAAGCGTTTGCTCAATTTGATCAATACCGTGATGTTGCGTGTTCGTCGTAACGGTCATGGCAAAGACGGCAAGCCCGTGGTCTTCCCCAAGCTTGTTTATCTCTTTGATAAGCAACAAGTGGAAACCGATAAGTACAGCTCTGACCTCTTTGACGAAGCCGTTAAGACGTCTTCTACCTGTATGTATCCGGACTATTTGTCCATTTCCAGCGAACACGGCACGGTTTCTCGTCTCTTCCGTGAAGAAGGCGTGATCACGAGCCCGATGGGTTGTCGCGCTTACTTGTCGCCTTGGAAGGATCCGGAAACGGATAAGTACGTGACGATCGGTCGTTGCAACATTGGCGCGGCAAGCTTGAATATCCCCTTGATGATCAAGGTGGCCATGACGGAATACCCGCAAGATTGGCGTCAAAAGTTCTGGGATATCTTGGATGACCGTTTGCAAGTCATTCGCGACTTCTTAAAGAAGCGCTACGATGTGATTCGCAATCAACGTTGCTCCAGCAACCCCTTGGCCTTTACGCAAGGTGGTTTCTATCACGGCACGAAGAACCCCGATGACAAGGTCGGTGATTTGGTTGATTACATGACGGCCAGTTTCGGTATCACGGCACTTGACGATGCAACGTTCTTGTGGACAGGCAAGCGCATGATTGAAGATAACTCCGCATTTGCTGTTCAAGTGTTGCGTTATTTGCAATCCAAACTTAATGAATTTAAGGCTGAAGACCATTATCTTTACGCCATTTACGGTACGCCGGCTGAAAGCTTGTGTGCTACGCAAGCTCGTCAATATGACGACTACTGTAAGGAAATGGCTGTTGAGAATGAATTCGAAAACCATGAATACTACAGCACGGAGTACTTCACGAATTCGTTCCACTTGAATGTGGCCGAAGACATTACACCGTTTGAAAAGCAAGATCACGAATTTAAGTGCTTCCACCTCTGTGAAGGCGGTCACATCCAATACATCCGCTTGACGAACCCGGAAAACTTGGAAGGTGATAAGGCCATCATCAAGCGCGGTATGGACATGGGCTTCTACCAAGGCGTAAATTTTGACTCGGCCTACTGCAACAATTGCCACACGCACTCAACGAACGTGATGTTTACTTGCCCGCACTGTGGCAGCGATAATTTGTCCGTGATCAGTCGTGTTTGCGGTTACTTGGGTTACAGTAACGTTAACGGTCAATCCCGTATGAATGACGGTAAGATGGCTGAAATCAAAAACCGCATCAGCATGTAATAGCAAAATCGGGGAGAGGCAAATGAAATATTCTCAATTACGCGCGTTTGATACCAGTAACGGTCCCGGCGTACGTGTTTCTTTGTTTGTCTCCGGTTGTACTTTAAAGTGCAAGGGGTGCTTTAATCCTGAATCTTGGGACTTTGATGCCGGCAACGACTTTACGCAAGAAACCGTTGACGAAATCATTCGTCTTTTAAATCAAGACTATATTGAAGGCTTTAGCCTCTTAGGAGGCGACCCCCTTGAAGCTCAAAACATTGATGTTGTCACGGATCTCTGCCGTCAAGTGAAAGCGGCTTGCCCTAATAAGACTATTTGGCTTTGGACGGGTCGCAAGTATGAAAACTTTGAAAACCATCCGATCATGCAGTATTTAGATACAGTGGTTGATGGCCCGTACATTGAGAAGTTTAAGATAACAGAACAAGGGCATTACTGCGGCAGTAGCAATCAACGTGTCATTCCGATACAGGTTGAGAAATAATTAAAAATCAACAAATTAGGGAGCTTCGGCTCCCTTTGTTGTTCATGTACTAATAACTTTGTGATTTAGACAGGTGTATGTGTTGTGGCGTTACGACACTGGGGCAAACATTTTTGCATAGCTAATTGACATTTTTGTTCGGGGGGGGGCAATAATAAAACATATTATTGGAGTACTTATTTAGGGGGTCATCATGAAATTAAAGAGAACAATGCTCGTTCATGTATTAGCGTCAATTGGTTTATTAACAGCGACTGGTTCAGCTATTGCTGGATTCTATTCTGACGAAAATAAGAGCAATAAAATTAACCCTGACGCCTCAGGAAACTATGTTGTAGAAGGCAATCTTTATGTTGATGGCCATTCATGGTACGGAGAAGGCAAAAAATTAGAGGTTTCAGGAGATCTACTGAATGTAAAGCAACCTGCTACAAATCCTAAATTGGCAATTTATTCCTCTTCTCTGGCTATCGTTAAAGGGGATGTGAAGATCAATGAACTTAGTGTCAATGGTGAATTAAATTTAGGGAATAGCATGACTGTCGACAAACTAGCTGTCAACAATGGCTTGATCACAGATTTGTCCGGAAACGTTTTAACTCAAAAGGTAACGATTAAAAACGAGCTATGGAACACTGATTCAGATCTTGTTTTTCATAATTTAGTAACTGAAGGCTCTCGTCTTCAATCGACTGGTGGATCTATTACCATTCTAGGCGGGCAGTTAGGCACTGCAGATAAAAGTCTTAATGTATTATCCGCAAAAAATGGGGCAAGTATTTTCTTTAAGGGAAATGCTTTTATCGGAGATGTTCAATCAATGGATAGTGAATCTAAAATAGAAATTGATGGAACGTTGACTTTAACTGGATCAAATAGTCATGGCTCTGGATTCGTAAAAGTTAACGATTTAATCGTAGCTGACCGCGGTTGGATGCAATTCGATGGCATGACGATGGAAATCGAAAATGATATGGTTGTTCAAGGCGGTACTCTAGGTATCTTGCCATCGACCAAGTTTTCTATTGGAAATACTTTGACACTGCAAAAAGATGCCTTTATGCAATATCAGAGTTTAGAAACACCGTTAACCCTAAAAACAGTAGTATTCGAAAAAGATTCTCAGACACAAGACGGTCTTCAAACTTATGGAGCTGCACTAAACATTGAAAAGGTCATCGTCAAAACTGCGGGAAGAATTGATGCTTGGGGCAAAGCAAATGGTGGTAATGCAGATGCGAATAACCCCACTCAAATTAATCTCGGAGTGCTTGAAATTGCAGACAACGCTAGTTTTGCAGTTACAAACTCTCGTGACAATAACGATGATACTAGTGTTCTCGCAAAAACAACGATTGGTAGTTTAGATTTGGGAAATCAATCCACTTTCGAAAGTGGCGTATGGAAGAGCGAGGATAAATTCCGTGGAGCTTCTCAAATTGTCGTTAATAATTTAAGCGGGGCAAATGGATCCATCACAAATCACAATAACACAATGACTGTAGGTGAAAACGGTATTGTGAAATACGTTGGTCAAATTGAAGACAAAAATAATGGTATATCTTTGTCCCTTAACCAGGATTCTGAATGGACTCTGACGGAAGAAAGTTGTCTTGGTAGGCTAGTCATGAAGGGGGGCACAACGAATATTTCTACAACGGATGATAGTCTGACCGTTAACACCCTTCAAGGTAGTCAAGGCACTGTTATTTTAGATGTTAACAAGACAAACACTATCCATATTGCTTCTTCAGACAAGACAACCAAGATTGAAGTCCAAGCCTCCGAAAATGCCGATACGGTGTCGCCTGAACAAGCTAGTGGCATGATTGAACGTCTTGAAGGGGTGTCAAACAAGATTGGTACCGTGAAGGAAGGTATGTATAACGGTGCGATTTCTGTCGATCAATCCGGTAATGCAACGGTCTCGAAAAACACTTTAATGGCCGATACGATCGAATTGGCATCAGCCTCGACATTGAGTCTTAATCGTATTTTATCCAATGATGTTCGTAAGCGTCTTGGAGATGTTCGATCCGCAGAGGGTAGCAATGGTGTTTGGGCACGCTATGACGGTGGTAAGCTTAGTGGCGATGGTACACAAAATGAGTTTAATACTATTCATATTGGTGCCGACACCAGTCCGTTTGATGAGAATTCAATGCGTTTCGGTTTGGCAGCTAGCTATACAAATGGTGATGTTGAGTATACGAGAGGTTCATCAGAACTAGATGCATACAGTGTTGCTGCTTACGGTACCTGGATGGCAGAGAATGGTCTCTTTGCCGACGTAATCGCACGTGTTAGTAAAGCCGAATCCGATATGACGGTAGATGGCCTTTATAAGGGGAAACTGGAGAATATAGCTTATAGCCTTTCCGGTGAATTGGGGTGGCGTTTGAACATCAACAATATGTTCTATATTGAACCCCAAGTGGAAGCAATCTATACCTATATAGACTCGGATAAATTAACGCTTGGTGCTACCAACAAGACTTTTAGCTATGAAGTGGAAGGTTTCGATAGCTTCATGGGACGTATTGGTTTTGCCTCTGGCATGAAGTGCCCGAATGACAAGGGAGATATGTACGTTAGAGCATCTGTCGTTCATGAGTTCTTGGGAGATGCCTCAATTCGTGGTGCCAATGGTGCGATGATTGAGAATGACGGTAAAGATACCTGGGTTGAATACGGCATCGGTGCTAATTTCAATATCACGAAGAATACGTATGTTTGGGCAGATGTTGAACGCACAGCGGGGGCCACGGTAGAAGAAGATTGGCGTGGAACCGTAGGTGTTCGATACGCTTTCTAGTAGTAGGAATTACTGCTAAGCAAGTATTTAATAAATACCGTTAAAGCTTTGCCAGTGTTTGGAATATAAAACAAGCACTGGCATTTTTTAACTGTTGATCTCTTCAGACTTTCATTGATATCCTATAAGACGATATCAAATTCTAAATTCCGCATATGTACACCATTAGAAGATCGTTAGAGAAAAAAATTTCTGCGAGTTTAATCCCAGGAAAAGTTGTAATTATTTACGGGCCAAGACGCAGTGGAAAAACGTTGTTAATGAGACAGATTGTTAACAAGTTCCCCGGCCGTGTATTAAAACTCCATGGCGACGATTTCAATACACAAACTCTTATTGAAAATAGAACAACTGCCAATTATCGTCATATCCTAGACAGCATTGACTTGTTATCCATTGATGAAGCTCAAAATATTCCTGAAATAGGGATGGCATTAAAGCTTATAGTTGATGAAATCCCAACGATTAGAATCATTGTTAATGCAACGTTTGATGCAAACAATTCATTAACGACTGCACTTGTTGGGCGAAGTACGCAGTTTGTTTTGACACCGTTTTCTCAACAAGAACTTTCACAAAATGAGACCGTTTTAGAAACACGACAAAATCTCGAATCTCGTCTTATCTACGGCTCTTATCCCGAAGTTGTTTCAATCGAAAATTTTGAAAGAAAAACAGATTATCTTAGAGATATCGTAGGCGCTTACCTGTTGAAAGATATTTTGGCGATTGATGGTATAAATAATGCCAACAAGATGCGCAATCTTTTACGTCTCATCGCATTTCAACTGGGCTCTGAAGTTTCCTATGATGAATTGGGTAAACAACTTGGAATGAATAAAGCGACAGTTGAGAAATATCTGAATTTACTTGAGAAGGTTTATGTTCTGCATCGCTTAGGCGGATACTCACGAGACCTAAGAAAAGAGGTTTCGAAAGCCGGTAAATGGTACTTTTATGATAACGGTATCCGAAATGCAGTAATTAGTGCTTTTACTCCCTTAGCAATTCGTCAAGACGTAGGAGCCCTTTGGGAGAACTATATTATTAGCGAACGCATTAAATCCAACTATAACAATAAGTTGCACAAGGATTTCTATTTTTGGCGAACTTACGATAAACATGAGGTTGATCTTTTGGAAGAAGATGCAAACGGTTTAATGGCATTTGAATTTAAGTGGGGAAATAAATATCAGGAAGCGCCGAAGGCGTTCTCAGAAGCCTATCCCAATGCGTCGTTTAACGTCGTGAATCGAGAAAACTACTTGGAGTTTATTTAAATACAAAGGATCGAGGACAGAATCTTCGATCCTTTTTAAAATAGTGAATCCATTCCTTCAATTGCCAAAAACTTTCTCTTTCGATCGAGACCTCCACCATAACCCGTCAGGCTCCCATTAGCACCAATAATTCGATGACAGGGAATCAGAATTGAGATCGGGTTATAGCCAACAGCATTGGCAACAGCTCGAGTTGCCATCGGACGGCCGATTCGTTTTGCCAATTCAGAGTAACTGATGGTTTGACCATAGGGAATCTTCAGAAGCTCGTCTGCAACTGCTCGTTGTAAATCAGTTCCGATAAAGTGCAGGGGAATGTCAAAGCTCAGACGCTCACCCTTGAGGTATTCCAAAATCTCCGTCTTTGCCTTAATAATGACAGCAGATTCCGACTCAATGCTATTTAATCCAATGATTTTCTGAAATTTTTCGAATTTTGATTGATGGTGACGACTGTCAATCCAATCACACATAATAAGCTTCTCATCGACAGAAACCAGCCGAATTAAACCAATGGGGGAATCCCAGGAAATGTAATTAAAAGTTTGCATAGATGTGATC
>DYCH01000062.1 GCA_019418235.1 Sutterella sp.
CCCCTTACGGCATTAAAAATAATGTCGAAACGTTGTACCTCGATTGAATCTGCGGGAGGTGAGTGTGTTGGTTTTCCTGATGAGGCAAGTATGCCAAAAAATCAAGGCAATAGGGCAATTTTTGGTGGTCTTTTTAAACGAAAAACGAATGAAGCTTTACTAGCGATGAAGTCTGTTACATATTTTTGAGATGAATGGGTATTTTTCCTGTCTTTTACGGCACGCTGGGAGAATTATCTTGGGTGAAAGATTAAAATAAATATGTTGACCGCTCAAAAATAAGCGGACTCTTTTCTGAAGTTCTCAAGGAGAAATAAGCATGTGGGATTTATTGTTAAAGGGCGCTCGTGTTGTCGATCCCCTCAACCATATTGACGGCATTCGCGACGTGGCGATCGAAAACGGTGTGATCGCTGAAGTGGGCGTGGATTTGCCTGGTGGCCAAGCCAAGGTTGTCGAAGATTACACGGGTTATGTCCTTCAACCGGGGATTATTGATAGCCACGTTCACTTAGGTGAAATGTGGGGCTCTCCCTATGGCTTTAAGATGCTTGCCATGGCCGGTGTCACGACGTGCTTAGACATGGCCGGTCCCTTGGACAACGTTTTAAAGAATATCCCGGCGTATGGTAGCGGCATCAATACGGCGATTTTGCAATACGCATCGCCCCCGTTTACCTTTAAGACCAATGAACCCACCAAGGCCGAAATGGATGCCTTGATTGATGAATCCATGAAGGGTGGTGCTTTGGGTGTGAAGCTTTTGGGCGGTCACTATCCGTTAAAGCCCCAAGTGTCCTCTCTTTTGATTAAGACGGCACTTGAACACGGTGCTTACATTGCTTGGCACGCCGGTACCAGTGAACACGGTTCCAACATCGAAGGTATGCGTGAAGCCGTTGAAATGAGTAAGGGCAACTTCTTGCATTTGGCTCACATCAATGCCTATTGCCGTGGTGCCATTCGCTCGGAAGTGGAAGAAACGCAAGAAGCTATTGATTTGTTGTTGGCCAATGACCACATTCACTGCGAAAGCTACATTTCTCCGCGCAACGGTACGCGTTTGACCTGCTTTGAAAGCGGTGAAGTGCAATCCAAGGTGACGGGTAACTGCTTAAAGCGCTTTGGCTTTACGGCCGATAAGGAAGGCATTGAAGGTGCCTTTAAGGCCAAGAAGGTTTGGGCCGTGTATGACGCCGGCGGCTACTCTGACTTAATGACGGGTGAAGAAGGTTTGGCCCTTTGGAAGAGCTGCAACACGGATGTGGGCGGATCCTTCAACGTCAATCCTCCGTTGCCGCGCATTATGCTTGCTCAAGCCAAGCGCCCGGACGGCAGCTTCGTTGTTGACGGTATTTCTACCGACGGTGGTTGCATCCCGCGTAACGTGATTTTGGAACAAGGTTTGTCTTTGGTTCGTTTGGACGTTTTGACGATGTCTGAATTCGTGGCCAAGACGAGCTTGAATCCTGCACGTATGTTGCGTTTGGACAACAAGGGTCATTTGAGCGTTGGGGCTGATGCCGATATCACGATCTTTGATTTGAATGCTCAAAAGGCCGTTGCGAGCTTTGTCAACGGCAAGACCATTTTGAAGGATGGCCATGTCTATGGTACCAACGGTACGGTTATTTGTACGGCCCAAGGGGCTGACGCCGTTCGCGCGATGGGTATCAATGCTTTGGTGGTAGACCCGGGCAAGCCTGTTGCAGAACGCATGAAGTTGTGACTACTCCCTCGTCTAAAGACGAAGGCTTCTTGTTTCATTGGCCGTTGCATTGTTTTCACAATGACTGACACAGCCTCCACAAGCAGAGACGGATAGCCCTTCCGCCTTTAATTTCAAAAGTCCTTGCTTTTGGATATTGATCGCCGCGTTATGATCTCGATCATGCGCGGCTCCACAAACCGGACAAGTCCACGCTCGGATCGATAGTGGTAAATCATCCAATTTATACCCACAGGCACTACAAGTCTTTGACGATGGGTAAAAACGATCCATTTCAATTAATCGTTTCCCTTGGCGTTTTAACTTGTAAGCAAGCAAGGTGAAAAATCCACCCCAAGCCACATCGGCAATGCTCTTGGCAAGATGGTGATTTTTCATCATGTTCTTCGTTGATAAACTCTCAATAGCAACCGCTTGGTTTTCGTCAGCTACGCGTCGAGAGACCTTGTGTAAAAAATCCATTCGTTGACAGCGTACACGCTCATGTGCTTTTGCTACCAACTGACGAGCTTTCGCCCGATTCGCACTTCCTATTACCTTTCGGGATAGTTTCTTTTGCTTTCTGCGCAGATTGGCTTGAGCCCGTTTTAAATAACGAGGATTCTCAACCACCTCTCCCTTGGAGTCGGTCAAGAAGGTTTTCAATCCCATGTCCAATCCAATGACACCCTCAGCCATAATGGAAGTTATCAATGGAGGTTCACATCTTCCGTCATCATAAAGAATGGAGGCATAGTATTTGCCACTCGGCTCCAGCGATAAAGTAATGCTTTTAACTTTACCGGTGATCGGTCGGTGGACTTTGGCTTTGATTTTGGAGAGTTTAGGGATTTTGATCCAATTGTCTCCACAAGAAACGGCGGTACAGTGATAACTCTTTTGTGTATCGCGACGACTTTTGAATTTAGGGAAACCTCGACCGTGTTTAAAGAACCCAATAAAAGCCTTATCCAAATGACGAATTGACTCTTGCAAAGCGATGGCATCATAGTTCTTTAACCAAGCATACTTTCGAGATTTCTTTGCCTTCGATAAAAGAGGCTTAATATCATGTACGGGAGAAAGATTGACACCGTGAGTATGGTAGAAATGTTTTTTAATGTGAAGAGCCTTGTTGTAGCAAAAACGAACCGCCCCAAACAAACCGCAGAGATAATCAGCTTGGGATGAGGTTGGATAAATTCGTATTTTCGTCGAACAAAGCATTGTATAT
>DYCH01000063.1:0-4990 GCA_019418235.1 Sutterella sp.
AGCCTACACTGCCAAAACCGAATTTAATTTTGTTTAAGGAACTTCAAAATGAAAAAATCAATTTTGGCTTTGCTCTTAGGTGGTGTCTTAATGGGAAGCGCTTGTGCTGAAACCATTTTGGTTGGCACCGATGCTGGTCTCGCTCCGTTTGAGTACAAAGATGAAAAAACGAATGAAATCGTAGGCTTTGACATCGATTTGATTAAGGCCATCATTAAGGCAAATGGCGATGAACCCAAGATTCAAAATATGCAATTTGCCGGCATCATCCCAGCTATTCAAACGAACATGGTTGATGTTGCGGCTTGTGCCATGACGATTACGCCAGCACGTCAAAAACAAGTGAATTTCTCTGATCCGTACTACGACGTCGGTCTTGCCATGGTTATTAAGAGTAAGGACAAGAATAAGTACAAGACGATTAAAGACTTGGAAGGTAAGCGCGTTTGTGCTCAAATCGGTTCAACCGGCTCCATCTTCGCTAAAGAAATCAAAGGCGCTAAGGTTGTCGACTTTGACCAAGTCATTGAAGCCTTTATGGATTTGAAGTACGACGGCTGTCAAGCCGCTATCGTGGGTAAGACTGTGATTGATCACTATTTGGCTCGCCACAATGATAAGGAAATCATGACAACGCCCGAACTCTACAATCCTAAGCAAGTGGGTTTTGCCGTTGCTAAGAGTAATAAGAAGATGCTCGACAAACTCAATAAGGGATTAAAGACCATCAAGGCCAACGGCGAATACGACAAGATCTACCAAAAGTGGTTTGGTGCGAAGCACTAAGATCAATCAAAACTAAAGTGTCGGAAACGGCACTTTAGTTGTTTAAGGGAACGCAATGATGTCAATTCAAGAATCCATGCTCGCACTGATGCCGGAATTTACAGCCATCCGCCAACATCTTCACCAATATCCTGAGCTCAGTCACAAGGAATTTCAAACCTCGGAATTCATCGCCTCATGTTTAAACAGTTGGGGGATTGATGTTCATACCGATATCGCCGGCACCGGCGTTGTCGGTGTACTTAGAAACGGGGAAGGGGCCAAAAGCATTGCTTTAAGAGCCGATATGGATGCGCTTGCCATCTGCGAGAAGAACACTTTTTCTCATGCCTCTAAAAATGAAGGGGTGATGCACGCCTGTGGTCACGACGGTCATATTGCGATGCTTTTAATGACTGCTCGCTATTTGGCTCAAACGCGCCAATTCTCAGGCACCGTTTATTTTGTTTTTCAACCCAGCGAAGAGCAAGATGGGGGCGCAAGTGAAATGGTGCAAGCGGGTCTTTTTGAGAAATTCCCTGCGGATATGATTTTGGGTTGCCACAATTGGCCAGAGTTACCGGTAGGAACGGTTGGTGTTGCCGATAAAGCCATTATGGCCAGTTGCAACGCTTTTGAAATTGAAGTGACGGGGAAAGGTTCGCATGGCGCCATGCCCAACCTTTCAGTTGATCCAATTTTTGTAGCGATTCAAATTGCCAATGCCTTACAAGGCATCATCACTCGGATGAAAAAGCCTCAAGATGCCGCTGTTCTTTCGATTTGTCAGGTCACTGCGGGCCAATCGTACAACGTTATTCCTGATACAGCCTACATGTGCGGCACGGTCAGAACTTTCAACGAAAGTGTCACAGATCTTATTGAATCTCAAATGAAAAGTATTGCTTTTCAAGTTGCCATGGCCTTTGGGGCTGAAGCGAAAGTCACATTTGATCGCCAAGTCTCTCCCGTGATTAATACACCGGAATGCGCCAAACTCGTTAAGACCGCCGCGATTGAGACACTTGGAGCGAAAGCTTTGGTTGAACAAGAACCGGTGATGCCCTCTGAAGATTTCGGCGAGTATTTAAAGAAGGTTCCTGGTGCCTTTTTCTTTGTAGGTTCCGGTTCTAACGGTACTCCAGGTCTTCACAATCCTCAATTTGATTTTAATGATGAGGTGCTTCCGATCGGAGCGAGTGTGTTTGCTCAAGTTGTCGAGAATTATCTACTGTATAAGGCACTATAGTGCCCTATAAAGTGCTATAAACCCCTATAAGACCCTATAAAAAAGCTGTTGCACAGAATTTTCTTCGCAACAGCTTTTTCGTTAAGGATAGTCTTTTTTGTACCGCTCTTTAATGGTAATGATCCGTTCTTTGGATAGAGGCTCAACACCTTTGAGAGGATAGTCGATACCTAACTGTTCGTACTTAAAGACACCCATAGTGTGATAGGGGAGCCATTCAATCTTGCGAACGACGGTGTAGTTTTCTTTTAAGAACTTCACCAAGTCATCCAAAGATTTGTCGTTGTCCGTCAAGCCCGGCACAACCACATGACGAATCCAGACATCAATGCCACGTTTTTCGAGTTCATCTAAAAAACGCAACGCATTGCGACCATCGTTGCCGCAGACTTTGGTACACAATTCAGGATCGAGTGCCTTAATGTCTAAAAGCACAAGATCGGTGTAGTCAAGCACTTCCAACGCCGCTTCTTTGATGACAACGCCACAAGTGTCTAACGCCGTATGAATCCCGTTTTCTTTACAAAGCTTAAAGTACTCACGGCAGAATTCCGGTTGCATCAATGGCTCGCCCCCGGTAAGCGTAACGCCACCGTTAGCGATAAAGCTTTTGTATTTAAGAACTTCTTCTAAAAGCTCTTGCGGGGTTAAACGGTACTTCCCTTCACGCTTCATTTCCCAAGTATCGGGATTGTGACAATACAAGCATCGCAGGGGACAGCCTTGCATAAAGGTCACAAAGCGAATTCCGGGACCGTCAACGGTCCCGAAACTCTCTAATGAATGGATGTTACCGATAATCGGTTGGTCCATTGTTTCTCTTACAAAGAATGGTTGATCGTACGAGAGATCACGTCCAATTGTTGTTCACGCGTTAACTTCACGAAGTTCACGGCATAACCCGAAACGCGGATCGTCAATTGCGGGTAAAGCTCGGGATGCTCCATGGCGTCAATCAACAAGTCGCGATCAAAGACATTGACGTTTAAGTGCTGACCACCCTTGGGCGTGAAGTAACCGTTCAAAAGGCCGACCAAATTAGCCACTTGAATGTCACGTTCCTTACCCAACGTTGCCGGAGAGATACCGAACGTAAAGGAAATACCGTCATGAGCATCCTCAAAGGGCAACTTCGCCACAGAAGCCAAGGCTGCCACGGCACCCTTTTGGTCACGACCGTTCATCGGGTTGGCACCCGGGGCAAAAGGCGTACCGCCTTCGCGACCGTCAGGGGTGGAACCCGTCTTCTTACCGTAAACCACATTGCTCGTAATCGTTAAGATCGATTGCGTGGGAACGGCATGACGGTAGGTCGTGTGTTGACGCAAGTAGTTCATGAACTTGTTGGTAATTTCAACCGCCACGGCATCGGTCTTGTCGTCGTTGTTACCGAAGGGAACGTAGTCGCCTTCGCGTTCAAAACCAACGGCTAAGCCTCGTTCGTCACGAATCACCTTAACCTTACAATCACGGATGGCCACCAAAGAGTCCGTCACGATGGAAAGACCGGCAATACCGGTGGCGAAGATGCGTTCAACGTCACCGTCATGCAAAGCCAATTCATAGGCTTCGTAGCAGTACTTATCGTGCATGTAGTGGATGATCTTTAAGGCGTTGGAGTAGACACCAGCCAACCAGCTCATCATTTGTTCGTACTTTTCCATCACTTCGTTGTAGTCGAGGTACTCGGAAGTAATGGCTTCAAACTTCGGAGCCACTTGTTCGCCCGTGCGTTCATCGCGACCGCCGTTGATTGCGTAAAGCAATGCTTTAGCAAGGTTAGCGCGAGCGCCGAAGAACTGCATTTGCTTACCGATCTTCATCGGGGAGACACAGCAGGCAATACCGTAGTCGTCACCGAAGTCAACACGCATCAAGTCATCGTTTTCGTATTGGATGGCAGAGGTGTCAATCGAAACCTTAGCGCAGAACTTCTTCCAGTTTTCAGGCAACTTGTCGGCCCAAAGAACCGTCAAGTTGGGTTCAGGAGCAGGCCCCAAGTTGTAGAGCGTGTGCAAGTAACGGAAGCTATTCTTCGTCACTAACGTACGGCCGTCGGTGCCCATACCGCCCAAGGATTCCGTCACCCAAACCGGGTCACCGGAGAAGAGGTCGTTGTATTCAGGCGTGCGCAAGAAGCGAACGATACGAAGCTTGATGATCATTTGATCAATCAATTCTTGTGCTTCGGCTTCTGTTAAAACACCGGCCTTCAAGTCGCGTTCGATGTAAATATCCAAGAAGGTTGACGTACGACCGATAGACATAGCGGCACCGTCTTGATCCTTCACAGCGGCCAAGTAGGCGAGGTAAACAAATTGCACGGCTTCGCGAGCATTTTGAGCAGGACGCGTGACGTCAAAGCCGTAGCCAGCGCACATGACTTCAAAGTCCTTCAAAGCCTTGATTTGTTCGGTCAATTCTTCACGAAGACGAATCACGTCTTCGGTCATTTCACGGTTTTGCAAACGCTTTTGGAAAATCTTGCGATCTTCAATCAAAGCGGCCGTACCGTAAAGGGCCACACGACGGTAGTCACCGATAATACGGCCGCGGCCGTAAGCATCAGGCAAACCCGTGATGATGTGAGCATGACGGCACTTACGGATGTCTTCGGTGTAAGCAGAGAACACACCTTCGTTGTGCGTCTTACGATACTTCGTGAAGATTTCCTTCGTGAGGGGATCGAGCTCATAGCCATAGGCCTTGAGGCTGTTTTCCACCATGCGGATACCGCCACGCGGGAAAATACCGCGCTTTAACGGAGCATCCGTTTGCAAACCGACGATCACTTCGTTGTCGCGGTCAATGTAGCCCGGACCATAGGTCGTAATCGTTTGCGGAAGCTTCGTTTCCGTGTCGTAAACGCCACGTTCACGTTCCTCTTTAAACATTTCGGTGAGCTTATCCCAAACCTTCTTCGTCTTTTCAGAAGAAGAGGCAAGGAACGACTCATCACCCTCGTAAGGGGTGTAG